>RBWT01000010.1 GCA_004010275.1 Streptomyces huasconensis
GCGCCGCCCGGGCGGGGCCGCGCGCTCCGCCCCGGGCGGCGCGTGCCGTCAGTCGGTGGAGAGGGCCTCCAGGAGCTGTCCGGTCTTGGGGTCGGACAGGGCGCGGGCCGCGTCGGCGAGTGCCACCATGCCCACGAGCCGGTGTCCGTCGATCACGGGCAGTCGGCGGACCTTGTGGCTGGTCATGGTCGCGAAGATCTCGTCGACACTGTCGTCCGCGCCGATCGTCACGGCCTCGCTCTGCGCGAGCTCCTTCACGAGGACCTTGGCGGGGTCCTTCCCCTTGCCGAGCACCTTGACCACGATGTCCCGGTCGGTGATGACGCCCTTGAGGCGGTCGTCGGTGCCGCAGATGGGCAGGGCGCCGACGCCGAGTTCGGTGAGCTTCGTGGCCGCCTGGGTGACGGTCTCCTCGGCTCCGGCACACTCGGCGCCCGGCGTCATGATGTCGCGTGCGGTGGTCACGTGGACCTCCTTGGCGGTCGTTGGACGGTCAGGCCCGGTGCCCCGGGCCGTTGTCGCCGACCGGGTGCCCCGCGCGGCCGGGGCTGACACACGGCTGCCCGGGTCCGTTTTCGCCCGATCGGGTCCGGCACCGGTTCACAGGCCCAGCTCGGTGAGGCCGGGGTGGTCGTCGGGGCGGCGGCCGAGCGGCCAGTGGTACAGCCGGTCGGACTCCCGGATGGGGAGGTCGTTGATGCAGGCGTGGCGGGCGCGCATCAGGCCGTCCGCGGTGAACTCCCAGTTCTCGTTGCCGTACGAGCGGTACCACTGGCCGGAGTCGTCGTGCCACTCGTACGCGAAGCGCACCGCGATGCGGTCCTCGGAGTGCGCCCACAGCTCTTTGACGAGGCGGTAGTCGAGTTCGCGGGCCCACTTGCGGGTCAGGAAGGCGACGATGGCGTCGCGCCCGGTGACGAACTCGGCGCGGTTGCGCCAGCGGGAGTCCGCGCTGTAGGCGAGGGCCACCTTCTCGGGGTCGCGGCTGTTCCAGCCGTCCTCCGCGAGACGGACCTTCTCGGCGGCCGACTCTGGGGTGAAGGGCGGGACGGGGGGACGGGCGGCGGTGCTGGTCATGACTTCCTTCACGGGGTGCGGGCAGGGGTGTGAGCGCTTGGCCGCGAGAGGGAGAACGGTCGTTCTCTCGCGGGGTCGCCACCGTAGCGAGAACGACCGTTCTCGCGCAACGCCGCACAGAGGAGGGGGCGTAGTAGGGTAGGAGAACGTACGTTCTCGAAGGTCCCCGGAGGCGCCATGGATCACGCGGAAGCCGAGGCCAGGCTCCTCGACGCCGCGGAGGAGCTGTTCTACGCCCGCGGTGTCCAGGCGGTCGGCATGGACCAGGTCCGCGAGGCCTCCGGCGTCTCGCTCAAGCGGCTCTACCAGGTCTTCCCGTCCAAGTCGGAGCTGGTCCGCGCCTGCCTCGACCGCCGCGACGGCCGCTGGCGGGCCCGGCTCGCCGCCCATGTCGAGGCATGCCCCGCGGGCCGGGAGCGGGTCCTCGCCGTCTACGACTGGCTGTACGAGTGGTTCACCGAACCGGACTTCCGGGGGTGCGCCTTCATCAACGCCTACGGGGAACTGGGCGCCGTCGATCCGGCGGTCGCCGACGCCGTCAGGGCGCACAAGAGGGCATTCCACGACTATCTCGCCGGTCTCGTGGCGGCGGCGGGCGGGCCCGAGCACGTCGTCGCCCCGCTCGTCCTCCTCGCGGAAGGGGCCATGACGGCCGCCGCGATCTCCGGCTCGCCCGAACCGGCACGTCAAGCTCGCCTCGGTGCCGACCAGTTGCTGGCCGCGTCGTAAGCTCCGTGCTTTCGGCCTACGGAGGGGTGATGGCGAAGACGTATCGCATGAACGCCGGCACACGTGTGATCAATCGGGTGTTCCACACGATGACCCGGCTCGGCCTCGGCAAGGGCTACCGCCACAACCTGACGGTGCGCGGCAGGAAGAGCGGCCGTTCCTACTCCACGCCGGTCGACGTGATGGCGCACGGCGACGAGCGCTGGCTCGTCGCCGCCTACGGGGTGAGCCAGTGGGTGCGCAACGCCCGCGCGGCCGGTCAGGTGGGGCTCAGCCGGGGCGGCAGGTCGCGGATGCTCAAGGTGGTCGAGCTGGGGCCCGAGGAGAGTGTGCCGGTGCTGCGGCAGTACTGGCGCGAAGTGCCGGTCACCAGGGCCTACTTCGACGTGACCGACGAGTCGTCGGACGAGGAGTTCGCCGCCGAGGCGGCGCGCCACCCGGTGTTCCGGCTGGAACCACTGGCGTAAGGCTGTCGCCGGTGGTGTGAGGCTGGCACCGGCGGCATCAGGCTGCCTCCGGTGGTGTGACGTACCGGGCGCCCGACCCGCGGGCCCGCCCGGACGCGTGTCAGCAGCTCAGGTTCGAGCCGGGCGTGGTGCCCAGGATCTGCGTGAACGCCTTGTACTTGTCGACGCGGCTCTGGACCTGGGCGGGGTTGCCGCCGTTGCACTCCAGGGTGCCGTTGATCGCGCGGATGGTCTCACCGAAGCCGGCGCCGTTGACCATGGCGTTGTGCGGGGTCATGGTGCCGGGGCCGCTCTGGGTGTTCCAGTACCAAAGGCCCGTCTGCCAGGCGATGGCCGGGTTCCGCTCCACCAGCCAGGGGTTGTTGAGCAGGTCGATGCCGAGCGCGTCGCCCGCCGCCTTGTAGTTGAAGTTCCAGCTGAGCTGGATCGGCCCGCGGCCGTAGTAGGCGGCCTGTCCGGCGGGGCAGCCGTAGGGCTGGGTCTTGTCGCAGTAGTGGGGGTAGTTGTTCTGGTTCTGTTCGACGACGTGGACCAGGCCGCCCGTCTCGTGGCTGACGTTGGCGAGGAACGCCGCCGCTTCCTGGCGCTTGACGGTGTCGCTGCCGGTGTTGGCGAAGCCGGGGTAGGCCTTGAGCGCGTCGGTCAGGCCCTTGTACGTGTAGAACGAATTCCGGTTCGGGAACATCTGGTTGAACTGGGCCTCGCTGACCACGAAGCCGGACGGATCGGGGTTGCCCGGACCCGTGCCGCCACCACAAGTGCCCTGGTCCGCCCAGACGTCGGAGCGGCCCGGTGTCTCGTTCTGGGTCCACCACTTGGCGGTCCAGTTGTGTCCGTTGTACGAGGCGGACTTGCCGCCGGTGTAGACGGTCGAGGAACTCCAGGGTGAGGCGCACTCGGCGGCGGACGCGGTGGAGGCGGCCGGGCCGAGGACGATCAGCGCGCTTCGCGGCCAGGGCGGCCGCGAGGCTGATGAGGCGTTTGATCATGCGACATCTCCTAACGGGCGGAGCGGGGGCTGGGGCCCGCGCCGCCATGGGGGTGTCGGTGACTCAAGCGAAAATGGTCTGAACCTGTCAAGGTCTAGACCAGCTCTCAAAGGTAAAACCTCGAACGAAATCCGTGCGGCGGGTACCTCGCGCGTCCACGGCGGCGCTTTTGACAGGCGAAACATGGGATGTTCCCATGTCTAGGGTTCCCTGAGTGAAAGAGACGGTGCCGACCCATGCCCTTGCGCAGTGCCGCCAGGACCAACCTCGTCGACCTGGTCATCGCCCAGATGGAGAGCCTCATCTCCGATGGCGAGTGGAAGGTCGGGGAGAAGATCCCGGCCGAGCCGCTCCTCGTCGAGCAGCTCGCCGTGGGCCGCAACACCGTGCGGGAGGCGGTCCGGGCGCTCGTGCACACCGGCATGCTCGAACCCCGCCAGGGCGACGGCACGTACGTGCGCGCCAACAGCGACTTCGGGGCGGCCGTGCAGCGCAGACTGCGCAGAGCCGGGGTGCTCGAAGCGTACGAAGTGCGTGCCTGCCTGGAGCGCGACGCCGCCCGCCACGCCGCGGAGCGCCGTACGGAGAAGGACCTCGTGACGCTACGGGCCGCTCTCGCCGAGCGCGGACGGGCCTGGGAGAGCGGCGACACGGCGGCGTTCATCGACGCGGACATGGCCTTCCACCGCACGGTCGCCGAGGCCTCGCACAACGGCGTCCTCGCCGAGCTGTACGGGCACCTCAGCGACGTCCTGCGCGAGACGCTCCAGTCGGTCGTCGCCGCCCCCGTGCCCGACGCGGTCCGTCACCAGTTCGACGCCCACCAGGCGATCGTCGACGCCATCGAGGCGCGCGACCCCCAGGGCGCCGAGGCCGCCGTACTCGCCCATCTCGCCGAGGGCGTGGCCGCACTGCGCGACCAGCCGCTGGACGGCCCGGACTCCGAGCAGAACGACGCGGGAGCAGCACATGAATGACACGGCAGCAGCCGCCCGGGACGCGCAGGGCGGGGGCCCCGCCACCTCCGCGGCGGACCAGGGGCCGCCCCGCTCCCGCCACGCGTTCCTGCTCGCCCTCGGAGTCGTGCTCCTCGCGCTGAACCTCCGCCCCGCCCTCGTCGCCGTCTCCCCGCTCGCCGACACCATCCGCGGCGACAGCGGCATGTCGGCCGCCGCCACCAGCCTGCTCACCGCCCTCCCGCTGCTCTGCTTCGGGCTGCTCGCACCCGTCGCGCCCCGGCTCGGCCGCCGCTTCGGCATGGAGCGCTCGCTGCTCGCCACCATGGCGCTGATCTGCGCGGGCACGGCCCTGCGCCTGCTCGACTCCGTCGCGGCCCTCTTCGCGGGCACCGTCGTCATCGGCGCGGGCATCGCCGTCGCCAACGTCCTGCTGCCCGGCCTGATCAAGCGGGACTTCCCCGCGAAGGCCGGACTGATGACCGGCCTGTACTCGATGTCGCTGTTCGGCGGCGCCGCGCTCGCGGCCGGCGTCACCCTGCCCGTGCAGCAGGCCAGCGGCATGAACTGGCGTACCACGCTCGCCTGTTGGGGCGCCCTCGCGGTCGTCGCGCTGCTCGTGTGGCTGCCGCAGATCCGTTCGCGTACGAGGGTGGGCGCGGCCGCGGCCCGGCAGGCGGCGCATCCCGTACGCGGCCTGTGGCGCTCCCCGCTGGCCTGGCAGGTCACCGCGTACATGGGCCTGCAGTCCCTCAACTACTACGCGGCGGCCGCGTGGTTGCCGACCGTCTTCCAGGACGCCGGCATGGCACCGGGCGACGCCGGCTGGATGCTCTCCTTCTCCTCGCTGCTCGGCATCGCGGGTTCGTTCCTCGCCCCGGTGATCGTCGGCCGGCGGCTGCGCTCGGGCACGCTCTCCGCGCTCGCCGCCGTGCTCTGCGCGCTCGGCTTCGCGGGGCTGCTCGCCGCGCCGGTCGGCGGCGCCTATCTGTGGATGACCCTGCTCGGCCTCGGCCAGGGCGCGGCCATCAGCCTGGCGCTGCTGTTCATCGTGCAGCGGGCGCCCGACGCCCGGCACGCCTCCCAACTCTCCAGCATGGCCCAGTGCTTCGGCTACATCCTCGCCGCCACCGGGCCGACCGTCCTCGGAGCCGTGCACGACGCGTCGCACAGCTGAACCGTGCCGCTCGTCCTGCTGCTGGTCCTGCTCGTGCCGCAGGTCTCGCCGGACTCGGCGCCGCCAGGGACCGGCACGTGGCGGGCGACGGCTGAGACGGGCATCGGCCGACAGGGGCATTGGCCGAGACGGGCGTCGGCCGTGGCGCGCTCGGGCAGGATGCACCCGGTGCGTGCGCTGGTGCACGGCGCACCGTGTCGGATCGAGAAGGGTGCAGCGATGGCGGATACGGCCCCCGGGCGGCTCGTGGTCTCACGGGCGACGCTCGACGACTGGCGTGTGGTGACCGGATGGGCGGCGGACGAGGGCTGGAACCCCGGACTCGGCGACGCCCCCTCGTTCTTCGCGCAGGACCCCGAGGGGTTCTTCGTGGGACGCCTCGGCGACGAGCCCGTGTCCGCGGTCTCCGTCGTCAACTACGGTCAGGACTACGCCTTCCTCCGGCTTCTACCTCGTCCGCCCCGACCAGCGCGGCCGCGGCTTCGGCCTCGCACGTGGCGACGGGCCTGGAGCACGCCGCGGGCCGCACGGTGGGCCTGGACGGCGTCCCCGCCCAGCAGAACAACTACCGCCGCTCGGGCTTCACCCGGGAGCACGGCACGCTGCGTACATCGGCGCCCTCTCGGCGGGGGAGGAGCCCGACCGGCATGTACGCCCCGTCGAGGCGGCGGGCCTGCGGGCGCTCCTGGCGTACGACGCGCGGTGCCTGCCCGCCGACCGGCCACGCTTCCTGGAGTCCTGGCTCGCCGCCCCCCGGCCACCGTGCCCTCGCCCGCATCGTCGACGGCTCCTGAACGGGGTACGGCGTCCTGCGGCCGGGCCGGGACGCCCTGCGCGTCGGGCCGCTCTTCGCGGACACGCGCGCCGACGCCGAGGCGCTGCTGGATGCGCTGATCACGGAGGCGGACGGCAGACCGGTCGCCATCGACGTGCCCGAGTCCAACGCGGAGGCCGTCGCGCTGGCCGAGGCGCGCGGCATGAAGCCCACCTTCGACACGGCCCGCATGTACACCGGACCCGTCAGGGACTTCGCGCGGGAGCGGGTCTTCGGGGTCACGTCCCTCGAACTGGGCTAGCGCTCAGGAACGACGCCGCGGGCCAGAGGATGGGCATCCCCTGGCCCTCGGCGCTCCGGCGTTCGCGTCACTACCGCGGAGGCTCCTGGCCCTGATCGCCGCCGAACCGGTTCTTCAGCTGGTCCTGCGCGGTGTCGACCTGACCGCTGTACTTGCCCTGGGTCTTGCCGTCGACGAAGTCGCCGACCCTGTCGATGCCCTTGCCGGCCTTGTCCTCGTGGCCCTTGAGCATCTGCTTGAGCTTGTCCATCACAGACATCGTCGGCCTCCTAGGTGTGAGCCGTCCTTCCCAGCATGGGGGCTCATCCGGCTCACCGCATCTCGTCCCTCGCCGGGCGGCCGCCGCCTCTGTCAGGTGATCGTCAGCCTCCGCCTGGCCGTGGCCCGCGAGCTGTTGCCCACGTAGAGATCCACCACGCCCTCCTCGACGCGGAACTCCCCGTCCGGCGCGTTCGTCCAGAAGCCGAGGTCGTCGGCGCCGATCCGGAAGCGGACCGTGCGGGACGCGCCGGGCTTCAGCGTGACCCGGCGGAAGCCGCGCAGCTTGCGTACCGGTTGCGTGATGCTCGCGGTGAGGTCATGGACGTACAGCTGGACGACCTCGTCGCCCGCCCGGTCCCCCGTGTTCGTGACGCTCACCGAGACCTCCAGGGTGTCGCCCTCGCGCAAGGCGCGCGCCGCGATCCGCTCGCGGCTCAGCCTCGGCTCGCCGACGGCGAACGTCGTGTAGCTCAGGCCGTGGCCGAACGGGAACTGCGGGTCGGGGGGCAGGTCCAGGTACTTCGAGGAGTACTTGTTTCCGGCGTCGTAAGGGCGGCCCGTCGACTCGTGGTTGTAGTGGACCGGGATCTGGCCGACCGCGCGCGGGAACGACACGGGCAGCTTGCCCCCAGGGGCGACCCCGCCGAACAGCACGTCGGCGATGGCGTTCCCCGCCTCCAGGCCCGGATGCCAGGCCTCCAGGACGGCGGGGGCCGCGTCCAGCCAGCCGCTCATGGTCAGCGGACGGCCGTTGACGAGGACGACCACGAACGGCTTCCCGGTCGCGGCGACGGCCGCCACCAGCTTCTCCTGCCCGCCGGGCAGCGATGTCGCTGCGCGACGCCGCCTCGCCGCTCATCGCGGGCGGCTCCCCGACCACCACCACGGTCACGTCGGCCGCCTTCGCCGCGGCCACCGCCTCCGGAATGCCTCCCGTGTCCTCGCCCTCGGCGTCCACACCACGCGCGTACGTCACCTTCGCGCCCGGCGCCGCACGCCGGACCGCGTCAAGGACCGTCACCGAGGGGTACTTCTTCACGGCTTCCGGGAACGACCAGGTGCCGAGGAGGTCGTCGGAGTCACCGAACGGGCCGACGACCGCGAGGGACCGGACGGACGGCTTCAGCGGAAGCGCCTTGCCCTTGCTTCCCGGGTGGCCCTTGCCCGCCGGGTGATCGTCGTTCTTCAGGAGGACCATCGAGCGCGCGGCCGTCTTGCGGGCCGCCGCGCGCGTGGCGGCGGTCGGCCCGTGGATGGCGTCGCCCTCATCGGCGTACGGATCGTCGAAGAGCCCGAGGTCGAACTTGAGGCGCAGGACGCGGGCGACCGCGTCGTCGAGCCGACGGCCGCCGATCTTCCCCTCGCGCAGCAGCTTCTTGCCGTACGTGACCAGGTGCGTGCTGGTCATCTCCATGTCGACGCCCGCGTCGAGGGCGAGGCGGGCCGCCGCGGCGCCGTCCTCGGCGAAGCCGTGCGGGATCAGCTCCTGGACGCCGCTCCAGTCGCTGACGACGACGCCGTCGAAGCCCCACTCCTTCTTCAGGATCTCGGTGAGCGTGTGGGAGTTGCCGTGCGCGGGGACGCCGCTGATGGTGTTGAAGGAGGCCATCACCGTGGCCGCGCCGGCTTCCAGCGCCGCTTTGAACGGCGGCAGGTGAAGATTGCGCAGGCGCGACTCCGAGACGTCCACGGTGTTGTAGTCGCGGCCGCCCTCGGCACCGCCGTAGGCGACGAAGTGCTTGGCGCAGGCGGCGACGCGGTTCCGCGCGCCGTAGGCCGCGGAGCCGCCCTCGCCCGGCTCGCCCTGGTAACCCCGCACCTTCGCCGCGGCGAAGGCCGCCGTCAGGTAGGGGTCCTCGCCGTTGCTCTCGGCGACGCGGCCCCAGCGCGGCTCGTGCGTCACGTCCATCATCGGCGAGAACGTCCAGTGCACGCCGTTCGAACGCGCCTCCGCGGCCGAGACCTCGCCGTCCGTCCGCGCCACGTCCGGGTCGAAGCTCGCGGCCTGCGCCAGCGGGACCGGGAACGTCGTCCAGCAGCCGTGGATGACGTCGAGCCCGAAGACCAGCGGAATCCCGAGCCGGGACTCCTCGACGGCGACGCGCTGGAGGGCGTTGGTGGTCCTCGCGCCGAAGATGCTCAGGACGGAGCCGAGCCGGCCCGCGCGAGCCTCCTCCTCGGCCTTCGCGGCGGCTTCGGACGCGCCGCCACCGGGACCCGTGTCCCAGCCCCAGCGGCAGCTGCTGGAGCTGCCCCAGCTTCTCTTCGACAGTCATACGGTCCAGCAGCTGCGTCGCGGTGATCGTGGGGTCCGGCGGCCGGTCCCGGGGCGGCCGGGCGCGGCGTGCGCGGGGCCCGTCCCCGCTGCCCCGGCGGCGCCCACCGCGCCTGCCGCGGCCGTCGTGGCGCCGATCGCGGACAGCAGAGTACGCCTTCGTACATCACGCATGCGTTCGCCTTCTCACCTCGGGGCGGGGCCAACTTCTGGAGCGGCCGCAAGAGTTGAAGCGAAAGTACGTTCCTGGTACACCCGGGTCAACAGACGCGGCAGGGGGCGGAGGGACGAGAGTCGCGCGTGCGGGTGAACCCTTGACCTCAAGTTTGGTCGAGGTCTTAACGTTCCCCTCATGAGCATGGAAGTCACCGCCTGGAGTCAGCTGCACAGCGTCATGAACGCGCAGCAGGACCATCGTCCCTTCGCCCGCGCCACCCTGCGCCGCATCGGCGCCTTCGCGCGGCCCCACCGCCGCCGCATCTGGTACTTCGTGCTCCTGAGCGTCGTCACCGCGCTGCTGGCCGTCGCCACACCCGTCCTGGCCGGCGGAGTCGTCAACGCCATCGTCTCCGGCGCCGACTCCTCGACCGTCGTGCGCTATGCCCTGCTGCATCGCCGCCATCGCGCTCGCCGAGGCCGGACTCGGCCTGCTCAGCCGCTGGCTGTCGGCGAACCTCGGCGAGGGTCTCATCCTCGACCTGCGCACCGCCGTCTTCGACCACGTCCAGCGCATGCCCGTCGCCTTCTTCACCCGCACCCGCACAGGTGCCCTGGTCAGCCGCCTGAACAACGACGTGATCGGCGCCCAGCGCGCCTTCAGCAACACGCTCTCCGGCGTCGTCGGCAACATCGTCACCCTGCTGCTCACCCTCGCCGTCATGCTCACGCTCTCGTGGCAGATCACCCTGCTCGCGCTCGTGCTGCTGCCCGTCTTCATCGTGCCCGCCCGCCGCATGGGCGCCCGCATGGCCAAGCTCCAGCGGGAGGCCGCGCACCACAACGCCGCCATGGGCACCCGCATGACCGAGCGCTTCTCCGCGCCCGGCGCCACCCTGATCAAGCTCTTCGGCCGGCCCGGCGACGAGTCCGCCGAGTTCGCCGCGCGGGCCCGCCGGGTGCGGGACATCGGCGTACGCACCGCCATGGCGCAGTCCGCGTTCATCACCGCGCTCACCCTGGTCTCGGCGCTCGCCCTCGCCCTCGTCTACGGCCTCGGCGGGTACTTCGCGCTGGAAGGCACCCTGGAGGCCGGCGCCATCGTCTCGCTCGCCCTGCTGCTGACCCGGCTGTACGCGCCGCTGACGTCCCTGGCGGGGGCGCGCGTCGAGGTGATGAGCGCCCTCGTCAGCTTCGAGCGGGTCTTCGAGGTCCTCGACCTGAAGCCGCTCATCGAGGAGAAGCCGGACGCCGTACCGGTCCCCGACGGGCCCGTGGCCGTCGAGTTCGACGACGTCCGCTTCGCCTACCCGGCGGCGGACAAGGTCTCCCTCGCCTCCCTCGAAGAGGTCGCCGCCCTCGACACCCGGGGCGGCGACGAGGTCCTGCACGGCGTGTCGTTCCGCGCCGAACCCGGCCAGACCGTCGCCCTCGTCGGTTCCTCCGGCGCGGGCAAGTCGACCATCGCCCAACTGCTGCCGCGGCTGTACGACGCCGACGAGGGAACCGTGCGGATCGGCGGCGTCGACGTACGGGACCTGTCCGCCGCCTCCATGCGGGCCACCCTCGGCATGGTCACCCAGGACGGCCACCTCTTCCACGAGTCCATCCGCGACAACCTGCTCCTCGCCCGGCCCGGCGCGAGCGAGGACGAACTGTGGGACGTGCTGCGCCGCGCCCGGCTCGAAGAGCTCGTGCACTCCCTGCCCGACGGCCTGGACACCGTGGTCGGCGAGCGCGGCTACCGGCTCTCCGGCGGCGAGCGCCAGCGGATGACCATCGCGCGGCTGCTCCTCGCCCGCCAGCGGGTCGTCATCCTGGACGAGGCGACGGCCCACCTCGACAACACCTCCGAGGCCGCCGTCCAAGAAGCCCTCGGCGAGGCCCTCGCCGGCCGCACCGCCGTGGTGATCGCCCACCGGCTGTCGACCGTGCGCTCCGCCGACCTCATCCTCGTCGTCGAGGCCGGACGGATCGTCGAGCGCGGCAATCACGAGGAACTCCTCGCGCTGGACGGGCGGTACGCCGAGCTGTACCGGACGCAGTTCGCCAAAGGGACGGACGGGACGGCCGAGGCGCAGACCGCGGACACCGCGGCGGTCTGAGGCGCCGCCCGTGGCCAGACGTCCACCAGGAGTTCATCGGACCCCCACCAACCTCACGCCCCGCCGTGAGAGAAACCCCCCATGTGCGACGACGAGTTGATACCGCCGAGCGCGGACATGACGGAGGAACAGTGGCTGCGGGCGGACCCGGCCCTCGCCGAAGGGCCGGTGGGGGAGCGGGTCCGCGCCATGCGGGCGCCCCGGCGGCGGGCCGTGCTCGGCGGCGTGGTCGCGGGGGCCGCGGCGCTGACGGTCCTGCCGGGCGGCGGGACGCGGGCCGCGCGGCCGCACGCGACGGGAAGTTCCCGCTGCGACCGCGCCGAACCGGTCCGGTGAGTACGCGGTGCTCCTCACCGGTGACGCCGGTACGGGCGAGGAGGCGCAGCACGCGGTGGCCGCCGCGGCGCGTGAGGTCTGCCGCGCCGAGAAGGTCTCCCTGGCGGTCGGCCTCGGCGACAACATCTACGAGAACGGCCCCGAGTCCGACCACGACTCGGAGTTCCGCACCAAGTTCGAGGACCCCAACTCCGGTCTGGACATGCCGTGGTTGATGGTCCTCGGCAACCACGACTGCTCCGGCCTCATCCCGGGCAGCGGCGGCGACCCCTCGCGCGGCGACCGCGAGGTCTCGTACGCCAAGGGCTCCCCCCGCTGGTACATGCCGAGCCGCTACTACAACCTCGCGCTGCCCTCGGCCGACGGGGGCGACCCGCTGGTGGAGTTCTTCGCCCTCGACACCAACCCCGTCTCCTCGTACGTCGCCCAACTCGACCCGCACTACCGGTGGGACGGCCCCTACATGCGCGAGCAGCGCAGATGGCTGGACGGCGCGCTCAAAGCGTCGCGGGCGCGCTGGAAGATCGTCCTCGGGCACCACCCCTACCTCAACAACGGCAAGCACGGCAGCGCCGGTTCGTACGACGGCTTCGTGATCGGCCACTACACCAGCGGCATCCACCTCAAGGAGCTGTACGAGGAGGTGGTGTGCGGGCGCGCCGACCTGATCCTGTCCGGGCACGACCACACGCTGCAGATCCTGGAGCCGACCACCCGCACCGGCGGCACGCGGCAGATCGTGTGCGGGGCCGCCGCCAAGGGCGGTGACGGCAGAGCCCACTTCGGCCACCCGGCCGCCTGGCAGAACTTCTCCGACCACGGCTTCATGGTCCTGAAGGTGTCCGGGCGGGCGATGACCGTCGACGCGTACACGGTCGACGTCGCCACCCGCACAGCCCGCCTCGCCCACAGCGTCCGCACGGCGGCCGCCCTCAGGTGAGGGTGATGGCGACCTTGATGTCGTCGTCCCGCGGGGTGAAGGCCTCGGCGGCGCGCTCCAGCGGCACGCGCCTGGTGATCATCCGCTCCAGCCAGGCGCGGTCCGCCTTGGCCAGGGCCTCGGCGCCCTGGTGGTAGTGGCGGAGGTTCGCGTTGACGGAGCCCACGACCACGTCGTTCTCCAGGACCAGGTCCCGGTTGATCGAGCCGGCGTCCACCGACAGCTTCCGCCCCGCGGGCGAGACGCCGGTCAGGCACACGACCCCGTACGTCGCGGTGCCCGCCATCGACGCGAAGACCAGGGAGCCCGCTCCGGTGGCCTCGATCACCACGTCGGGGCGGAGCGCGAGGTCACCTCGCCGATGTCCTCGCTGTGGTACGTCGCGCCGAGCCCCGCGACCAGGTCCGGCTTCGGCCCCCGGCTCACCTGGTCGAGTACGTGGACGTCCAGGCCGCGCTGCACGCCAGCAGCGCGCGAGCAGACCGAGCGGGCCCGCCCCGGTGACCAGCGCCCGGCGCGGCTCGAACCAGGCCCGGCCCCCGACCCGCTCCACCTGCTCCCAGGCCTTGGCCACCACCGTGGTCGGCTCCAGCAGCATCCCGACCGACTCCAGGCCGGGGTCGAGGCGTACGGCGTACTCGCTCTCCACGGTCCACGCCTGGCTGGCGTAGCCGTGGCGCTCCTTGATGCCGCGCTCGGTGTAGCGGCCGTTGCGGCACATGTCGAACTCGCCGTGCGCGCAGGCCCCGCACGGCTCCGGGTCCGGACGCCGCACCACCCCGACCACCAGGTCACCGGCCGCGAACCCACTGCCCTGCGGCGCCTCGCGCACCCGGCCCAGCGACTCATGGCCGAGGATCAGCCGGTCCTCGCCGGGCGGCGCCCATCCGTAGTCGCCCGCGACGATCTCCTTGTCGGTGCCGCACACCCCGACCGCCACCCCGTCCACCAGCAGTCACCGCCGCCGGGGACGGGATCGGGGACGTCGCGCACGGCGAGGGAGCCGGCGGACGACGGACGGACGGTGACGGCGCGCATAGGCATCTCCCGGTTGTGCTGTGTCCCCCTGTGCTGTCGTTTCTCGCTTTTCACCGGATCAGCGGTCGAAACCGGACGAGGCGGGTTTTGGGTCCACCGGCATCCCGGAACAATCACCACATAACTGGCTCGGCATGACAAAGCGACGGGGAGGAGGGGGCGGCCGTGGACCTGGAGACCGTCGCCGACGAGCTGTACGGGCTGCGGCCGGACGAGTTCACCGCCGCCCGGGACCGGCACGCGGCACAGGCCCGCGAGGAAGGCGACCGTCCCTTGGCCGAGCAGATCAAGGGCCTGCGCCGCCCCAGCCTCGCCGCCTGGGCCAGCAACCTCCTTGTACGCGAGCAGCCCGGCGAAGTGGAACCGCTCGTCCAACTGGGTGAAGGGCTGCGCCAGGCGCACCGCGGCCTGGACGGGGAGCGGCTGCGCGAACTGTCCCGGCAGCAGCACGCCCTGATCCACGCGCTGGCGAGCCAGGCCGCGCAGCTCGCCGAAGAGGCCAGCCATCCGCTCGGCGAAGGCGCCCGGCGCGAGATCGAACAGACCCTGCACACGGTCCTCGCCGACGAGCGGGCCGCCCGGGCCTGGGCCTCGGGGCGCCTCACCAAGGCGCTCAGCGGGGCCACCGGGTTCGACGTCGTCGCGGCCGCCGCCGATGCCGCCCCACCGCGCCGGGCCCCGGCCAAGCCCCCACCCGGTGGGCGGGATGAGCGGGCGAGGAGCAGCGCGGCAGAAGCTCGCCGAGGCCCGCCGGGACGCGGCGGAGGCCGAGCGGCGGCTCAGGAACCGCGAGAAGGAGGCCGCGGCGGCGACCGCACCGCCGAGCAGGCCGGGAAGCGGACGGAAGAGCTGGAGCGGCGCCTCGAAGAACTCGCTCAGGAGCGCGAGCGGACCGAGGAGCGGCACCGCGGCGCCCGCGCCGAGGAGCACGAGGCGCGGGACCGGGCGCGGGCGGCCGAGCGCGCGGTGCGCGAGGCCGCCGGCCGCGCCGGGACCGCCGCCGCGCTCGTCGAGCGGCTGACCGGCGAGAGACGTGACCACCGGGGGGCCGAAGGAGGCGATGGGTGATGGCGAGATCGATCTGGAGCGGCGTGCTGACCTTCGGGCTGGTCACGGTCCCCGTCGGCCTGTTCACGGCCACGGAGGACCACACCGTCCACTTCCACCAGCTCGAACGCGGCACCGGCGACCGCATCCGCTACAAGCGGATCAACGAACGCACCGGCGAAGAGGTCGACAGCCGCGACATCGTCAAGGGGTACGACATCGGGGACGGCGAGTACGTCGTCATCGAACCGGAGGAGCTGGACGACATCGCCCCGGGAAAGTCGAAGGTGGTCGACATGACCGGCTTCGTCGACCTCGACCAGATCGAACCCGTCTACTTCGACCGGACCTATTACGTCGCACCGCGCGGCAAGGAGTACCTCAAGGTCTACGAACTGCTGCGCGCCGCCCTCGCAGAGGCGAACAAGGCGGGCATCGCCACCTTCACGATGCGCGGCAAGCAGTACCTGACCGCGCTGCGCGCCCAGGAGAACGTCCTGGTCATGCACACCATGCGCTGGGCCGACGAGGTGCGGGACCCGCGCGAGGAAGTCGCGGCCCTGCCCGACCGGCGCCAGAAGGTCACGCCCCGCGAACTGAAGACCGCGCGGCAGCTGATCGACGCGCTCACCGTCGACTGGCACCCCGAGGACTACCACGACACCTTCGAGGAGCGCGTCAAGGAACTCGTCGAGGCCAAGCGCGAGGGCAAGGAGATCGTCGGCGAGGCGGGCCCGCCGGAGGCCACCAACGTCATCGACCTGATGTCGGCACTGCAGCAGAGCGTCGAACGCAACCGGGCGAAGGGCGGCACCGCGCGGCCCCGGGAACGGGAGCGGCAGGAGGACGTCTCCGGGCTCACCAAGAGCGAGCTGTACCGGCGCGCGACCGACGCGAAGATCCCGGGCCGCTCGAAGATGACCCGCGAGCAGCTGATCGAGGCGCTCGGCAAGGGGCGGGCCGCGGCCTGAACGCGGCGGCGGGTGTCCACGGCGGTGGACACCGCCGCGAACACTCGTACACCAGTACGCCCGTGGACGCCACGGCCGTGGACAGCCGGGGACGGCCGTCGCTCAGCGGCCGAGCGCCTTCTTCAGCTGCTGCTTGTTCATCGAGGAACGGCCGTCGATGTTCTTCTTCTTGGCCTCCTCGTAGAGCTGGTCCTTCGTGGGCCCCTGCGAGCCGCTGTGCGAGCGCTCCCCGCCCCGCTGCGACGCGGACTTCGGGTCCTTCAGCGAGGTCTTGCTCGCCGTCTTGGACTCTCCGGAGCGGCCGCTCCTTGTTGACCGTGCGGGCCGCCATCTCCTTGGCCCGGCCCGTGGAGGCGCCGCGTTCCTCGGCGCTCTCCTTGATGTGCTCGTACTGGCGTTCACGCTTGTTGCTGGCTCCAGCAGGCATGGTGACCTCGCTCTCTCATGGCCACGGGGGTCACTCGCGGACTCCGCGCGGCCTCCTTTCGGGCATGTCGCCCAGCTTTTCCGGTCCCCCTGCGACGAGTGCCGGGTTCACCCTCCTCGGGTGTCCTGGTCCCGTTCGTTGTATGCGTCGGCGGCTCGTTCGTTCAGCGCGCTCCCGGCCCGCTGGACGGTCCGCGCCACCGGCCCCCGCGGCGGGTCGATGTCCTTGCCCGCGCGCATGCCGCTGGGATGGACGGGTGCGCGGGGCAGCAGGCGGGCCGCGAGCCCGCTGAGCCGGGTGGTGGTCGCCGGGGCGATCCCGTGCTCCAGGTCGGCGGCGCGCTCGGCGGGGCGTGAGGACCAGGCGGGCCCGGCGCCGGACGGTGGCACGCACGATCCGCTCCGCCGCCCGCCGCGCGCTCATCGACACCAGCGGGGTGCTCGCCACCGTGGAGAACCACCCGTACTCCTGCCGCTGCGCGCCGCCGAACATGGCGTGCAGATGGGACCCCGTACGCATCAGACCGGGGTAGACGGCCGTCACGCTCACCTCGGTCCCCGACATCTCGGCCCGCAGCCCCTCGGCCAGCGTGCCGACCGCGGACTTGGCGCACGCGTACGGCACCAGATGCGGGACACCGAGCAGCCCGCCCACGGAGGAGATGAGCGCGAGGCGCCCGCCGCTCGCGCTCTCCTTGAGGTGGGGGAGGGCTTCGAGGGAGGTGTGCAGGGCCGCGTGGAAGATCGACCGCATCGCGTCGTCGAAGTCCGCCGCGTCCAGGGACTCCACCGGGGCGACCTGGATGATGCCGGCGTTCGCGATGACGAGGTCGACGCTGCCGCAGGCGTCCCGGGCGGCGGCGAAGAGGTCCCGCACCTCGGCCTGTTCACGCAGGTCGCAGACCGCCGTACGGACCGTCGCCCCGGGCTGCCGCTGGAGGAGCTTGGCGCGCGCCCGGTCGAGTTCGGCGCCGTCGCGCGCGGCGAGCGCGTGACGGCGCAGCCCCGGGCGGCCAGCCGGTCCGCCAGGAGGAGCCCGAGCCCCCGGGAGCCGCCGGCCACGACGGCGGACTGCCCGTGCAGGCTGTCGGTGGCCCGGCCGCCGGCGCCCCGGCCGGGGAAAGGTGATGCCTGGCCCACTGCGGCCTCCTTGGATCGCTCGGTTCGTGCAAGCCGGTCAGATGTACGGAGGGTCAGATGCGCGGCGGGTCAGACGTACGGCCCGTCAGACGCGCGGCCGGTCACGGCCGGAGGAGCGTCTTGATCATGTTGTCCTCCTTCGCCTGGAACGTCGCGTACGCCTTCGGACCCTCCTCCAAGGAGAGGTGGTGGGTGGCGAAGCCGTCGACGCCGAGCGGGTCGTCGTCGGTCAGCAGCGGCAGGATGTCGTCGACCCAGCGCTTGACGTTGGCCTGGCCCATGCGCAGCTGGAGCTGCTTGTCGAACATGGTCAGGAGCGGCATCGGGTCGGCAGCGCCGCCGTACACCCCGGAGAGGGAGATCGTGCCGCCCCGGCGCACGATGTCGATCGCCGCGTACAGCGCGCCCAGGCGGTCGACGCCCGCCTTCTCCATGACCTTCGCGCCGATGGCGTCCGGCAGCATGCCCACGCCCCACTGCGCGGCCTTGACCAGGCGGCGCGCCGGTGCGCCTCCATGCCGACGGCGTCGATGACGGCGTCCGTGCCGCGCCCCTTCGTC
Organism: Streptomyces huasconensis; assembly: GCA_004010275.1. Taxonomy (GTDB): domain Bacteria; phylum Actinomycetota; class Actinomycetes; order Streptomycetales; family Streptomycetaceae; genus Streptomyces; species Streptomyces huasconensis. The sequence continues at coordinate 17,727 of RBWT01000010.1, forward strand.
AGGTCGCGCACCGCGTCACCGAGGTCCTTGCCGTGGCGGCGCAGATCCAGGGCCTTGACGCCGTCCCGCGCCGCCCTGCTCAGCCGCTCGGGGACCAGGTCGACGCCCACCACCAGGCTCGCCCCGCGGTGCAGGGCGATACGGGCGGCCATCGCGCCGATCGGCCCGAGACCCAGCACCGTCACGGTGCCGCCGGGCGGGATGGCGGCGTACTCCACGGCCTGCCAGGCGGTGGGCAGGACATCGGAGAGGTACACGAACCGGTCGTCGGGCGGGCCCTCGGGGACCTTGATCGGCAGGGTGTTGCCGAACGGCACCCGCAGCAGCTCCGCCTGACCGCCGGGCACCTGCCCGTACAGCTTGGTGTAGCCGAAGAGCGAGGCACCCGTGCCCTGGTCGCGGTTCTGCGTCGTCTCGCACTGGGAGTGCAGACCGGTGTCGCACATGAAGCAGTCGCCGCACGACACGTTGAACGGCACCACGACCCGGTCGCCCACGGCCAGCTCCGTCACCCCGGGACCGATCTCCTCGACGATGCCCATGGGCTCGTGGCCGAGGATGTCACCGGCGTCCAGATACGGGCCCATCACCTCGTACAGGTGCAGGTCCGATCCGCAGATGCCGGTGGAGGTGACGCGGACGATGATGTCGGTCGGCTCCTTCAGCACCGGGTCCGGTACGGTCTCGACCCGCACGTCGCGCCTGCCGTGCCACGTCAGTGCCCGCATGACTCTCTCCTTGTGGCAACTGGTGATGAATGGATGGGGACCAAGAGGTTCCGGTGCGCGGGTTCCCCGGGCCGGAGGCGTCATGCGAGAACGGCCGGTGGCGTCGTACGAGAACGACGGGAACGAACCGCGGCGACGCGACGCGCGTACTTCGTCGTCCAGCAAACCCGCAGCCGCGCCGCCCTGCCAACAGCAGAGGGGCGTTCGGGTGCCAGGCGCCGCTCCACAGCCGTGAGACGGCGGTCAGATGACGCCGCGGATCGCCGCCTCGAAGCCTTCCACGTGGTTCGCCGCGAGAGCCCTGGCCTTCTCCGCGTCGCGGTCGATGACGGCGCGCAGCAGCGGCCCGTGCTCGTGGACGTGGCCCGCCAGTCCCGGCAGGCGGTCGAGGAACAGGCACCAGATCCGTGTGGCCAGGTTGTCGTACCTGATCAAGGTGTCTTCGAGGTAGGGGTTGCGGGTCGCGGCGTAGATCGCCCGGTGCAGGGTCATGTCCAGCCGGATCAGGTCGCTCTCGCCGCCGGACGCCTCGGCGAGCCGTTCCAGCAACCGGCTGAGCCCGGCGCGGTCGTCCTCGCCGGCCCGCTCGGCGGCCAGGGCGGCGGCGAGGGGCTCCAGTTGCAGACGTACCTCCGACAGATGGCGGAGATCGGCGATCTGCACCTCGGCGGCGAACGTGCCGCGCCGGGGGTAGGAGACGATGAGGCGTTCGTGCTCCAGCCTCTTGAGCGCCTCGCGGACCGGGGTGCGCCCGAAGCCGAGTTCGGCGGCGATCCGCTCGTCGTTGAGGGGCTCCCCGGGGCGGATGCGGAGGGTCACGAGGCGGTCCGCGAGGGAGCGGTAGGCCTGGTCGGCCAGCGTGCCCCGGCCCTGGCCGGCAGAGCTTTGACGGGCAGAGCCCTGGCCGGCAGCTGTGGAAGAGGTCACCGCGCATCCCTCCCTTGACGCCGCCCGATCCGCCCTCCTAGCGTAGCGCAACAGCAGGTTGATATATCAGTCGTTCATCAGGCTTGTGGTTCATCAGGCTTGGTGGTTCATCAGGCTCAGCCGTCCCTCAGACCCCGGTCCGGAGGTCGCCGGTATGCACCCGTACGACAACGCTGCCGCCACGCCCGGCGACGTCCTGCCAGGCCCGCCCGACTTCCTGTGGCGCAACCCCGACCCCAAGCCGTCCTACGACGTCGTCATCGTCGGCGGCGGCGGGCACGGCCTGGCCACCGCCTACTACCTGGCCAGGAACCACGGCATCACCGGCATCGCGGTCCTGGAGAAGGGCTGGCTCGCGGGCGGCAACATGGCCCGCAACACCGCCATCATCCGCTCCAACTACCTCTGGGACGAGAGCTGCGGCATCTACGAGCACGCGCTGAAGCTGTGGGAGACCCTCGAAGAGGACCTCGGCCACCCCGTCCTCTTCAGCCGGCGCGGGGTCCTCAACCTCGCCCACACCCCGCAGGACATCCGCGACAGCAAGCGCCGCGTCCACGCCAACCGGCTCAACGGCATCGACGCCGAGTGGCTGGAGCCGGCCGAGGTCGCCGAGATCTGCCCGATCGTCAACAACTCGCCCGACGCGCGCCATCCGGTGCTCGGCGCCACCTACCAGCGGGCGGCATCGCCAAGCACGACTACGTCGCCTGGGGGTTCGCGCGCAGGGCCGACGCGTACGGCATCGACCTGATCCAGGACTGCGCGGTCACCGGGATCGACATCCAGGGCGGGCGCGTGACCGGCGTGCGCACCACCCGTGGCCGCATCGCCGCCGGGAAGGTCGCCCTCGCCGCCGCGGGACACTCCTCCGTACTCGCCTCCATGGCCGGCCTGCGCCTGCCCCTGCAGAGCCACCCGTTGCAGGCGCTGGTCTCCGAACTCCTCGAACCGGTGCACCCGACCGTGGTGATGTCGAACGCCGTGCACGTGTACGTCTCCCAGGCCCACAAGGGCGAGCTGGTCATGGGCGCCGGCATCGACAGTTACAACGGATACGGGCAGCGCGGCGCCTTCCACATCCTCGAACGCCAGATGGCCGCCGCGCTGGAGCTGTTCCCCGTCTTCGCCCGCGCCCACCTGCTGCGCACCTGGGCCGGCACCGTCGACGTCACCCCGGACGCCTCGCCCATCGTCGGACTCACACCCGTCGAGAACCTCTACCTCAACTGCGGCTGGGGAACGGGCGGTTTCAAGGCCACGCCGGGCGTCGGCTGGTGCTATGCGCACACCATCGCCACCGGCGCACCCCACCCCTACAACGCGCCCTTCACCCTCGACCGCTTCACCACCGGCGCCCTGGTCGACGAGCACGGCGCCGCCGCCGTCGCCCACTGAAAGCCCACCGAACGCCCGCTCCGGCCAAGGAGGTTCCCGTGCAGCTCATCACCTGCCCCTGGTGCGGTGAGCGCGAGGAGATCGAGTTCCGCTACGGAGGGCAGGCACACGTGGCCTACCCCGAGGACCCGTACGCGCTCGACGACGAGCAGTGGGCCCAGTACGTCTTCTTCCGCGACAACCCCAAGGGCCCGTTCGCCGAGCGCTGGGTGCACGCGGCCGGCTGCCGGCGCTGGTTCAACGCCGTACGCGACACCGCCACCCACGCGTTCCTCGCCGTGTACGACGTCCGCGACCGGCGACCTCACACGGAGACCAGCCGATGACCACCGCGTTCCGTGCTCACGGCCACGGTCACATCGACCGCGCCACCACGCTCTCCTTCGTCTTCGACGGCACCGCCTGCACCGGGCACCCCGGCGACACCCTCGCCTCCGCCCTGCTCGCCAACGGCGTGCACCACGTGGCCGACAGCATCACGTACGGACGTCCGCGCGGCGTCCTGGCCGCCGGAGCCGAGGAGCCCAACGCGCTCGTGCAGATCGAGGCCCCCTTCCCCGAGCCCATGCTGACGGCCACCACCGTGGAGCTGTACGACGGCCTGGTCGCCCGGGGCCTGTCCGGCCGGGGCCGCCTCGGCGGCACCCCCCGACCCGGCCCGCCACGACACCCTGCACGCCCACTGCGGACGTCCTGGTCGACGGCGTGGGCCCGGCCGGGCTCACCGCCACGCTGACCGCCGCCCGGTCCGGTGCCCGCGTCATCCTCGTCGACGAACTCCCGCGCCCCGGCGGCTCGTTGCTCGGCACCCAGGAACTGCTGGACGGCAGGGCCGCGACCGAGTGGGTCAGCGAGGTCGTCACGGAACTCGGCGCCTGCGCCGACGTACAGGTCCTCCCGCGCACCACGGCCTTCGGCCACTACGACGACGGACTCGTCCTCGCCCTGGAGAAGCGCACCAACCACCTCGGCGCGGCGGCGCCGCCCACGTCTCGCGGCAGCGGATCTGGCGCATCCGCGCCCGCCAGGTCGTGTACGCCACCGGCGCCTACGAGCGTCCGGTCGCCTTCGACGACAACGACCGCCCCGGCATCATGCTGGCCGGCGCGGCACGCACCTACCTCAACCGCTTCGGCGTGCTGCCCGGTTTGCGGGCCGTCGTCTTCACCACGAACGACAGCGCCTACCCGGTGGCGCTCGAACTCGCCGCCGCGGGCGTTCGGATCGCCGCGGTGGCCGACGCCCGCGTGGACGTGCCGACGCACTGGCGCGCCGCGTGCGACGAGCGGGGCATCGAGCTGTGCGCGGGGCACGTCGTCACCGGAACCAGCGGCATCACACGTATCTCCCGCGCCCACCTCGCGCCCTTCGGCCAGGGGCGCCCAGGCCGACGCCAGGGCGTCGACTGCGACCTGCTGCTGGTCTCCGGGGGCTGGAACCCCGCGGTGTCCCTCTTCAGCCAGGCGGGCGGCGCACTGCGCCACGACGCCGGAACCGGTGCCTTCGTGCCCTCGCCGCGCTCGACACGGTCGTACGGCGGGATCGGCCGCCGGGACGCCCACACTGGCGGGCTGCCTCGCCGACGGCACCGAAGCCGCCCGGCAGGCTCTGGCGGCCCTCGGCAGGACGGGCCGGGCGGTCGCCCTGCCGAGCACGGGCCCGCTGCCGGAAGGAGCGCCGGGCCGGGTGCTGTGGCGTGTCCCGAGCCCGCGCGACGGGCGGGACGGCTCGCACCAGTTCGTCGACCTGCAACGCGACGCCCTCGTCTCCGACATCCTGCGGGCGGTCGGGGCGGGGCTGCGCTCGATGGAACACGTCAAGCGGTACACCACCATCGGCACCGCGCACGACCAGGGCCGCACGTCGGGTGTGATGGCGTCGGGCATCGTCGCCGAGGCGCTCGGGGTGGACATCGCCGACCTCGGCACGACGCGCCCGCGTCCGCCCGCCGTGCCGGTGGCCTTCGCCGCCCTCGCGGGCCGCAACCGGGGGGAGCTGTTCGACCCGGTACGGGTGACCGCGCTGCACCCCTGGCATGTCGAGCACGGCGCCCTGTTCGAGAACGTCGGCCAGTGGAAGCGCCCCTGGTACTACCCGCGGGCGGACGAGATGATGGAGGACGCGGTGCTGCGCGAGTGCCGGGCCGCCCGCACGGGCGTCGCCATGATGGACGGCTCCACGCTCGGCAAGATCAACGTCCAGGGCCCGGACGCGGGCGTCCTCCTCGACCGCCTCTACACGAACATGATGAGCACGCTCAAGGTCGGCCGCGTCCGGTACGGCGTGATGTGCGGCGTCGACGGCATGGTCCTGGACGACGGCACCGTGCTCCGGGCCGCCGAACGGGAGTTCCTGCTGACCACGACCACCGGCAACGCCGCCAAGGTCCTGGAGTGGATGGAGGAGTGGCTCCAGACGGAGTGGCCCGACCTGCGCGTCCACCTCACCTCCGTCACCGAGCACTGGGCGACCATCCCCCTGGTCGGCCCGCGCTCCCGCGACGTACTGGCCCTGGTCGCTCCCGGCCTGGACACCGGCAAGGACGCCTTCCCGTTCATGTCCTGGCGCGACACCGCCGTCTCCGGCGTCCCGGCGCGCGTGTGCCGCATCAGCTTCTCCGGCGAACTCGCCTACGAGATCAACGTCCCCGCCTGGTACGGCATCACCGTATGGCAGGCCCTGTACGACGCGGGCGCCCCCTACGGCATCACCCCGTACGGCACCGAGGCCATGCACGTGCTGCGCGCGGAGAAGGGATACCCCGTCATCGGGCAGGACACCGACGGCACCGTCACCCCGCAGGACCTGGGGATGTCGTGGGCCGTGTCCAAGAAGAAGCCCGACTTCATCGGCAAGCGGTCTTTCTCTCGTCAGGAGAACCGGCGCGGCGACCGCAAGCAACTAGTCGGCCTGCTCCCGGCCGACGAGCGGGTCCTGCTGCCCGAAGGCGCCCAGATCATCGCCACCAGTGGCATCCCGGAGCCGCCGGTCCCCATGCTCGGCCACGTCACCTCCAGCTACCGCAGCGACGCCTTGCGGCGGACGTTCGCGCTGGCCCTGGTGCGCGCCGGAACCGAACGCATCGGTGAGACGCTCTACGTGCCGCTGGACGGCCGTACCGTCCCGGTGACCGTCACCGATCCTGTGCTCTTCGACAAGGAGGGGACTCGCCGTGACGGTTGAGACGCCCACCCCCACGCCCGCCCCCGAGTCGACGCCCACGCGCCGCAGTCCGCTCGCCGACTGGCAGGACAGCTTGGCACGGCTGCCCGCAGGCCTGCGGGTGACGGAACTGCCCTTCCTGACCCAGCTCACCCTGCGGGCACAGCCGGGCGGCCCGGCGGCGAAGGCCGTCGAGAGCGTCCTGGGCATCACGCTGCCGGGCCCGGTGAGCGCCCACTTGTCCGGCGATGTCGATGTCGAGGCGCTGTGGATGGGTCCGGACGAATGGCTGCTGGTCGCTCCCGACGGCTCGCGGCACGACCTCCTCACCCGGCTGCGGTCGGCGGTCGGCGAGGAGTTCGCCACCGTCACCGATGTCTCGGCGCAGCGCACCACGCTGGCGCTGTCCGGGCGGCTGGTGCGCACGGTCCTGGCCCACGGCTGCGCCGTCGATCTCGACCCGCGGGTCACACCCGTCGGCTCGTGCCTGAACACCCTGCTGGCCCAGGCCCCGGTCACCCTGGTGGTGCGGGACGCCGCCGCCACCGACGTCCGGCTGCTGGTCCGCTCCTCCTTCGCCTCCTACCTCGCCGCGGCTCGTCGACGCCTGCACGGAGTACGGGGCGGGCGGCGGATGCGGATGACGGCTCACCGAGGCAGCGGATCTCAGACGGTGTCCGTGCCGACGGCCTCCGGCTCGGGCCGGCGCGTGCGGCCGGGGGAGGCGGCGGCCGTCGTGGCGGTGAGGTCCCGGCCGCGGGTCTCCCTGGCGAGGGCGACGGTGACGGTGGTGACGACCGCGGCCAGGCAGAGGTACAGGGCGACGGGGGTGGCGGAGCCGTACTCCTTGAGGAGTTCGACCGCGATGATCGGTGCCAGCGCGCCCGCGACGATCGAGGCGAGCTGGGAGCCCATCGACGCGCCGGAGTAGCGGACCTTGGTGTCGAACAGTTCCGAGATGAAGGCGGCCTGCGGGCCGTACATCGCGCCGTGCAGCAGCAACCCGACCGTCACCGCGAGGGTGATCACGGCGAACGACTTCGAGTCGAGCAGGGCGAAGAAGGCGAAGGCCCACAGCGCCATGCCGACCGAGCCGATCAGGGTGACCGGCCTGCGGCCGACGCGGTCGGAGAGCGCGCCCCACAGGGGGATGGTGACGAAGTGGACCGCCGAGGCGATCAGTACGGCGTTCAGCGCGGTGCTCTTGGGGAGTTCGAGGTGGTTGGTGACATAGACGAGGAGGAAGGCGGTGAGGACGTAGTAGGAGATGTTCTCGCCGAACCGGGTGCCGATGGCGGTGAGGACCTCCCGCCAGCTGCGCCGGAACACCTCGATCACCGGGGCCTCCTCCTTGACGCCGCGGGCGGCGTCGGCCCGCGCCTCGGCCTGGGCGGCGAGGAAGACGGGCGACTCGGAGACGGAGACGCGGATGTACAGGCCGAGCAGCACCAGGACACCGGAGAGCAGGAACGGGACGCGCCAGCCCCACGCCAGGAACGCCTCCTCCGACTGCACGGCGGCGAGCAGCGCGAGGACACCGGTGGCCAGGAGGTTGCCGCCCGGGGCCCCGGCCTGCGGCCACGACGCCCAGAAGCCACGCCGCTCGTCGCCGCCGTGCTCGGAGACGATGAGCACCGCGCCGCCCCACTCGCCGCCCAGCGCGAAGCCCTGGACGAGGCGCAGCACGGTGAGCAGGATCGGCGCGCCCACGCCGAGCGTCTCGTACGTGGGCAGCAGACCCATGGCGAAGGTGGCGCCCCCCATCATGAGCAGGCTGACGACGAGCAGCTTCTTACGGCCGATCTTGTCGCCGAAGTGCCCGAAGACCACACCGCCCAGCGGCCGGGCGGCGAACCCGATCGCGTACGTGATGAAGGCGATCAGGGTGCCCACGAGCGGGTCGGCGGTGGGGAAGAAGAGGGTGTTGAACACCAGGGCGGCGGCGGAGCCGTAGAGGAAGAAGTCGTACCACTCGATGGTGGTGCCGATCAGGCTCGCGCTGACGATGCGGGCGACGTCCGGTGAGCGGCCGGGGGCGGCGGGACCGGTGGCCGGTGCGTCGGACACTGGTGTCACCAGTTTCGGGTGCGGGGAGGGAGGGGGACGGGCGGGGACGTGTGCGGGGGGTGAAGTGCCGGGGCCCGGGGGCTCGAGTTGGCTCCCAGCCGCCGTCCAGGGGCAGGGACGTGCCGGTGATGTAGCTGGTGTGCGGCCCGCAGATCCACAGGACGGCGGCCGCCGACCTCTTCGGCTTCCAGGAGCCGCTTGACCGGGGCGCGGGAGAGCAGGACGTCGGAGAGGACGTCGTCGGCGCTGATGCCGTGGACCGCGGCCTGATCGTGGATCTGGCTCTCGACCAGAGGGGTGCGGACATAGCCGGGGCTCACGCAGTTGCTGGTCACGCCGTGCGGGGCGCCCTCGACCGCGGTGGCCTTGCTCAGGCCCTCCAGGGCGTGCTTCGCCGTGACGTAGGCGGATTTGTACGCGCTGGCGCGCACTCCGTGGACGCTGGAGATGTTGACCACCCGGCCCCAGCCCCCGGTGTACATGTGCGGCAGTACGCGGCGGATCAGCAGAAACGGGGCGGTGACCATCACCTGCTGCATGAGGGCGAAGCGCTCCGGCGGGAACTCGGGGAGCGGGGCGACGTGCTGGAGTCCGGCGTTGTTGACGAGGATGTCGATGTCCTCGGGCAGCGCGTCGATCACGGCGGGGTCGGCCAGGTCGGCGACATGTGGCTTCCCTCCGATGGCGTCGGCGACCGCCGTGGCCTTCTCGGCGTCCAGGTCGACCACGTGGACCTCGGCGCCGGCCGCGGCGAGGGCGGCGGCGCACGCCAGGCCGATGCCGCTGCCGCCGCCGGTCACCAGTGCGGCGCGGCCCGACAGGTCCACACGGTGCGCGGCCGAGAGGGGCGAGGCGGCCGGCCTCGGCGCGTGCGGGGAGATGGGTTCGCTGGTCATGGCCGGAAACAGTAGGGTCGCCACGCTGGCTCTCCTATGGGGGCGGCCACCACAATGCCTCGCTCGCGAGTGGCGGGACGGCCCATGCCTGGCGGGCCCGAAGCGTCTGCGGACAGGTACGTCGCTGCGTCGCCGCGTCGGCGCCGGGCGGCCACAGCGGCCCGACTCACCGTCACCGTCCCCGTAACCCGTCCCGGTCCGGCTCGCCGATAGCACCCGTCCACCAGTGACACAACCCCTCCCGCGGCCACCCGGAGCCGGTCCGACTGTGGTGATCCCTGCCATGTCGCTCACACCTGGCCGCCACCTACGGTTCCGGACACCCGACCACTTCCGGCCCCCACACACCGGCAGCGGTCCGGGCCCCCACAGTCGAGTCACCCGAGGAGCCGCCATGCCGTCCCATGTCATCGAACCCGCAGCAGGGCCCGGCAGCGGGCCCGGCCGCCGAGCGTCCCGACCGCCGTGGCCCGGGGGCCGCTCCCGCCGACCGGCCGCGGCACTCACCGCGGCAGTGGCCGCTGGCGTGACGGTACTGCTGCTCGCCGCGCTGTCCGTCGTGGCCATGTCCAGCCCGGCCCGGGCGGAGGCAACTCCCGGAGAGGTGACGGGCTTTGGCTCCAACCCGGGCAACCTGCGCATGTTCCGCTACGCGCCCCCGGGGCTGACCGGCGGGCGCCCCGTCGTCGTGGCCCTGCACGGCTGCACCCAGAACGCCTCCGGTTACGCGGCCGCCACCGGCTGGATGCGGCTGGCCGACACGTACAAGTTCGCCGTGGTCTTCCCGCAACAGCAGACGGCGAACAACATGAACGCGTGCTTCAACTGGTTCGAAGCCGGTGACACCCGGCGGGACTCCGGGGAAGCGCTGTCGATCAAGCAGATGGTCGACCGTACGAAGCGGGACCACGGCTCGACGAGCGCCTACGTCAGCGGACTCTCGGCCGGGGGAGGGATGACCTCCGCCATGCTGGCGGCCTACCCCGATGTCTTCTCGGGCGGGGGAGTGATCGCAGGACTGCCGCACGGCTGCGCCAACTCGGTTGCCTCCGCCCTCAGTTGCATGAGCCCCGGCGTCAACAAGAGCCCCAAGGAGTGGGGGGACAAGGTTCGGGCGGCCTTCCCGGCGTACGCGGGGCCGCGCCCGAAGGTCTCGATCTGGCACGGCACCACGGACTCGACCGTGCGGCCCATGAACGCCACCGAACTCATGGAGCAGTTCACCGACGCCAACGGCACCGACCAGACGCCGGACACCACGGACACGGTCGGCGGCTACCCCCACCGGGTCTACGGCGGCACCGTCGAGACCTACCAGATCACCGGCATGGGGCACGGCCAGCCCGTCGACCCCGGCACAGGACCGGCCCAGTGCGGCACCGCGGCCGCGTACGTCCTGGACGTGAACATCTGCTCCGCGTACCACCTCGTCCGCTTCTGGGGCATCGACGACAGCGCCTCACCCACGCCGACCCCGACCCCGAGCCCGACGCCGACGGGGACGGCCCCGCCCTACTCCGACACCGCCATCGGCACCGCGACCGACCACTACGTGGCGCAGCGCGTCACCGTGACCGAATACAACCGGCTGGGCGCCGCCCACGGGTACACCACCCCGTTCACCCTGTACCGATGCGAGTCGGGATGGACCGACAAGGCCGACTGCTCGCCGATCTGACCCGCGAGGCAGGAGGCCGCGGGCGTCAGTCGAGCTGCGAGCGCAACCACTCCTCCACCACGCGCACATGCGCCGCCGCGGCCGACCGTGCCGCCTCCGGGTCCCTCGCCTGAAGTGCACGGTAGATCCGTCCGTGGTCCTCGCGGGCCTGCGCGAAGGCATCCGCGTCCTCGTGGCCGCGCTGCACCCGGGCGCGGAAGGTCCGTGAGGAGAGCCGCTCGATGATGGCGGCGAGCACGTCGTTCCCCGCGGCCCGGGCGATGGCCCCATGGAAGGCCATGTCGGCGGTGATGAAGTCCGCCGCGTCGGAGGTCTCGTGCATCGTGGTCAGGTGACCGGCCACCGTGGCCAGCTGCTCCTCGTCGATCCGGGCCGCGGCCTGAGCGGTGGCCGCGGACTCCAGAATCCGGCGCACTTCGAGCAGTTCGACCAGCGCCGCCTTGGGTGAGATCTCCGCGACCAGGCCGAACGTCTCCAGGAGGTCACCGGCCTCCAGCCGCGTCACGTAGATCCCGGAGCCGTGCCGCGCCTCCAGTACGCCGAGCACGGTCAGCGCGCGGATGGCCTCCCGCATCGAGCTGCGGGACAGGCCGAGGCGGGCCGCGAGGTCGCGCTCGGTGGGCAGCCGCTGCCCCGGCTCCAGCGTCCCGTCGGTGATCATCTGCTTGATCTGTCCGATGGCCCGCTGTGTGACGGTCCCCTTGACGGGGGTCGCGACCTCCATGGTGCCCCTCTCCGATGACCGGTGTCGCGGCAGTCTACTCAGTAAAGTAGTCCGACCAATATCCGTGTTCCGGCGGGGAATTGCGGCTCTGAGGGTGTTGCGTGCGCCAAGTGGTCTGATAAATATGCGTCACGGCGGAGAGCCGGGTCCTCGCCGTGCACCCCGTCTCCGCGGACTGAGCGGCCGGAACGGCCCGAATGGCTTCATGGCCGCAGGGCGGCGGGTCCGGCAGCCGGCGCGCACACCTTCGTATCCGCCCGAAAGGCACACCTGTGAGCGTAACTCCCCATAAGGCGTCCGCCGGTTCGCGGATCACCGCCGTCGACACGTATGACATCCGCTTCCCCACCTCGCGGGAACTGGACGGCTCCGACGCCATGAACCCCGACCCCGACTACTCCGCCGCCTATGCGGTGCTCCGCACCGACGCGGGCGACGGGCTCGAAGGGCACGGCTTCGCCTTCACCATCGGCCGCGGCAACGAGATCCAGGTCGCCGCCCTGGACGCGCTCCGGCCCCACCTGACCGGCCGCCGCGTCGACGACATGTGTGCCGATCCCGGCTCGGTCAGCCGCGACCTGGTGGGAGACAGCCAACTGCGCTGGCTCGGACCGGAGAAGGGCGTGATGCACATGGCCATCGGGGCCGTCGTCAACGCCACCTGGGACCTGGCGGCCAAGCGTGACGGAAAACCGCTGTGGCGGTTCCTCGCCGACGCCGGGCCCGAGTGGCTGGTGAGCCAGGTCGACTTCCGCTACATCGAGGACGCCCTCGCCCCCGACCAGGCCCTCGCGCTCCTGCGCCGCGGCCGGGACGGCGCCGCACGACGCGAGGCCGCCTTGCGGGAGCACGGCTACCCCGGCTACACCACCTCGCCCGGCTGGCTCGGCTACTCCGATGACAAGCTGACCCGGCTCGCCAAGGAAGCCGTCGCCGACGGCTTCACCCAGATCAAGCTGAAGGTCGCGCCGACCTCCACGACGACATCCGGCGCATGCGGACGGCGCGGGAGGCCGTGGGCCCCGACATCCGGATCGACGTCGACGCCAACCAGCGGTGGGGCGTACGCGAGGCCGTGGCGTGGACGAGCGCTCTGGCCCCGTTCGACCCGTACTGGATCGAGGAGCCCACCAGCCCCGACGACGTCCTCGGCCACGCCGCGATCCGCCGGGCGGTGCACCCGGTGAAGGTCGCCACCGGTGAGCACGTGCAGAACCGCATCGTCTTCAAACAGCTGCTCCAGGCAGGCGCGGTGGACGTACTGCAGATGGACGCGGCCCGGGTCGGCGGCGTCAACGAGAACCTGGCCATCCTGCTGCTCGCGGCCCGGTACGGCGTGCCGGTGTGTCCGCACGCGGGCGGTGTGGGCCTGTGCGAGCTGGTCCAGCACCTGTCGATGTTCGACTACGTGGCACTGTCCGGCACCACCGAGCACCGGGTGATCGAGTACGTCGACCATCTCCACGAGCACTTCGAGGACCCGGTGCGCATGGTGCGCGGACACTACGCCGCCCCTCACGCCCCCGGCTTCTCGGCGACGATGCGACCGGAGTCGATCGCGACCTACCGGTACCCCGACGGCACGTTCTGGGCGGCGGACGCCGCGGCGACGCGGGAAGCGACGGCATGAGAACCACCGGGGTGCGCTACGTTGCCCGCCATGACCGGACTCGGACCCGTCGCCTGGCCACCCGCCCCGATAAGGACCGAACGGCTCGTGCTCCGCGAGTCCGAGGCCCGTGACCGAGCGGCGTTCATCGAACTGTTCGCCTCGCCGGAGGTGGGCACCTACATCGGAGGCGCTCGCTCGCGCGAGGAACTCGAACGCGCAGTGCCCGAAGTGCCAGGGCGGCGCTCCGGTTTCTTCGTGATCGATCTCGACGGAGCGATGATCGGCATGGTCACGCTCGACCGTCGCGACGCAGAGCGTCCCGGTAGCGTCCGCCCGGGCGCGGGGAAGACCGGCGAGGCCGAACTCGGCTACCTGTTCCTGCCCGAGGCGTGGGGGCAGGGCTACGCCGCCGAGGCGTGCGCGGCGGCGCTCGGCTGGTTCGCCGACGTGCTGCCCGGTGAGCCGGTGGTGCTCCGCACCCAGACGGCCAACGACCGCGCGCTGCGCGTCGCGGAGAAGCTGGGGTTCACCGGGGTGCAGCGGTACGAGGAGTACGGCGCGAGCAGTGGCTCGGTGTGTGGTCCGCGGCGGACTCTGCCCCCGCTCGCAGGGGTGGGTGATCGTGGGCCATTGTGCCGGTTGTCCGCTCTTGTCATGATGGTGCGGTACGCCCGTACGCGTCCGGCGGTCTTCCTCCCGCCTGGGCGCTGCCTCCGCCGAGCGGTCTCCGACTGATCCAGGACGGTGCGATGACCCGGCACTTCGCCGTGGACGGCGAACCACTTCCCCTCCCGCTGGCGCGGGCCTACGACACCGCGCTACTGGACCTCGACGGCGTCGTCTACGTGGGGCCGTACGCGGTCGAGCACGCCGCCCCTTCGCTCGCCCGCGCCGAGGCCCTAGGGATGCGTCTGGCCTACGTCACGAACAACGCCTACAGAACGCCCCGGGCGGTCGGCGAGCACCTGCGGCGGCTCGGGCTGCCGGCTGGCGGAGGACGACGTCGGTGACGTCGGCGCAGGCCGCTGCCCGCCTGGCCGCGGAGCTGCGCCCGCCCGTGGTCCGGGTCCTGGCCATCGGGGGCGAGGGGCTGCTGGCCGCGTTACGTGCCCACGGTCTGGAGCCCGTCCGTTCCGCCGATGACGAGCCGGACTGCGTCGTCCAGGGCTTCGCGCCGACCGTCAGCTGGCGCGAACTCGCCGAGGCGCGTGCGCCGTGGGACGCGGGGTGCCCTGGATCGTCACCAACGCCGACCCGAACGCGCCCACGCACCGGGGCGCGGCGCCGGGCAACGGCGCCCTCGCCGGCGTGGTGCGGGCCGCCACCGGTGCCGTCCCCCTGGTGGCGGGCAAACCGGCCGCCGCGCTGTTGCGGGAGGGCGCGGCCCGGACCGGTGCCCGGCGGCCCCTCATGGTCGGCGACCGGTTGGACACCGATGTGGAGGGCGCGCGGACAGCCGGGTTCGACAGCCTCGTCGTACTCACCGGTGCCACCACACCGTACGAACTGCTCACCGCCCCGGAACACCAGCGCCCCACTCACGTGGCGGCGGACCTGCGCGGGCTGCTGGCCCCCGCGCCGCGTGGAGGAGCACGCCGGAGGCTTTCGGTGCGGCGGCTGGCGGGGCCATGTGTGCGACGGCGAACTGGTGCTCAAGGGGCGGGGGGACCGCGAGGACGCACTGTGGGTGGCCTGCCGGGCGGCGTGGTCGGCGCCCGAACCACCCTGTACGGCAACGGCGTTGGCGGTGCTGGCCCGCTGCGCGCTGGGGTGACCCGTACGCACCGGGGGCGTGGGCCGCTCACGCGGTGGGAAGGCCGTCGCCGAGCGCCGCCTCCCGCCGTACATGGTCGGCGACCTGCGCATGCGTCGCGTACCAGACGTCCTGCCGCCCGCAGACGTGCTCCAGCAACCGCTCCAGGACGACGGCCCGTGACCGGTGGCCGATGACATGCGGGTGCAGGGTGATCTCGAACAGTCCGCCCTCCGAGTACGCGGCGTCGAACTCGTCCTGCCACAGGCCCAGTACGTGGCGCGGCATCGTGTACGGGCGCACGGCGCTGTAGCGGTCCATGTTGAAGTAGACGGCATCGTCCCGAATCCACTCGGGCGGTATCTCCACCAGTCCCGTCGGCCGGCCGTAGGAGAGGATCTCGTACGGGTCGTCGTCGGCCATCAGGGAGGAGTCGTACGACAGGCCGAGTTCGAGGGTGATGTCCAGCGTGTGTTCGCTGAAGTCCCAGGACGGCGTGCGGATGCCCACCGGCCGCTGCCCGGTGATCCGTTCGAGAACGTCCGCGCAGCGGAAGGCGAGTTCCCGCTCGTCCCGTCGGCCCAGCTCCATGTTGCGCTCGTGAATCCAGCCGTGCAGGGCGACCTCGTGACCGCGTTCCACATAGCCCCGCGCCTCCTCGGGGCGCAGGAGCGCGGACACCGCCGGCATGAAGAACGTCGCGGGCAGGGCGTGCCGTTCGAGCAGACGGAGAATGCGGGGTACGCCTACGCGGGCCCCGTACTCGCCCTGCGAGAGCTTTCCCGGCATCACCTCCGCGTCGCGCAGCGGAATCGTCTCGTGGTCGGGGTCGAAGGAGAACGCCACGGCGGCCTTGGCGCCGTGCGGCCACCGGGCCGGTTTGAGACTGCGCCCGGCGCGCACCCGCTCGACGTGGCGGCGCCATTCGTCCTCCCGCCACTGCCAGGGGGCCCGGGGCGGCTGCCCGGTGGTGTCGTCAGCCGGTTCGGTCATGACGGTCCCTCGCTCCTTCCGTGGCCCAGGGGGGGGGTGAACTCCCTGGGCCTCTCCTGGATGAGCCAGGACGAGCATGCCAGTGCCCCGGACCATGGACAGGAGCGCGAACAGGACAACGCCCTATGGCGCCGCGCTGACCGAAACGCGGGCCTCGGCGGAGAGGCCGTCTGCCCGGCACCGGGCGGTCTGTCTACTGTGGTCAGGTCGGCCCTCGGGCTGTCGACCCCACAAGGCTTCGGCGGGCCTCGGCCTGCGGGGAGGAGAGTCCACCATGATCCTGGACGAGGCCCGGCGGCTCCTGCCCGACGCCGTGGCACTGCGCCGCTCCCTGCACGCCTGCCCGGAGACCGGACTGCACCTGCCGAAAACACAGCGTCAGGTTTTGGCGGCGCTGGACGGCCTGGGCCTGGACGTCCGTACCGGCCGGCGGCTGACGTCGGTGACCGCGACCCTCGACGGGCCACGGGACGGTCCGGTGGTCCTACTGCGCGCGGACATGGACGCCCTGCCCGTCGCCGAGGCCACCGGCCTGGAGTTCGCCTCACGCAACCCCGGCGTCATGCACGCCTGCGGTCACGACGCCCACACGGCCATGCTGGTCGCCGCCGCCCGGCTGCTCGCCGCGCGCCGCGACGGCCTCGCCGGGCGCGTGGTGTTCATGTTCCAGCCCGGCGAGGAGGGCCACCACGGCGCCCGCCACATGATCGACGAGGGGCTGCTGGCCGGACACGGCCGCGAGGTGGGCGCCGCGTTCGCCCTGCACGTCACGCCGGGACTGCCGAGCGGCGGCCTGTGGCTGCGCCCCGGCCCGCAGATGGCCGCCTCCGACAAGCTGCACATCGTCGTACGAGGCCGGGGCGGCCACGCGTCGTCACCGCATACGGCGTGCGATCCCGTGCCCGTGGCCTGCGAGGTCGTCCTCGCCCTGCAGACGGCGGTGACCAGGACGGTCAGCGTCACCGATCCGGCCGTCGTCACCGTCAGCTCCCTCACCGCGGGCTCGATGCCGGGTGTCATCCCGGAGACGGTGGCCCTCGCCGGGACCCTGCGCACCTTGTCGCACGAGACACGCGCACACGTGCACGAAGTGGTCACCCGGGTCGCCCAGGGCGTCGCTGCGGCCCACGGGGCGACGGCGGAGGTGTCGATCGTGGCGGGGTATCCGGTGACCCGCAACGACCCGGCGTTCACCGACTTCGTGCTCCGCGCGGCGGCGGACGCTGCTCGGCGCCGAGCACGTCCACGTGCAGCCCGCCCCGGCGATGACGGCGGAGGACTTCGCCTACGTCCTCGACGCGGTCCCGGGAGCCCTCGCCTTTCTGGGCGCGTGCCCGCCCGGCCTCGAGCCCGGGCGCGCTCCCGCCCTGCACTCCGACCGGGCGGACATCGACGAGGACGCCCTCGCGGCCGGGATCGCCTGTTACGCGGCCGTGGCCCTGCGCCGGCTCGGCGCCGACATCGGTGCGGGTGCGTCATGAGTGAGCTGCGGATTCGCCCCGCGGCCTCCGGTGAACTGGACCGCGTGGAGGGGCTGTGGCTGGAGGCCAGCCGCTGGCTCGCCTCCAAAGGGATCGACCAGTGGCAGTACCCGCCCCGGCGCGGCGCATGGCAGAGGCCGTCCGCGCCGGGGACTGCTACCTCGCCTTCCGGGACGGCCGACTGGTGGGGACGGTGACCGTCCAGCGGCAGGCCGATCTCGAATGGTGGGCGGACGACGACCCGGAGTCGGCTCTGTACGTCCACGACCTGGCCGTGAGCAGAGCGGCCGCCGGCCAGTCGGTGGGCGCGCAACTGCTGAACTGGGCGGGCCGGTTGGCGGCGCGGAGCGAGAAGCCCTGGCTCAGGCTGGAGGCGTGGAAGACCAACTCCGTGCTGCACCGCTACTACCTGAACCAGGGGTTCGAGCTGCTGCGGATCGTCGACCTGCCGCACCGCAACTCCGGTGCCCTGTTCCAACGGCCCACCGGGACCGCCGTGACGCGACGCCACAGCTGACGGCACGCTCTTCGTACTGTCCCACTTGTTAACTCGTACTGATTCAACCGCGCGTTGCTCAAGAAACGGGGGAGAGACTGGAGGCAGCAAGGCTTGTTCGCGGTCGCAATTTGCCGTCGGGTGCCCGGAGGGTCGGCCTCCGCCCGGCAGGCCCCTGCGTCCCACCAGAAGGAGCCGCCCCATGAAGCAGCCCTGTGTCACCCGCCGCCGACCGTCGTGTCAGCCGGACGCGGTGACCTTACGGACCCGATGGCGATCGGTCTCGGCGATGACGAGGTCACCACCCGGTGCGATGCGCACCGCCCGTGGATAGCGCAGCAGCACTCCGAGCGGCCGGACCGTCCTCCCGGTCCTCGCCGGGCGGCCCGCCGGCCACCGTCGTGATGCCGCCGTCCGGCAGGACGACGCGCACGCACTGGTTGAGGGAATCGGCGATGTAGAGGTTGCCCTCGCCGTCCAGGTCGACGCCGCGTGGCTGGTGGAGCGGGGTGTCGGTGGCCGGGGCGCCGCCGGCGTCGTCGTATCCGGGCTTCCCGGTTCCCGCCACCGTCGTGATCAGCCCGTCGGGCGACACCATGCGTATCCGGTGGGAGAAGCAGTCGGCGATGTACAAGCGGCCCTCGGCGTCCGTCACGAGGTCGATGGGATGGTGCAGTTCGCCGGCGACGGCCGGTACGCCGTCCGGACCGGAGCCGGGCTCGCCGGTTCCCGCGACGGTGGTGATGGAGCCGTCGGCGCGGATGGCACGGACCCGGTGCCCTTTCCACTCGGCGACATAGAGCGTCCCCGCGCCGTCCAGGGCCAGCCCCCTGGGTTCGTTGAGCGTCGCCCGGGTGGCCGGGCCGCCGTCTCCACCGGAGCCGGGCTCGCCGGTTCCCGCGACGGTGGTGATGCAGCCGTCCGGTGCGATCCGCCGTACCCGGTGGTTCCAGTAGTCGGCGACGTACAGATGGCCCGCGGCGTCGCGGACCAGCCCCCCGGGTTCGTTGAGTGCCGCCCGGGTGGCCGGGCCGCCGTCTCCGCCGAAACCGGGCTCGCCGGTCCCCGCGACGGTGGTGATGGAACCGTCCGGCGCGATCCGCCGGACCCGGTGGCCCTTCCGGTCGGCGACGTACAGGCACCCGACGCGTCGACCGCCAGGGCCCGGGGCTGGTGCAGAGCCGCCCGGTCGGCCGGCCCGCCGTCTCCGCGTGAGTCCGCCTCGCCGGTGCCGGCGAGGGTGACGATGACATGGCCCGCCATGTGCGCGGACCCGCTGCCCGTACGTGTGCTGCCCGTCATGCCCGCCTCCTGGCCAAGGGTGGGAATTCCATTCCGCCGCGCGCGTCGAATGGCGCCGCAGATCGTCGACTCACCGTAGAGACCATTCGAGGACACCGGTAGAGAGCCCCCGAGGAGGGCCGGGTGCTTTCCGGCCATCGGCCGCGAGGCCGCCGGGAAGCGCGAATCGCGCGGAGGCCGGTTCATCGCACAGAAACCGGTTTGGGGACCGTTGATGATGCTCCAGAAGTTATGACCGTCCGCTCTCCCTCATCGACGGAGGCGGTCGGCGGTATGACACCGAAGCGGCATTGATCGATCTTTCCTCCTGCCGCTCATGCCGGATCGCCCACACCCACTCGGCCCGGAATGCCACTCGTGCGCGGGCCACTCACGGGACCTGGCATGAAAACTCTTCGCGCATACCGCAGCTTTCCGCTCGTGGTACGGCTGCTGCTCATCAATCAGTTCGGGGTGGACATCGGGTTCTACCTCCTCATCCCCTTTCTGGTGACCTATCTCGGCCACGATCTGGGGCTTTCGGCGGCCTGGGTCGGCCTGATCCTCGGCGTGCGGAACCTCAGCCAGCAGGGCCTGTTCGTGCTTGGTGGTTCCGCGGCCGACCGGCTCGGCCCCCGCGGTGTCATCATCGTCGGCTGCATGCTGCGCACCGTGGGATTCGCGCTGTTCGCGGTCGGTTCCACCCTGCCGATCCTGCTCACCGCCTCGGCGCTGAGCGGCCTGGCCGGTGCGCTGTTCTACCCGGCGGTGCGCACCTACGTGGCCCAGGAGGCGGGGCCCCGCAGGGCCGAGGCCTTTGCCCTGCTCACCGTCTTCGCCACCGGCGGCTCACTGCTGGGCCTGGCCTTGGGCGGGGTACTGCTCCTGGTCGACTTCCGCGTCTGCGCCCTCGTCGCCGCCTGCGTCTTCGCCGTCCTGTGCCTGGCCCAGCTGTACGCGCTGCCCGCCCGGAAGGCCCCCCGGCGCGACACCACGGTCCGCAAGGACTGGCGGGAGGTGCTGGGCAACCGGCCGTTCCTCGCGTTCGCCGTCGCCATGGCGGGCATGAGCACCTTGGAGAACCAGGTGTACCTGCTGGTGCCCGAGGGGGCGCGCCAGGTGACGGGTCGTCAGGAAGCAACCGTGGCGGTGCTGATGATGGGGGCACTGGCCAACCTGGTCTGGCAGCTGCGCGTCACCCGGGCGCTCGCGCGGCGCGGGGGCGGCCCGGCGTGGATCGCCCGCGGCATCGTCCTGACGGCCTTCGGGTTCGTGCCGCCTCTGCTGGTGTGCGGGGCGGGGGCACCGGACGGCTGGGGCGCGACGGTCCGCAACGCCTGCCCGGTGATCGCCGGAGCACTGCTGGTTCACGTCGGCATCATGATCGTGCATCCCCTGGTGATGGAGATGGTCCCCCGGTTCGGCCCGGCCCGGTTGACCGGCACCCATTTCGGCATCTTCTACGTCTTCTCCGGGCTCGCCGCCGCCGGAGGCAACGCGCTCGTGGGCTGGACCCTCGACGTCGGCAGACGCACCGGCGTGACGGTGCTGCCCTGGCTGTGCTGTCTGGTGCTGGGGCTGATCTCGGCCACGGCTGTCACCTGGCTGCACCGCGCGAAAGGTCTGCCGGCCACGGGGAGTTCCGCGCGACGGCGGCCGACCAGGCACGGCAGCTCCGCCCCTGGTCGGCGTGCGTCGGCGGGGCGCCTGCATCGGTGGCCCTCGTGCGGCCGAACCAGGACTGTGCCGTTTTTGCCGCGCCACTGTGGGGTGGTTCGCCGGGCCGTCCGGTGCCGGGGGCGCTGCTGCGGGTGCTGCCACAAACAGGCGTGGACCGGCGAGGCGTAACAGCACGCCTCTCGCGTCGAATGCGGTGTCGAGTCCGGCAAGGGCTCAGGAATAACAGCCGCCCCAATGACGTCCATGGGATAACAAATGACGCCCCCGGGCATATGCCCCCAATAATTGCGGGTGGCATCCGGACGTGGCGTGTTCCCTTCCTTGTGCTGTCATGAACAGCGCCATAGCCTGAGAAGTGGAAGCGTCACAGCGGTTCCGCGCACAACTTCCGGTCCTGACGAGACCATGCCGCGGAGGCGTCTTGGAAATATTTCCGGATCGGTTTCCCGACAACTCGGGCCCTGCGGACAGTTCCTGGTCTCCCAGCCCGGTGGTGCCGCTGGGCATCGTATGTGATGGCGCGCCCAGAACGCTCTGGCTGAAACTCGAAGCGCACAATCCCTATGGCTCCATCAAAGGGCGGACCGCATTCGCGCTCTGGCAGAGCGTGAAAGACCGTATCGATGCACGCATAGGCCTGATCGAGTCGACGTCGGGCAACCTCGGCCTGGCGCTGGCCGGGCTGGCCGCGTCCCTGCACGTGCCTTTCACCGCCGTCGTGGACCCCCGGGTCAGCCCCTCGGTGCAGAACGCCCTGCGCGTCATGGGCGCCAAGGTCGTCGTGGTCGACCGACCGGACGGCGCGGGCGGGTTCCTGCTCAACCGCCTCGCCCATGTCGCGCAGCGGGTGAGCCGTGAACCGGGACTCGTCTGGCCGAACCAGTACACCAACCCGGCCAACCCCGCCGTCCACGCCCAGTGGACGGCACCGGAGTTGCGTACGCAACTGCCCGCGAAGCCGATGAGCGTCCTGGTCGCGGTGTCCACCGGCGGCACGCTGGCGGGTTTCCGCGACTACGTCTCCGCCCACTCACCGGACTGGGAACTGATCGGGGTGGATGTCGTCGGCTCGGTGGCCCTGGGCGACGTACACGGCGAACGTGTGCTTTCAGGAATCGGGGCGAGCCGCAGGTCGACCTTTCTGCCGCACGGCTACCGGCCCGCCGTGCACATCGACCCGCCGGCAGCGGTCAGCGCGTGCCTGTGGCTGAAGGAGACGACCGGCATCGCCGTGGGCTCCAGCTCGGGCGCGCTCGTCGCGGCCGCTCTGCGGCTGTTCCGCGAGGACCCCGCACGCACCGACATCGTCTGCCTGTGTCCGGACGGCGGGGACCGCTACCTCGACACCGTCTACTCCCAACGGTGGCGCTCCCAGCATGACTTGGCCGCTGTCGACATAGCCGCCGGGGTCACGGGTGGGGGCGTCCTGGACGCGTCGAGCGGTGCCGCGCCGCGCTTCGACCGGCCCGGCACGGAGGACTCCGCCCAAGAGGACCCCGCTCAAGAAGTGCCCGCCCAAGGTGAGGTGACGCTGAGTTGAGTACGCAGGAACGGGACTGGTACCAGCGTGCCGGTGTCCGCAGCGGCCCCCGGCGTCAACTGGCGGACGAACTGGAGACCGGGCGCGTCTTCTTCCCCCCGGCCCTGGTGCCCTACCTGAACCATCCGCTGGTGACGGAACTCGGCGAGGCGGGCCGGAGGGAACTCCTCGCCCGGCATCTCTTCCAGTACCTGGACTTCACGGCTCAATTCGAGACGCGTGTCGTGAACCGCGCCACGGACCGCATCGCCGGCAACCGGTGCGGCACCGACACGGACGTCGCCGTCCGGCTGGACGCGTACCGCATCTACTGCGACGAGGGGTACCACTCCCTCTACAGCCTGGACGTCGTCCAGCAGGTCTCCCGCGCTTCGGGGGTGCCGCAACTGCCGTACGACTTCGGCCCGTTCCTGCGGCGGCTCGACGCGGTCGGGACGGAGGCCCTGCCGTACGAGCCCGCCCTGGCCCAGCTGCTGCAAGTCGTGGTCTTCGAGACGCTGATCACCGCGGTGCTCAACGACATACCCAAGGACCCGGATGTGCTGACCGTCGTCCGGGACATCGTCAGGGACCACGCCAAGGACGAGGGCTGGCACCACGCGTTCTTCTCCCGCTTCTTCCGTGAGTTGTGGACGCGGGAGTCGGCGGGGTCGCGCGGCCGCATCGCGCGGTGCCTGCCCGAGCTGATCCGGTGCAGCCTGCTCCCCGACCTGCGGCCCATACGCGCGTCGTTGACCGCCACGGGACTCGCGCCGTCCGCCGTCGAGGACGTCGTGCACGACTCCTATCCGCCGGCCTCGGTCGACCAGGGCATCCGCAGGGCGTCCCGGCACGCCGTGCGGCTCTTCGAGGAAGTCGGGGCCATGGCCGTGCCGGGCGGCGCCGCGGCGTTCGAGGCGGCCGGTCTGCTGCCGTGAATCGCGCGGGCCGACGGTGACGCAGACCGAGAGGTGACGATGTCTGAGCAACACCCTTCTTCTGAGCAACTCCACTTTTCTGAACACCTCCGTTCTTCCGAGCGTCTCCGCTCTTCCGGACAACTCCCCGTCTCTGAGCAGCTTCTCTTCCTCGACAGGGAAGCGGTGCTCGCCTGCCTCGCGCACGTGGACGTGTGCGAGGAGGTCACGCAGGTGCTGTGCCGACACGCCGAGAACCGGGTGGAACTGCCCGCCGAGGGCTACCTCCCCTGGGCCAACGGAGAAGGGGCGTACTGCCGTTCACTCGCCATGCTCGGCGCCGTGGACGTCGACGGCGGCCCTCCGCTGCGGGGGATGAAGCTCATCAACGCCGCGACGAGCAATCCGTCCCACGGAAGGGAGCGGGCCGCGGGCCTGGTCATGCTCTTCGACCCGGAGACCGCCCGGCCCCGCGTGCTGGCCGAGGCCGGTTGGCTGAGCGCGACCCGGACGGCCGCCTACACGATGGTCAGCCTGCGCCACCTCGGCCCCGAGCGGTGGGACGCGACGGCGTTCCTCGGCTGCGGGATGCTCGCCCGCGTCCACATCGGGCTGCTGGCCACGACGTACCCCCGCGTGACCCGCGTACATCTCTACGACACCGATCCGCGGCGGGCCGAGGAACTGGCCGCCTGGGTCCGCGCACGGCACCCGCACCACACCGTCCGCGTGGCACCGGGCACCCGGCAGGCGGTGGCCGCCGCGCAGGTGGTGGTGACCACGACCACCGCCGACCGCGGCTATCTGCCGGCGGCCTGGCTCGCGCCCGGCACCTTCGTCGCCCACGTGTCCCTGGCCGACCTGCTGCCCGACGCGTTCCTCACGGCGCAGGGTGTCTTCGTGGACGACGTCGCCCTGGTGGCCGACAACCCGCGAAGGGTTCTGGGGCAGTTGATGCGGGAGGGCCGGATCACGGGCGACCACCTGCCCACGGATCACGACTCCCCGGGTGTGGGCTCGGCCTTGACCGCAGCCTCGGCCCCGACCTCGGCCATGGCCCTGAGCGGCACCCTCGGCCAGGTCCTCATCGGCGAGCGGCCCCCCGTACGGCCCACCACGTCCCATGTCATCAGCAACCCCTTCGGCATGGCCGTCCTGGACGTCGGGCTGCTCGGCGCGGTGTACGGCGCCGCCGTCCGCCTGGGGCTCGGCCGGACCCTGACCCTCTACTGAACCGGCCCCTGACTCCACCCCTCCGCCCCTCCACCGCCTCTCACGCCCGCTTCTACCGAAAGGGACAGCATGGACAACGAGTTCGCCCCCGCGCGCGGCCTCTTCTCCCTTGCCGAGCTGGAGCCGGCCGTGATCAGGGAGCTGGCCGCGAGATCGGTGGAACTGTTCCGGGACGGGAACGCACACGACCGGCCGCTGTCGGGCCGCGTCGCGGGTGTGCTGTTCACCAAGACCTCCACCCGCACACGTACGGCCTTCACGGTCGGCGCCATCCGGCTGGGCGCCGTTCCCGTCACCTACGGCCCGCAGGACCTGCAACTGAACACCGGCGAGTCGGTGGCCGACACCGGGCGCGTCCTGGGGAGCATGCTCGACCTCCTGGTCGCGCGCACCTCCGGCCCCTTGGCGGAACTGCGGCAGCTGTCCCGTCAGGGCGGCCTGCCGGTGATCAACGCGATGGCGGCCGAGGAACACCCCACGCAGGGAGTCACCGACCTCGCCAGCCTGCACCTGGCGCTCGGCGACCCGGCCGGCGTGAGCGTCCTGTACATGGGCGAGGGCAACAACACGGCCGTCGCCCTGGCCCACGCGCTGGCGGCCGTGCCGGGGACCCGGGTCACCTTCTGCACCCCGCCCGGATACGGGCTGCCCGTAGGGGAGTTGGCGCGGGCGTCGCGGAGAGCCGCGGCGGTGGGCGCCACGCTGGAAGAGGTGCACGACCCGGCACACCTGCCCGACCGTGTGGACGTCGTGTACACCACCCGTTGGCAGACGACCGGCACGTCGAAACCCGACGCCGACTGGCGGGAGACGTTCCGCCCCTTCCACGTGGACGCCTCCCTGATGGCCCGCTGGCCCGATGCCCTGTTCCTGCACGACCTGCCCGCCCACCGCGGTGACGAGGTCACCGGTGACGTCCTGGACGGGCCCCGCTCCTTGGCCTGGACGCAGGCGGCCATGAAACTCGCCGGAGCCATGGCCGTCCTGGAGTGGGTGAGCGGCCGGGACGGCGACGCCGACACGAAGAACGGCCAGGACGCCGGCATGCGGTGACGCGCCGTACACCGCGTACACCATGTACGCCGCGCGCACGCGGTCTCGGCGCTCACCGCGCCTCGCCCCTCCCCGCCGCCCATCCGCCCACCCCGCCACTCGCCTTCACACGGATCGAGGCCCTCCCACCATGAAACCGGCCCGTGTCACCGCCTACCGGCATCTGACGCCGCACGACCTGACCCCGCCCTCGTCCTCGCACGTCTTCTTCGAACCGGCCGACACCGAGATCGGCGTGTGGGTCGCGCGGGACCTCATCAGTGACGGCTGCGCCGTCCTGGACCTCGGCTCGGGCAGCGGCGCCGCCGCGGCGGCCATGGCCCGCGCGGGAGCGGCCCGCGTCCACGGCATCGACTCGGGAGAGGACACCGTGGCGTGGGCCCGCAAGCACTACGCCTCGTCCGACGGAGCCGGTCCCGTCACCTTCGCCCACGGCGACTTCACCGCGCTGTCCCCCGTCGAGCTGCTGGCCACGGCCCCCGCCCCGCTCCGCCGCCCCCTGGTCGTCACCAGCAATCCGCCCTACGTCCCCCTCACCCCCCGGGCGGACGCCCTGCGCCGGTCCGTCGGCGGAGGGACGGACGGCCTGAAACTCATCCCCGCCGTCATCACGCACGGCCGTGCGCTGGGAGATGGCCTGGGCATCACCATCGGCAGTTACTCCAGCCCGCGGAAGGCGATCGGCATGGTGGAGTCGGCCGGCTTCACGGTGCGCGCGGTCACCTTGTGCCCGCTGCCCTTCGGGAACTTCACCCGGGACCACCCCGATCAGGTGTTCCTGCTGGAGGAGCAGGGCGAGGCGGTGGTCTGGCGCTCGGGCCCGTACCCACTGGCCTACTTCATCGTCGGCCTGGCCTGTCACCGGACCGCTCCGGAGGGCGCGGCGCCGGAGAAGGACCGGCTCACCGGCGACGGGCTGATGGAGCTGCTGCGTACGGCCGCCCGTTCCCGCACCACGCGGCTGGAGGCCTTGGACGGGGCGGCCTCGCCTCCGTGGACGGGTCCTCTGCGCGTCGTGGACCTGCCGGAGCCCGCCGTGCGCCACCACTGGTGACCTCACGCCCCGCACCCACGAGGCATCCCGTTTCCGTCGTTCCGTCCAGAGGGCATCCCGTTCCGTCAAGAAGAGAGGCCGTTCATGAACACCGCTCGGATCGTGCCCGTATCGCCCGTATCGCCCGTCAGCGTCACCACCGGCGCGGTCGAACACAGCGTCGACTTCCTCCGTCCGCGGCTGCTGGCGACGGGGCACGACCGTGTGTCCCTGTACGCCGGTGTCCAGATCAACGGTGCTCCGCACCTGGGCACCAGCGTCATGCAGACCTCCGCGTTCCTGCTCGCGCGGACGGCCCGTGACAGGTTCGGCGTCGACGTGACACTGCGGTTCGGCGCCCTGGACAACTCCGGCTGCGAGACACGGCGGTGCGCGCGGACGGGAACTCTCTACGAGCGCTCCTTCCACCATGCCTTGGGCAGCGAGCGCATAGAGGAATTGATCCGGACGTACTACGGAGGCTTCTTCGACGCCCTGTCCGCGGCCACGGGCGTCACCTACGAGATCGAGACCTACACCCGGCAGCAGAGCCGGCCGGAGTTCCGGCAGGAGTTCCTGGACTCGCTGAACCGGATGGACGCCCTGCGGTGGGTGCTCGCGCCGACACACGGTCAGGTGCCCCTGAGCCCTCCGTGCCCGCAGTGCGGCTGGGCGCAGAAACACGGCGAGCACACCGAGGTCCGCGCGGTGGGGCCGGACCGGGCCGAGCTGGCGGCGGTCTGCCTGGACCACGGCGACTACGTGGTGCGGGTGCGGGCCGACGAGAGTGACGGCGCGGACGGGGCGGTTGAGGCAGACAGGGGGGACGGGGCAGGCGAGGGAGGCGAGGGAGGCGGGGCTGAGGGGGCGTACCTGGGCTCGGGCACGCTCCACCGCAACCTCCTCAAGGAGCGTGTGGCCGCGCGGGAGGACGCGCTCGCCGTGGTGGTCAAGGGAGCCGACTGGGCCGCGGGGTGCCGCCTGCTCGACGAGGCGTTCCTCTGCTATCCGGGGGCGGCGCTCCCGGCGCGGCTGTTCACTCCCGTAGTGCTCTCGCCCTCCGGTGCCAAGCTCTCCAAATCGCTCATCCGTGCGGGGAGGGCGGAGGCGACGGCGGGCAGTGAGCCCTGGATGCTCGACGCGGGCGCCTGGCCCGGCACGGTCGAGGAGTACGCGCGCCTGCTCCTGGGCCTGGTCTCCCTGATGCTGTCCGAACCGTGCCACTTCGAGCGCGGCTACACCACGCCCGAAGTGGCACGGCTCATCGACTCGGCCGGTCTTCGGCTCGGGGCACGGGTGTGAAGGTCCGGTCGGCGAGATATCCAGGGCGGGCTTTCGGAGCCGCGTACGGCCTGGTCAGCCGGTTGTCGACGCTGTTGTAGACGACGAAGAGGTTCGTCCGGGGAAACGGTGAAACGTTTCCCCCCGAGGCGTGCAGGCAGTTGCAGTCGAACATGACGGCGGAGCCCGCCGCTCCGGTGAACTGCCGGATGCCGTGCCGTTCGGCCAGTGCCGCCACGGCGGTACGGTCGGCCGGTCCGGCCGGGAGGTTCTTCCCCAGCAGTGACAGCTTGTGATAGCCGGGAGGAGTCCGGCCGACCGAGGGCACGAAGGTCCGCTGCGACCCGGGAATGATCATCAGCGGGCCGTTGAACGGGAGGTTGTCGGTGAGGGCGACGGAGAAGCTCAGCGCGCGGGGCGCCGGCATGCCGTCCTCGGAGTGCCAGGTCTCGAAGTCCGAGTGCCAGCCGAACTTCGAGCCGTCGAAGGCGGCCTTGTAGTTGATCCTGCTCTGGTGGAGATAGACGTCCGAACCGAGGACCTGCCGGGCCCGGTCCGCGAGCCGACCGGAGTGGACCACGCGCTCGAAGACCGCACTGTGCCGGTGCACCTCGAAGACGGAACGGATCTCGTCGGAGTCCGGTTCCGCGACCACCCGCCCGGAGGAACGCAGTGCGGCATCGGTGGCCATACGTCGCATTTCCCGACGGCACTCGTCCACTTCGGCCGGGTCGAGGAGCGCGTCGAAGGCGAGGAAACCGTCCCGGTCGTACGCGGCCACCTCCTCGGCGGACAACGGGCCCCGCGTCGCGTCACCTCCGTCGCTCCACACCACTGGGTGGTGACGCCGGAAAGGCACCGACGTGGTCACGGAACGAGTGGGATAGAGGTCGTCCGCACATTCGACAGATTCACTCACGCCGAGGCCCTCCCGCCTATTCGTGTTCATCTGCTTCCCATCGGCATCTTCGAGGAAACTCTCGGCAGACCGCGCCCGTCGAGTCCACGCCATTCCAGTGCCGTAAGGCGGCGGGCCGCCCAGGAAAGCAGGAGGCAGGTGATGATGTACAGCGAACCGACCACGCAGAGAACGGGGAGGTAGGGATAGCCGTGCGGAGTGGCCGTGTTCTGCGCCAGGAGCTTTCCCGCATAGAGGAGTTCCTCGTACATGATGAAGAAACCGAGCGACGTATCCTTCAGCGTCACCACCATTTGGCTGATTATGCTCGGTAACATGGTCCGCACCGCCTGCGGCATGACCACCGCTGTCATCACCTGTGTCTTGCGCATCCCCAGCGCGTATCCCGCCTCGAACTGCCCCTTGGGAACGGCGCCGACCCCCGCCCGCAGGATCTCCGCCTGCGCCGCGCCGTTGTACAGGGAGATTCCGACGACCAGGGCCCACAGTGTGGGGCTCGCGAAATTCGTCGCCGCCCATTCACCCGGGCTTCCGAGGTTTTCCCGTAGAAAGCCGGCGGCAGCCGTGACAGCGGTGCGCAGCAGGTCGGTGGCGTACAGGGCGAAGACCGTGATGATCACCGGTACCGCGCGGAAGAACTCCACCAGCGCCCCGGCCGGGCGGCGCAGGAGGCCGTGCGTCGAGAGGCGTCCCGCAGCGAACAGGAAACCCAGCAGCAAGGAGAGCACCACTGCCAGGACGAACGCCTTGACGGTGTCCACCATGCCGGTGAGGATGCGCAGCTGCACGCCGCGGTATTCGAACGCCTCCCACATCCGCGCGTCGAACTGCCCGGCGTCCTTGAACCGGAGGAGGGCCCAGCAGAGCGCGCCACCGGTCACCGCCGCCACCAGGACCGTGTACCAGACGTGGCGGCGGCGGGCGCGAGGGCCCGGGGCCTCGAACAAGGTGGATCTCATCGCGGCACCGCCAGCCGACGCTCCAGCAAACGGAATCCGGCACTGATCACCGCGATCAGCACCACATAGGCGGCGGCCACCCACAGGAAGACGACCGCCACCGCGTAACCGCGCTCCACCAGGGTCTTCTCGGTGCTGAACAGCTCGTAGACGCTGAAGCCGCCGGCGAGCGCGGAGTTCTTGACCAGAGTGATCACGGCGTTGCCCAGCGGGGGGACCGCCGCCCGCCCCGCCTGGGGGAAGACGATCAGGGCCGCCGTCTGCGCGGTGGACATGCCGAGGCTGCGGGCGGCTTCCGCCTGCCCCGTCTCCACGGTGTTGACGCCGGAGCGCAGTGCCTCACAGACGAACGCCGACGCGTAACCCCCCATCACCAGGACGGCCAGCGTGAAGTAGCCGGCTCCGGTGAGGCCCAGCATGGGCAGCCCGAGCGTCACGCCGAAGAAGAGGACGGTGAGCGGGGTGTTGCAGAGCACCGTCACCACCGTTGCCCCCAGGCCCCGGCACAGCGGCACCGGGCTGATCCGGAAGGAGACGAGCAGCATCCCCAGGGCGAAGGCGAGCAGCGTGCTCAGGCACATGAGTTGGACGGTGCCCACGAAACCCCGCCAGAAGAGACCGGCGTTGTCGGTCAACACCTCCATGGGCGCCTCCAGGCTGACGGGGCCGCGACGGTGTGCGGCCCGAAGGATGCCGTGGACGGACGGACCTCGCTGATCAGTACCGCCGCACCGGTGATGGCGCCGGGGCCGGCGCGCCGGAACGGCCGAGTGTGGCGCGGTAGGCCCTGAGCCAGTTGCCGTTGCGGACGTGGTGTTCGAGCGCGTCATTGACGGCGTCGCGCAGGACCGCGTCCCGCCGGGCCAGTCCCACCCCGTAGGGCTCCGCCGAGAACGGGCGGCCGAGCACGCGCAGACGTCCCTGGTTCTGTGCCGCGTACCCCTTCAGGATCGTGTCGTCGGCGGTGACGGCGTCCACCACGTTCATGACGAGATCCTGCACGCAGTGCGCGTAACTGTCGTGGGATACGACGGTCGTCCCGAACTCCGGTCGGCTGATCCGCTGGAACGGGGTGGACCCGGTCACCGTGCAGACTTTCTTGCCGCGCAGGTCTCGTGGGCCGCGGATACTGCGGTTCCCCTTGTCGACCAGGAGATCCTGTCCGCCCAGATAGTAAGGACCCGCGAAAGATACCTGCTTCTTCCGTTCATCATTGATCGTATAGGCGCCCACGAACAGGTCGACGTCCCCCTTGGATATCGATATCTCACGTACCTGTGGAGCCACCGTCTTCCACTCGATGGCGTCCGGGCCGTATCCCAAATACGCCGCGATCATTTTCGCGATCTCTACATCGAATCCCGAACGCTGTCCCGTCACCGGGTCCTCGAACCCCATGAACGGGTGGTCGGACTTCACGCCAATGGTTATGGTGTCCCTCGTGAGGGCACGGGAGTAGCCTTTTGAGCCGATGGCGTGGGCGCCTTTTCGGACGGGGTACTCGAGGCCGGGCGTGGCGGCCGTCAGCGCTCCGACGCTCCCGGGAACACTTCCTTCTCTGCCGCACCCGCTCAGAACGCACCCGCCCAGCACAAGAGATGACAGCAGCACCAGAGAACTCAGGCGACGAAACCGTGGGCGCACCTTCCCTCCTCGGGAAAGGGGTGTCCCGCACAGTTTAGCGAGACGGCTGCGCCGCGCTACCGGGCGGCGTTCCGGAATGGCCGGGAAAGGACCAGCGGGCGCCGGAGAAAGACCAATTCCGGCCACCCGTGTGGGCCCTGCGCCAGCCGTTCATACGTCGACCGGTCGTGGCCCGCCCTCCACACCTCGTGGCGGGCGGGCCCGCCGGCGGAGGTCCCGTCCGGGGCTAGTCGACGGAGACGGAGGAGCCGTACATGACGGCCCGGCCGCCGGGCGCCAACCAGCCCTCGGACTGACCGGAGCAGGCGCTGTTCGGGTAGATGCGCACCGTCTTATCCGTGTTGTTGACGATGGAGACGAAGGAGCCGTTCGACGGGTAGCAGCGCGCGGGTTGGTGTGGGAAACGCCGTTGACGATCAGGGTGCCCGTGGCCGCGCCGTTGCGGTCGGCGGCCGCTGCGGGAACAGCGCCGGGGCAGAGGGCGGCGATGGTCAGTGTGACGCCGAGGGCGGCGAGGAAGGTGCGCACAGAGTGATCCTCTCGGTTCGTGTTTCTGTGCGACTGATCCCCGGTTGTCCGATTCCCTTTGCTTGCCCCACCGCGTCTTCACCCGAGTGGATCTCCCGAGCGGACGCCGCCCGGACACGCGACGCGCTGTAGAATGGGGAAACAGCACTTGACCTGCAAAAACGCAGGCAGGGAGCCTATGTTTGGGGAGTATCTCGATGATGCGCACCATGTTCAAGTCCAAGATTCACCGCGCCACCGTGACGCAGGCCGACCTCCACTACGTGGGGTCCGTCACCATCGACGCGGACCTTCTCGACGCCGCCGACCTCCTGCCCGGTGAGCTGGTCCACATCGTCGACGTCACCAACGGCGCCCGCCTGGAGACCTACACCATCGAGGGGCGGCGCGGGAGCGGGGTCATCGGGATCAACGGCGCGGCCGCGCACCTTGTCCACCCCGGCGATAAAGTGATCATCATCAGCTACGCCCAGGTCGAGGACGCCGAGCGCGGGCGCTGCGGCCGCGGGTCGTGCACGTCGACGAGGCCAATCAGGTGGTGGCCCTCGGTGACGATCCGGCCGAGGCCGTGCCGGGAGATCCGGAGACGGCGCGGAACCCGCTGAGCGTCTGAGTCCGGATCGTTCCGAGTGGTTGAGGAACTGAGCGGGGCGGCCGTGTCCCGCGTCCCCGACCGGCGTCCAGTGCGAGGAGAGTCGATGAGCGTGGAGATCCGTGACGATCGGGCCCGGGGAGTGCTCGAAGCGGTCGACGGGGGTGAGGTCGTCGGGCACATCTCGTACTTCACCCTCGACGTGCCCGGCACCGAGTCCGACGACGTGCCCGGCGGCGCGGCGAGACCGCGCTCGTGCCGGTGCACACGGAAGTGGCGTCCGCCCATGAGGGGCAGGGCATCGCGGGGCGGCTCACCGAGGAGCTGTACGCCATCGCCGGCCGGGAAGGCGCCGCGGTCGCGCCGCTGTGCTCGTACGTCGTGAAGTGGGCCGAGCGTCACCCCGAGCAGGCTCCCGCCGCCTCGGACGGGTTGATGCGGGCTGCCCTGGACAAGGTCCGGACGGACCCGACGGCGTGGTGACCCTGGGGCTGCTGCACACGTCGCCCGTGCATGTGCCCGTCTTCGACGGTCTGCGGGACGCCCATCACCCGGGGCTCGCGCTGCGGCACCATGTCCACGAGTCCCTGTTGGAGCGGGCCGGGCGGGAGGGACCGGAGGCGGTCGCTCCCGCGGTGCGGGACGCCCTGGCGGAGGCTGTGAGGGAGGGGGCGGAAGCCGTTCTGTGCACCTGCTCCAGCATCGGCGCGGTCGCCGAGGCCCTCGGCCCACAGGTGGGCGTACCCGTCCTGCGGGTCGACCGGCCCATGGCGGCCGCGGCCGTCGCCGCCGGCCCCGCGCGTCGTCGTGCTCGCCACGTCGAGTCGACCCTGGCGCCGACGTGGCGCTGGTCGAGGAGGAGGCGCGCACGGCGGGCGTGATGTCGTCGTGCGGGCGTCGTGGTCGACGGGGCGTGGGCGCGCTTCCAGGCGGGGGATGCGCGGGGATACGCGGAGACCGTCGCGGAGGCGATCTCCGAGGTGCGGGACGCCGACGCGGTCGTGCTGGCACAGGCCTCCATGGCGTCGGCGTCGGAGTTGGCCCCCGACGTGTCGGTACCGGTGTTCGCCAGCCCCCGGGTAGGACTCGCGGCGGCCGCGGCCTCGGTGCCAAGGCCTCGGTGACAGGGCCGGTCACTGCGGCGGCCCCCACCCCCCTGCTCCAAGCGAAGCCCGGCAGCCGTCGCCCGCCTGCGCCTTCGGCCGGGCGAGGGGTGGCGAAGGGTGTCAGGCTTGGGGCCGGAGGTGTCGGGTAGGCGGGGGAGAAGCCGACGAACCACTGGCTGGAGGATCGCAATGACCCATCCGTTCCCTGACCCCGTACCGCCGGGGCCGCCGTCTCCGGGGCCGGACAGGCCCTTCCCCGACCCGGAGCCCGTGCCCCGGCCGGAGCCCCGGCCCGCACCGGAGCCGTCGCCGTCCCCGATCCCCACGCCGCCGGGACCCGAACCGGCGCCGCCTGCGCCCCAGCCGGGGCCCCTGTCCTGATACGTACGCCCCCTCCGCAGGACACGTACGCCACCGCAGGACACGCACGCCACCACAGGGGCGGGACCGACCGGTCCCGCCCCTGTGGCATGCGGGCAGCCCTGCCGAGTGGGAGAGGACTGGCATAGCGTGAGGCTCCGACGCCCTGCACGAAGGAGGAGCCGCCTGTGCCCCAGTTCGACCTCCCCCTGGAAGAACTGCGCCGTTACCGGCCCGAGTTGCCCGAACCCGAGGGCTTCGACGCCTTCTGGCAGAAGACGCTGCTGGAGGCCCGGCAGCACGACCTGGACGCGCGGTTCGAGGCGGTGGAGTCGCCGTTGGAGGGCGTGCGGGTCTTCGACGTCACGTACGCGGGCTTCGGCGGGCACCCGGTGAAGGGGTGGCTGGTTCTGCCCGCCGGCGCGCGGGAGCCGCTGCGCGTCGTCGAGTACATCGGGTACGGCGGCGGCCGCGGCCTGCCGCACATGCATCTGCTCTGGGCCACCGCCGGATACGCGCACTTCGTCATGGACACCACGGCCAGGGCGGCGGAGGGTGGGCGCAGGGCGACACCCCGGACCCTGTGGGCAGCGGACCCGCGTACCCCGGGTACATGACGCGCGGCATCGAGGACCCGCACGCGTACTACTACCGGCGGCTGTACGTCGACGCGGTCCGCGCCGTCGAGGCCGTCCGCGCCCACCCGCTGGTGAACGCCTCGCGGGTCGCCGCGCTCGGCGTCAGCCAGGGCGGTGGCCTCGCCCTCGCCGTCGGCGGACTCGTGCCGGACCTGGCCGCCATCGCGCCCGACGTGCCGTTCCTGTGCGACTTCCCGCGCGCCGCGACCCTCACCGACCGGCAGCCGTACAAGGAGATCGGGCTGTATCTCAAGGCCCGGCGGGGCGGGCAGGAGCGTGTCTTCCGAACGCTCTCCTACTTCGACTGCGTGCACTTCGCCGCCCGGGGGCGGGCGCCCGCCCTCTTCTCCGCCGCCCTGGAGGACCAGACGTGCCCGCCCTCCACGGTGTTCGCCGCCTTCAACGCGTACGCGGGAAGCGAGCGTTCGATGGAGGTGTACTCCTTCAACGATCACGAGGGCGGTGGCCCCTACCAGCAAGGTGTCCAACTGCGGTGGCTCAAGGGGTACTTGAAGGGCTGATCCATCAACGCCTCCTCGGCGTCCGGCCCTTGTCACGGGTTGCTCCGACCGGCTAGCTTGCGGGCTTGTCGTGTGTCCGATGTGCACAATCCGTGATGACGTGTGTCCGAGGGAGCTCGCCATGGCCGTACGGGGTCGGCACCGCCGGTACCAGCCGAACCGCATCAACCGTGCGTCGCTCACCGTCACCGCGGGTGGCGCGGGCATGGCGCTCCCGCTCACCATGGCGGGCGACGCCGGTGCCGCCGACGTCGGCACCTGGAACAAGGTGGCGGCCTGCGAGTCCGGCAAGAACTGGAGCATCAACACCGGCAACGGCTACTACGGCGGCCTCCAGTTCAAGCAGTCCACCTGGGAGGCGTACGGCGGCACGGCCTACGCGTCGCGCGCCGACCGCGCCACCAGGGACCAGCAGATCGCCGTGGCCGAGAAGGTCCTCGACGCCCAGGGGCCCGGCGCCTGGCCGGTGTGCTCCGCGAAGGCGGGCCTCACCAGAGGCGGTGGCTCACCCGACCTCACCCCGGCCCGCGCCCCGAGCAAGCCGACGCCGCCCAAGCGCGAGGTCAAGGACGTCAAGCCGGAGGTGACCCCGCAGTCCACCGCGGGCATCGCCGAGATGTACACGGTGGTACACGGCGACACGCTCTCCGGGATCGCCGACGAGCGCCGGGTCCGGGGCGGCTGGCAGCAGTTGTACGAGGCCAACCGGCGCGTCATCGGCGGCGACCCCGACCTGATCACGCCGGGCCAGCGGCTCTCCGTACACGGTCAGGGCCGGCGCGTGTCCCAGGGCGCGGGCAAGCCCGGCCAGCACGCCGAGGACCGAACGCGACAGAAGGCGGCCGAGCGGAAAGCCGCCGAGCGGAAGGCTGCGGAGCGCAAGGCCGCCGAAAAGAAGGCCGCCGAAAAGAAGGCTGCCGAGCGGAAGCGGGAGAAGCCGCGCTCCTCAGAGGCCGCCTCCTCGCCCACCAAGCAGGCCAGGCCCACCACCTCCTCGGCCGCCTCCGCCCCGATCGCCGCGTCCCCCAGCACGCCCTACCGCGCGGCGGGCAGCTCGTGGTCGAAGGGCTATCACACCGGCGTCGACTTCGCCGTGCCCACCGGGACGTCCGTGAAGGCCGTCGCCGCCGGGCAGGTCGTCTCCGCGGGATGGGCCGGCAGCTACGGCTACCAGGTGGTCATACGGCACACCGACGGGAAGTACAGCCAGTACGGGCACCTGTCGGCGCTCTCGGTGAGGGCGGGGCAGCAGGTCGGCGCGGGTCAGCGCATCGCCCGCTCGGGGTCCACCGGCAACAGCACGGGCCCGCACCTGCACTTCGAGGTGCGGACGGGCCCCGGCTTCGGTTCCGACATCGATCCGCTCGCCTACCTGCGGGCCAGAGGCGTACGCATCTGAGGCACCCGGCACCCGTTCATGACCCGATGCGTTCCCTGCGCCGCGAGTGCCGGTGGGCCACCCGGCGGTGCGCCGACGCCGCCGGCACGGGCTGCGAGGGCACGGCGGGAAGAACCTCGGCCCTGCACCACGGCTCGACCGGGCCCGGGACCGCGGGTGCCGGAACCGCCCCCGGTGACGCCACGGCTACCGACGCCGCCTCCGACGCCGGCTGCCCGCCCCCAGCGCCGGTCGACGTCTCCCGGGCGATCCGCTCCGACGTCAGCAGGATCAGACCACCCGTGGCGACCACGCCGCACCCGAGTGCCAGCACGGTGCCCATGGTGCCGTAGCGGAAGGTTTCACCGAAGAGGGTCAGGCCGACCGCCGCCGCGACCACCGGGTTCACGACGGTCACGGTCGAGAGCGGCGCCGCGAGACCCGCGCCCCGGTACGAGGCCTGCGAGATCAGCACCCCGGCCGCCGCCAGCACGGCGATGACGCCGAGGCTCGGCAGGTGCCGTGCGAACGCCGTGCCCTCCTCCCAGTCCACCGCCACCGTCTTCGTGAAGACCGAGGCGATGCCGAAGGCGGCACCGGCCGCGCAGGCGAGCATCACGCTGCGCACCACGGGATGCCGGTGCACCGCGTGCGCCGCCACCGTCAGGGCGAGGACGCCGCCGCCCGTGGCCAGCGCCAGTACGAGGCGCTCGGCGCCGTCCAGGGACTGCGCGCCGGAGGCCGAGGTGAGCGAGAGGAGCCCGGCGAGCCCCACCGTCGCCATGATCGCGCCGCGCCAGGCGGTGGCCCCGGCCCGGCGGCGTACGAACAGCGCGGCCATCGGCAGCGCGAAGACGATGGTCAGCGCGCCCAGCGGCTGGACCAGGCTGAGCGGGCCGTACGCGAGGGCCGCGACGTGCAGGAGCGCGCCCAGGCCGTTGAGCGCGATCGCGGCCCACCAGGCGCCGCGGCGCAGCGGGACGTACCGCTGCTCCGGCGTGGTCGCCGCCACGCGCTCCTGCAGGATGGCCCCGCCGGCGTACGCCACGGCGGAGACGAGCGAGAGCAGCACGGACAGCGCGAGGGCACTCATGAGGTGCTCCGCGGTGTGCGGTGCGTCCGGTGGTCCCGGCGAGGCGAACGGTCGGCTTCCATGGCTACCACGATGCCGCGTGGATCGCTTCACGTCGTCGTACCTGAGCAGGCATTCGGTCCTACTGCCGATGGAGTACGGTCCCGCCCGGGTCCTCCCCAGGGCGTGCGGCCTCTAGGGGCAGAGGAGGAGACCACGGGTGCAGAGGGGGGCCACCCCGCGGGGCGCGGGCGGTCTGCGGCTTGCTGTACTGCTCTCGTGAACACCCCCATCGACCTGGCAGAACTCGCACCCGTCGGCGGCTTCTTCGCCCTGCGCCCGGCACCCGCGCCCGGCGGCGCCGTTCCCCTCGTGAAGGTGTACGACCCACCGACCGACGCCGACCCGCTGGCCTTCCGCGTCGGCAAGGTGGCGCGGCGGCTCGGCGCCCCCGAGGAGCGGATCGCGGTGTCCGTGGCGCAACTGGGCCTCGCCGCCCGGCTCTGGTCCGTCGCGCTCGGCTCCGCGGCGCTGTACGGCGCGGTGCCCGACCTGGACCCCGCCCTGCTGTCCTGGGACGCCGACGGCACCTCGCCCGACGACCTGTGGCTCGCCGGCACCGGCACCCTGCCCGCCGACGCCGTGACCGTACGGAATGTCGTACAGCACGTCATCTCGCGCCGCTCACCGACGCGTTGCGCTCCCGGTACCGGATCTCGGCCGGGCTGCTGTGGGGCAACGCGGGCTCCGCGCTCGCGGGAGCGCGCGGGAAGTGCACGGCTGGGCGGTGCGGCAGGGCCGCGAGGACGCGGGGGAGCGGGCGCTCGCCCTGGCCTCGGAACTCTTCGACCACCCTGACCTGCGCGGCAGCGGCACCCTGCACGGCACCGCGTTCCGACGCGCAGCTGCTGCCTCTACTACCGGTGCCCCGGTGGCGGCGTGTGCGGCGACTGCTGCTTCGAACGGCCCCCGCGGCGCTCTTCCCCCGGGGCCGCGTCTGGGTGACCATGAGGGGGCGCGGCCGACACCAGGCGGACGACGGAGGGTTCTGCGTGCGAGTGGGACTGCTTACCCGGGAGTACCCGCCCGATGTGTACGGCGGGGCGGGCGTCCATGTCGAGTTCCTCGCCCGGGAGTTACGGTCCCTCGTCGACCTCGACGTGCACTGCTGGGGCGACGGCGCGGCCGACGGCCTGGTGCGCCACCGGGCCTGGCCCGCGCTCGACGGCGCCAACGACGCGCTGCGCACCCTCTCCGTGGACCTCGCGATGGCCGCCGCGCTCACCGGGCGCGAACTCGTCCACTCCCACACCTGGTACGCCAACCTCGCGGGCCACCTCGGCAAGCTCCTGCATGGCATCCCGCACGTGATGACCGCGCACTCACTGGAGCCCCTGCGCCCCTGGAAAGCCGAGCAACTGGGCGGCGGCTACGCCCTGTCGAGCTGGGCCGAGCGCACCGCCGCCGAAGCGGCCGACGCGCTGATCGCGGTGTCCGGCGCCATGCGCGAGGACATCCTCGCCTGCTATCCGGCCGTCGACCCGGCGAGGGTCCACGTCGTGCACAACGGCATCGACACCCACCTGTACCGCCCCGACCCCGCCACGGACGTCCTGGAGCGCCTCGGCCTCGACCCCGGGCGCCCGTACGTCCTGTTCGTCGGGCGCATCACCCGGCAGAAGGGCGTCCCCCATCTGCTGCGCGCCGCACGGCAGTTGGACCCCGGTGTCCAGCTGGTTCTGTGCGCCGGAGCCCCCGACACCCCGGAGATCGACGCCGAGTTCCAGGTGCTCTTCGAGGAGCTGAGCCGCGGGCGTGCGGGCGTCCAGTGGCTCCCCGAGATGCTGCCGCGCCCCGAGATCGTCCAACTCCTCACGCACGCCGCCCTGTTCGTCTGCCCTTCGGTGTACGAGCCACTGGGCATCGTCAACCTGGAGGCGATGGCCTGCGGAACGGCGGTCGTCGCCTCGCGCGTCGGCGGCATCCCGGAGGTCGTCGAGGACGGCGTGACGGGACTGCTCGTCCCGTACGAGCCGAAGGACCCCGAAGGTTTTGAGCGTGACCTCGGCCTGGTCCTGAACGAACTGGCCCACCGACCCCGGGCGGCCGCGGCGATGGGCGCGGCCGGGCGGCGGCGCGCCGTCGACGCCTTCGGCTGGGACGCGGTCGCCCGGCGCACGGTCGAGGTGTACGAGGAGACCTTGCACGCCGACAGATAGCCGGATGGCCGACAGGTAGGAGGCTGGGATGCGCGGTGGACCTTCGGTGCTCGGGATCGTGCTGGCCGGCGGGGAAGGGAAGCGGCTGATGCCGCTCACCGCCGACCGGGCCAAACCAGCGGTCACGTTCGGCGGGACGTACCGCCTCGTGGACTTCGTCCTCTCCAACCTCGTCAACGGCGACATCCTGCGCATCTGCGTCCTGACGCAGTACAAGTCGCACTCCCTGGACCGGCATGTGACGACGACCTGGCGGATGTCGAGCCTGCTCGGCAACTACGTCACACCCGTGCCCGCGCAGCAGCGCCTCGGGCCGCGCTGGTACTCGGGCAGCGCCGACGCGATCCTCCAGTCGCTCAACCTGGTCCACGACGAACAGCCCGACTACATCGCGGTGTTCGGCGCCGACCACGTCTACCGCATGGACCCGCGGCAGATGCTCCAGCAGCACATCGACAACGGCGCCGCCCTGACCGTCGCCGGGATCAGGGTGCCGCGCGCCGAGGCGCCGTCGTTCGGCGTCATCACCCCGCGCGGGACGGGACGCGGGTCGAGAGCTTCCTGGAGAAGCCCGCCGACCCTCCCGGCCTGCCGGGCGCCCCGGACCAGGTCTTCGCCTCCATGGGCAACTACCTCTTCACCACCAAGACCCTCGTCGACGCCCTTCAGCAGGACGCCGAGGACGAGGACTCGGCGCACGACATGGGCGGTTCGATCCTGCCCATGCTCACCGAGCGCGGCCTCGCGCAGGTGTATGACTTCGACGGGAACCACGTGCCCGGCGAGACCCCGCGCGACCACGGCTACTGGCGTGACGTCGGCACCCTGGACTCGTACTACGAGGCCCACATGGACCTGATCTCCGACCATCCGGTCTTCAACCTGGACAACCGGCGCTGGCCGATCTACACGCACTCCGGCGGACTGCCGCCCGCGAAGTTCTGCGCGGGTGGCATGGCGGGCGAGTCGATCGTCAGCCCCGGCTGCGTCATCCGCGGCCAGGTCACCCGCTCCGTCCTGTCGCCCGGGGTGATCATCGAGGAGGGTGCGGTCGTCCAGGGCTCGGTGCTGCACGACAATGTACGCGTGGGGCGGGGCGCGGTGGTGCGCGGCGCGGTCCTGGACAAGAACGTCGACGTCCCGCCCGGCGCGACGGTCGGGGTCAACCCGGAGCGGGACGAGGAGCTGTACACGGTCTCGAAGGGCGGGGTGATCGCGCTGGGGAAGGGGCAGCGGGTCGAGTGAGCGCGTCATGATCGTGGACGGTCGCGCGGAACGCGGGAAAAGGGCCTCGGGGCGGTGTGGGCAAGGTCACGGGTTTGGTGACGGGGCCCGGAGCTACGTAAAGTTCGGCTTTTGAGAGCTTCCGCGGACGACCGGACGGGCCGCGGCACGAAATGACACGAGGACACAGCGGCGATGACGGTGACAGACGAAAGCCACGAGGGGACCGTCGCGTACGGCCCCGGCATCGACCCGGACCGTCTCGCCGTCTGCCTCAGCGTGCTCGACGAGCTGGACAAGCTGGACGTGGACCACCCCGACGCGATCGCGGTGCGCCGCGCCACGGCCGGGATCTACCGCACGGTGAAGCAGCGCCGCCGCCAGGAGCGCCGCGCCGCCAAGACCGCCCACGACCGCGCGGTCACCGAGGCCACGGCCACCGGCTCCGCCGACCGCATCGACGACGAGACGGCGGGCGTGCTGCCCTCCTCCTCGGTGAAGGGCGAGATCGCGGGGATACTCCAGCGCCCGCGCTCCTGCTACACCTGCAAGACGCGGTACGTCGAGGTCGACGCGTTCTACCACCAGCTCTGCCGGCCTGCGCCGCCGAGAACCGCGCCCGCCGCGACGCCCGCTACGACCTGACCGGCAAGCGCGCCCTGCTGACCGGTGGCCGCGCCAAGATCGGCATGTACATCGCGCTGCGGCTGCTGCGCGACGGTGCGCACACCACGATCACCACGCGCTTCCCGAACGACGCGATCCGTCGCTTCAAGGCCATGCCCGACAGCGACGAGTGGATCCACCGGCTGAAAATCGTCGGCATCGACCTGCGCGACCCGGCCCAGGTCGTCGCCCTCGCCGAGTCGGTCGCCGCCGAGGGCCCCCTCGACGTACTGATCAACAACGCCGCGCAGACCGTACGCCGCTCCCCGCAGGCCTACAGCGAGCTGGTCGCCGCCGAGTCGGCCCCGCTGCCCGCCGGTGAGCTGCCCGCCTCCGAGGTGATCGGCACCTTCGGTTCCGGCGCCGTGGCCGCGCTGCCGGTCGCCGGGGGACGCGCTGACCGCCGACGACGTCACGGGCCTCGCGCTGGTCACGGGGTCGGCGTCCCTGGAGCGCATCGCGGCCGGCACGGCCATCGACGCGGGCGGCCTGGTGCCCGACCTGCACGACAGCAACAGCTGGGTGCAGACCGTCGAGGAAGTCGGCCCGATCGAGCTGCTCGAAGTCCAGCTCTGCAACTCGACGGCGCCGTTCATCCTCATCAGCCACCTTCGCTCCGCGATGGCGGCCGCCGCCGCGGCGCACGAGGACGGCCGCGCGTACGTCGTGAACGTCTCCGCCATGGAGGGCGTCTTCGGCCGCGGCTACAAGGGCGCCGGCCACCCGCACACCAACATGGCCAAGGCCGCCCTGAACATGCTGACGCGCACCAGCGCGCAGGAGATGTTCGAGAAGGACCGCATCCTGATGACCGCGGTCGACACGGGCTGGATCACCGACGAGCGCCCGCACCCCGACAAGATGCGCCTGGCCGAGGAGGGCTTCCACGCCCCCCTCGACCTCATCGACGGCGCGGCGCGCGTCTACGACCCGATCGTGCGCGGCCAGGCAGGCGAGGATCTGTTCGGCGTCTTCCTGAAGGACTACGCGCCCGGCAAGTGGTAGTCCGCACCCCTCTGTGACGCGCTGACACGGGGGTGCGGGCCTGGCCCGCACCCTCCTCCTCGCCCGTGCCCGCCTCGACACCGTTGCCCGGAATTTACCCAGGGTTGTCATTCCATCGAGCGCGGGCGCGCTCATTTGGTTAACCTGGGGTGAGCGGACGGCCACGAGAGATCCACGTAGATCCACGAACGTCTTTCGGCCGCCCCGGGGACAGGCCGGCAACCACGGCCGCGGTCCCGCCAGATACCGGCGCCACCGCGACCGAACTGCCCTTGTCCTTCCGTTACGCGACACAGAGGAGTGCGCGGTGACACCAGAATTGACGAAGCACGAGAAGCGACCGGCGGAACGCGGCGGCGAGCGGGCCGGCAGACCCCCCAAGCTCCGCAACCTGGAGGCGTGGGCCAAGGCGGCCCCCATCCGCCTGGCCGGCTACGAGGACGACCTCGCCGAGCCGCACATCCTCCCCGGCATCGACTGAGCACCGACTGAGATCGATTGCCGGCGGTCGTTCGTCCGCTTCGCCCTGCGCCCCCCGCCCTCGCGGCGGGGGCGCCGGTGTGTCCGCCGCGGCGCGGACGACCGTCCCCTCCACGGCCGTCCGCTCCCCGCGGCTTCTCACGCCAGTACCCCTGTGGAGGCGGGAGATTCACCCGGGCGACACCTCGGCACGGGAAGCGCGTGACGACGCGTCGAGGAGGTCGCCGAGGGACGTGCGGGCCTGCTGCAGGTCGGCGATGCGTGTGTCCAGTTCGCGCAGGTGTGTCCGGAGGTGTTGCAGGACGCAGGTGTCGAGCTCCGGCCCTTCGCCGAGGAAGCACGGCATGAGGTCGCGGATGACGCGGGTGGGGAGCCCGGCGGCCAGCAGCGTGCGAATCCGCGTGACCGTCGTCAACGCGCCCTCGCCGTAGTGGCGGTGGCCGCCGTCCGTCCGGGACGAGACGAGCAGGCCCTGTTCCTCGTAATAGCGCAGCAGGCGCACGCTCACGCCCGTCGCGCGGGCCAGGTCCCCGATCTTCATGTGGCACACCTCACGCGTCGTCGACTTGAACCTCACATGGATGTGAGATCGTAGCGTCGCCCTCATGACGACGACACAAGCACCCATCTCCCTCTACGGTTTCCTCCGCCCCCGGCCCGAACGGGCCGACGAGGTCAAGCAGTTCCTCGCCTCCCTCGTGGAGCCCACCCGACGCGAGGAGGGCAACCTGGAATACCACCTGCACGCGCAGGACGACGGCCGGCTCTTCCTGTACGAGGTCTGGCGCTCCCAGGAGGACCTGGACCGGCACAACGCGACACCGCCCCTGCGCGACTTCCTGGCACAGCTGCCGGCCTTCCTCGAAGAAGCCCCCGACGGCTACTTCGACACCATGATCAGCCCGTATCCGGGTGAGGCGGGTGAGCCGCGCGAGTCGGCTGCGTCGGGCGAGGCGTCCGGTGGCTCGAAAACCGGTGGAACGGCGCCGCCGCATGCCAGTACCGTGCTGCCGGAGCGAGTCGCCTGATTCGCCCGAGCCGCCCGAGTCGCCTGAGCAAGGACGTGCCGTTGTACACCGTGTGAGACCCCCCGAGAGCTGATCTGTCGCGCCGCGCGCCTGTGCGCGCCGCGCTGCCTTTTGCTGCGGACTTCTCACTGGAACCGGTGTACTTCTGTGCTCGAAGAATGGGTGGTCATGCCCACCTGCCTGCCTCTCGTCGTCCGGCGCTGCCACATGTGCGCGTCGGAACGCTTCCGTCCGAACGGCAAGTTCCGCGTCAACGCGAACCACAAGCTGATCGACGCCTGGCTCCTGGTGCTCTGCACCGCCTGCGGGGCCACGGCGAAACTCACCGTCCTGGAGCGGATGAACGTGCGCTCCGTACGGCCTGAGCTGCTGCACCGCATGCACGCCAAC
This sequence comes from Streptomyces huasconensis, assembly GCA_004010275.1. GTDB lineage: Bacteria > Actinomycetota > Actinomycetes > Streptomycetales > Streptomycetaceae > Streptomyces > Streptomyces huasconensis. The sequence continues at coordinate 62,368 of RBWT01000010.1, forward strand.
GACCCCGCGCTGGCGGGCGAGTTGCTCCAGGACCCGGTCGTACGGCGCCGTAACCGCGCCGCTCTCGACTGGAGCGACGCCTGGCGCCTCGACACCGGGGGACCGGTCCCCCGGGACCGCGAGGTGATCGACATAGCGGTCCGCTTCGTGGCGCGCATCCCTGTCCGGCCCGTGCGGCTGATCGCTGAAGGGTGCGGACTTTCGCGGGCCGAGGCCGAGCGGCTCGTGGAGGACGGGAAACTCGTCTCGGCGGTCCGGCTGAGCGGCAAGGTGACCGGCGACTTCACCTTCACGCTCAAACGCTGAGCCCTTCGGCCCCGGGCCTTGCGCGGTCACCGCCGGCTCAGGCGGCGGCCTTCTGCTGCTGGTCCACGAACTCCGTGACGGTACGGGCGAACAGCTCGGGCTGCTCGAAGGGCAGCGCATGGCCGCACTCCAGCTCCAGGAACTGCGCCCCGGCGATGGCGGCCGCCAACCTCCGCTGGTGGTGCGGCGGGACGATCAGATCCTGGGACCCGGACACGACCAGGGTGGGGGCGGTGATCCTGCCCAGTACCGCGGTGATGTCCACCCGGACGTTCACTTCGGACTGCCGGGCCATGCCGTCCGCGTCGAACAGCGCGTTGCACGCGGCCACGCTCTCCTCGAAGTCCTCGATCCGGCGCCCGGCCAGCGTCCTGGCCCCGAACGCCGTGACCTGGAGCGCCCGGGAGAACAGGTCCTTGTCGACGCGCAACAGCCGCTGCCACAGGTCGAACTGGAATTCCTGCCACGGGTCGGTCACCGCCCAGCCCGCGTGCAGGAAGAGGGAACGTATCCGCTCCGGTCGGGACGCGGCGGTGGCGGCCGCGACCGTCGCGCCCAGGGAGTGCCCCGCCAGGTGGAAGGTGTCCACGCCCGCCGCGTCCACGGCGCCGAGTACTTGGGCGACCAGGTCGTCGACCGTCAACGGGCCCCCGGCGTCTCTGGTGGAGCCCGAGCCGGACAGCGTCGGGGCGACGATGGTGTACCGGTCCTTGAGGGTGTCGATGACCGGACCCCAGTTGCCCTCGGGGGTGGCGCCGGTGCCGTGCACCAGCACCAGAGCCGGCCCCGAGCCGGTGACCAGGCAGTCGACTGCGCTGTCGCCACCGGAGATCGGGACGTGAACGGTCGTGTGTGTCATAGGGGTTGTGGCCTTTCGGAGGGCGGACGGGGGGCGGATCGGGCGATGTCGGCGGCGGCCGGGGCGCGGAGGGCGCGAGGCCTGTGCCGACCTGATGCATACGCCACCGACGGGCACGCCCAAACGTCAGCCGCGGGGGTCGCGTTGACAGGTGGGGGAGCGGGTGACTGTAATGGTGCTCGTGCCGCGTGGCGCCGACCAAAGAGCAGTGGGCAGGTCGGCGACCGGGCGAGCACCTTCACTCAAGGACGTCGCCGATGGACACGTCGTGAGTTCACACCGTTCGCGCCCGCGGGCTCGCGCCTGACCGCGCGCCTCCGCGCCGCGCCCCGGCCACGCCTCTCGCGCGTGGACCCTTCACCTTCCTCTCCCTTCACCGCGTACGACGCGGTACCGCACACCTCGTACGGAGACCTGACACCGTCATGCCCACACCCACCACATCCTTCAACCAAGCCGTCATCGAGGAGTTCCGCGCCAACGGCGGCAAGGTCGGCGGCCCCTTCGCGGGCGGCGCGCTCCTCCTGCTCACCACGACCGGAGCGAAGTCCGGCAAGGAACACACCACCCCGCTCGGCTTCGTCCGCGACGGCGGCCTGCTCCTGCTGGTCGGGTCGAACCTCGGTGGGCCGCGTCACCCCGACTGGTACCACAACGTCCTCGCCCACCCCACCGTCGGCGTGGAGCTGGGCACCGAGGAGTTCCAGGCGATCGCCGTCCCCGCCGAGGGGGAGCGACGCGACCGGCTCTTCGCGCGGATCACGGCGGTCGAGCCCGGATACGGCGACTACCAGGCGCGGACCAGCCGCACCCTGCCCGTCGTCGTCCTGGAGCGACCCGCGCACGAGGCCGCCATCCCCGCACAGGCGGGCAACTTCGCCGAGAAGATGCGGCAGGTGCACCTGTGGCTGCGCGGCCAGCTGCGGCACGTACGGGACGAGACCGACGCGTACTTCGCCGCGCGCGCCGCCCACCAGGGGCCAGGAGCGGCCCCGGAGCCGGGGCTCGGCCTCCAGATCCGGCAGCACTGCCTGGCGTTCTGCGACGCCCTGGAGTTCCACCACACCAGCGAGGACGCACACCTTTTCCCGACGATGGCCGGTTACCACCCCGAGCTGCGCGAGACCTTCGACCGGCTCGCGGCGGAACACCGGACGGTCGCTCGCATCCAGGGTGAACTGGCCGCACTCCTCGCGGACGTCGGCGGCGACGCCGACCCGGAGCGATTCCGTACGCAACTGGCGCGTATGTCAGATGAGTTGATCCGTCACCTCGATTACGAGGAGGAGGCGCTCCTGCCGATCCTGGCCGAACTGCCGTGGCCGCCCGGTCCGCCCGCGGGTGTCAAGTAGCCGCTGTCCGTTCGGAGCCGGGCAGCAGTGGCCCCCGTGCGGGGTCCGGTGTCAGGCCCGCGGCGGTGCGGGTGGCCAGGTCGTCGACGACGTCGAGCAGCTGCCCGCACGGGCGTGGACGGAGCGCTGACGTTCGGCGCCGCCGCCGTGCGTGACGAGATGCCGCAAGGCCGCGGTCAGCCGCGGGAGTTCACCGTGCTCCGCCAGCGCGGGCCGGGCGTGCTCCAGCAGGCGGCGGACCTGGAGTGTGGTCGGCACCAGCCGGCTGGTCCGCGGGTCGAGGCTCTGCCCGGTCAGCCCGTCGCGGGCACACCGCCAGCACGCCGCGCTCAGCAGCGCTTCGTCCATGGCGGGCCCGGGGTCGCCGCGCCGTACCCGTTCCAGCGCGCGGACGACCAGCGCCCGCACGAGGACGGCGAAGACCGCCGCTTCCTCGACGCTCGTGGGGACGTCCATCGCCCTGATCTCGACGGTGGGCAGGTGCGCGCACGGCGCGTACGTCCCAGTACAGCGAGCGTTCGCCCCGGGTCGCGCCGGTCTCCTGGAGGGAGGCCGCGAGCGCGTCGTAGTGCGCGGCCGAGGAGAAGTACGGGGGTGGGCCCGCCACCGGCCATCGCGCGGCTCCCAGGGTCCGCCAGCTGCAGTAACCGCTGTCCCGCTCCTCCCAGAAGGGGGAGTTCGCCGCCAGCGCCACCAGGACGGGCAGCCACGGCCGCAGATGGTTGCTGACCAGGACGGCATGCTCCCGGTCCGGGACCTGGACGTGTACGTGGAGCCCGCAGAAGACGAAGGTGTCGTACAGGGAGCGGAACATCTCGAACTGGGGGAGGTAGTGGGGGTCGCCGCTGAGCGGTATCGGCGTCCGCACACCCAGCAGCGGTGTCCCGGAGGCCAGGGGGCGCAGGCCCTCCTGTGCCGCGGCGGTGACGACGGCCGAGCGCACCCGCCGCAGTTCGTGACGCAGCTCGCCCAGCGCCCCGCAGGGCGGTGTCTTGCCCTCCACCTGGTACCGGGACGCCTCACCGGTCACCAGGTCCCCGAGCACCGGCTTGGCGCGGGCCAGGATGCGGGGCGCCGCCGCGACCACCGTGCGCTGCGAGGCGTCGACGAGGAAGTACTCCTCCTCGACACCGACGGTGGGGAAGTGGTCCGCCATGCGTCGTGTCCTTCCGCCGACGTGAGCGAGGCATGCCTGGCCCCCCTGCCACCTTCCTCGCCCGATGGACCGGCAGCGAGCCCGGCGCGTCCGGGAGCATGACGCGCCCCGGCCGCGGGGGCACTCCAGGATGCCAGCGCCGGGCCGGGTTCACACGTCTCGTACCGGCCCCGTGCTCTCCCGCTCGATGAGCCGCGGCAGCGGCACCTGGACCGTCGCCGCGGGCCCGTCGTCCAGGAGGGCGAGCAGCTCCCGGGCGGCCGTGCGGCCGAACGCGACGGTGTCCCGGGACAGGGCCGTCAGCCACGGGTGCACCATGCGGCAGAGCGCCGAGTCCTCCCAGGCCACGACCGACACGTCGGCCGGCACGCCGAAGCCGAGGGAGGACGCGGCGGCGACCCCGGCCACGGCCATCACGTCGTTGTCGTACACCAGGGCCGTCGGCGGTTCGGCGGAGCGCAGGACGCGGCGGGTCACGGCGGCGCCCTCCGCGTCGGAGTAGTCGGTCGTCACCGAGCGCACGCCGGACAGGCCGCGGCTCGCCGCCTCGGCACGCAGGGTGCGCATGCGGCGCTCGGTGAGCGCGAGCCCCTTCATGCCCGCGATGTGCACGATGCGGCGGTGGCCGAGCGCGTGCAGGTGGCCGACGACCGACGCCATCGCCCCCGCGTCGTCCACCCACACCGTCGACAGACCCGGCGGGCCCGCCTGCGGGTCCGGTACGCCGCCCGTCACCACGGCGGGCAGCCCCAGTTCGTCCAGGAGCGCCGGCCGGGGGTCGTCCGTACGCGGGTCGACCACCAGGACGCCGTCGACCCGGTGCTCGGCCCACCAGCGGCGGTAGACCGCGCACTCGGCGGCCACGTCCTCCACCACCTGGAAGAGCAGCCCCAAGTGCCGCTCGGCGAGCACCTCCTGGACGCCGGAGATGAGCTGCAGGAAGAACGAGTCGACGCCCAGCGTCGCCGCCGGCCGCGCCACGACCAGGCCGACCGTGGCCGAGCCTTCGCCCGACAGGGCGCGCGCCGCCGTACTGGGCCGCCAGCCGAGCTGCTCCGCGACCCTGCGCACCCGGTCACGGGTGATCTCGGAGACACCGGGCCGGTCGTTGAGCGCGAAGGAGACGGCGCTCTCGGAGACCCCGGCGCGGCGCGCGATGTCCTTCATGGTCGGCCGGCGTGCCGGTGACCGCTTGCCTTGCACCCGTAGCCCCTTTCCTGAGAGCCCTTCCCGGGCCCCTTTCCCGGCGCCGCACCTAAAGCGCTTGAGCGGTCAGACCCTAAAGCGCATTAGTCGTTCACCGCAAGAGCCGTAACGCACCCTCCTGACCTGCGTGTTGGTGGGTGTGTCGGAAGAAGTCCGCCCCCGATTCCCCGAATCCATTGACTTTCCGCCACGGTTGGATGCAGGGTCGGCCTCGGCGTGGACTGCCCGGCTCGGACGGCCGCAGTCACCGCCGTCTCACGCTGGGCCGAGCAAAGGAGCCGTTTCACCGTGCGTATCTCCCGTATCCCCCGCAGAGCGGTCGCCGCGGGCGCCGTCCTCGCTGTCCTGCTGCCGCTGAGCGCCTGTGGCGACGGAGGTGACGGCGGCGGCTCCACGGACGCGTCGGGCAAGATCGAAGGCGAGATCACCTTCCAGACCTGGAACCTGAAGGCGAACTTCAAGCCCTACTTCGAAGGCCTCGTCGCCGAGTTCGAGAAGAAGTACCCCGGCACCGACGTCAAGTGGGTCGACCAGCCCGGCGAGGGCTACGCCGACAAGATCAGCGCGGACGCCGCCGCGGGCACGCTGCCCGACGTCGTGAACGTCTCGCCCGACCTCGTCGCCCCGCTCGCCAAGGCCGCGCCTCGCGCTCGACCTCGACAAGGCCGCGGGCAAGTACGAGAAGGAGTACCTCCCCGGGGCCTGGAAGAGCCACCAGATACCGGGCGCGGAAGGGACGTACGCCTTCCCCTGGTACCTGAACACCGGGCCGCTCTTCTACAACAAGCGCCTCTTCAAGGACGCGGGCCTCGACGAGAACAAGCCCCCGAAGACGTACGACCAGCTCTTCGACCAGGCCCTGCGGCTGGCGGAGAAGAGCGACGGGAAGATCGCCACGCTCGCCAACGTCCCCACCATCGAGGACTTCGGACGCTACGGCGTCCCGCTGATGAACAAGGAAGGCACCGGCTTCACCTTCAACGACGCCAAGGGCGTCGAACTCCTCACCAAGTACAAGGAGTTGTACGACGCGAAGGCGCTGGACGGGCAGGCGCTGACCGCGACACCGGAGTCGACCGGGAAGAAGTTCCTCACCGAGGCCGTCGCCATGAACCCCGGCAGCGCGCTGGACCTGGAGAAGTTCAAGAAGGACGCGCCGAAGCTCTACAAGAACATCGGCATCACCCCGCAGATCAGCAACACCGGCAAGGACAACATGTACGTGATGGGCGTGATGGTGAACGCCCGCACCAAGCAGACGCCGGCCGCCGTCGCCTTCGCGCACTTCGTCACCGACGCCAAGCACCAGATGGAGTTCGCCAAGCAGGTCGCGATCTTCCCGAGCACCCAGGGCTCCCTCGACGACCCGTACTTCACCAAGCAGGACGGCAAGGAGGAGACGCGGGTCCGCGTCGCCGCCGCCAAGTCCATCAAGACGGCGGTGAACTACACGCCCGTGCTCTTCAGCGAGCAGATGAAGGTCGAGCTGCGCAACTCCGTCGCCAAGGCGCTGCAAGGCAAGGAGAGCCCCGAGGAAGCGCTTGACAACGCTGTCAAGAACTGCGACCGGCTGCTGAAGCAGAGCTGAGCGCCCGCGCCGTGCCGCCGAGCCGCGCCGTGCCGAGCCGTGAAGCCATGACCAGGGAACGCCAGCCATGAAGACCAGCACCGCCACCAGAACCCCGGGCGCGGGCCGCGCCGCCGCCTCCCCGGGCGGCCGGACCGCCGCCCGGGGACCCGCCAAGATCAGGCGACAACTGCCCACCAGCCCCTGGCTGTTCGCCGCCCCGGGGCTCGCGATCGTCGCCGTCTTCATCCTCTATCCGTTCGTCAGCACGCTCAACAACGCCTTCACCGACAAAAGGACGTTGGTCCCCGGCGAATACGTGGGACTGGCCAACTTCCGTGAGCTGCTGCACGACGACATGTTCTGGATCGGCCTGCGCAACAGCACGCTGTACGTCCTCGTGGTCGTCCCCGCGCTCGTCCTGCTGCCGCTGCTCCTCGCGATGCTCGTCCAGAAGCACATCCCCGGCATCACCTTCTTCCGGTCCGCCTTCTACACCCCGGTGGTCGCCTCCATCGTCGTGGTCGGCCTGATCTGGGTGTGGATGCTCGACGAACGCGGCCTGGTCAACGCGGTGTTGGAGGCGGTGGGCGTCGGCAAGGCCGGCTTCCTCAGCGACCAGTGGCTGCTGCTGTTCAGCGCCATGGCCGTCACGGTCTGGAAAGGCCTCGGCTACTACATGATCATCTACCTCGCGGCCCTCGCCAACGTGCCACGCGAACTGCACGAGGCCGCGGCGGTCGACGGCGCGGGGGCGGTGCGCCGCTTCTTCAGCGTCACCGTGCCCGCCGTGCGCTCCACCATGGTGCTCGTCGGCGCGCTCTCCTCGGTCGCCGCCTTCAAGGTGTTCTCCGAGGTCTATCTGATGGCGGGCCCGCCGGCGGCCCCGCGGGCGAGGACACCACGCTGGTGATGCTGGTGCAGCGCACGGGCACCGGCCTCACCGGACGCGTCGGCTACGCCTCGGCCATCTCCGTCGTCGTCTTCGTCGTCACCGTCGCGCTCATGCTGCTCGTGCTGCGGGCGGACCGGAAGGAGGACGCGTGAGCACCGCGAAGAGCAGTGTCCGTGAGCGCCGTCGGCCACGGATCACCGACGAGAACGGCCGCCGGATGCCGCTGTGGGAGATCGTCCTGCGCTACGGACTCCTCCTCGCCGTACTGGCGTTGATGATCGGCCCGTTCCTCTGGCAGCTGTCCACGTCCCTCAAGGGGCCGCACGAGGACATCTTCAGCTCCCCGCCGAAGTTCCTGCCCTCCGACCCGACCCTGCACAACTACGAACGGGTCGCCGACACCATCCCCGTCTGGGACTACGCCCTCAACTCCCTGAAGGTGGCCGCCGCCAACGTCGTCACCAACTGCGTCGGCGCCGCCCTCGCCGGCTACGCGCTGGCCCGCCTGCGCTACCGCGGCCGCAAGGCGGCCACCCTCGTCTTCATCCTGGCCATGCTGGTGCCCGTCGAAGGCATCATCATCGCCCAGTTCACGACCATGCGGGAGCTGGGCCTGAACAACACCCTCATCGGTGTGCTGCTGCCCGGCTGTGTCTCCGCGCTCAACGTCCTGCTGATGCGCAACGCCTTCCTCAACGTGCCCTACGAGATCGAGGAAGCCGCCTTCGTGGACGGCGCGAACGTCTGGCAGCGGTTCGTCCGGATCGCGCTGCCCGCCGTCAAGGGCACCCTCGCGGTCGTGGCGATCTTCGCCTTCATGGGTGCCTGGGACGACTTCCTGTGGCCGCTGATCGTGCTCAGCGACCCCGAGCGCTTCACCCTCACCATCGGCCTGAACTACCTGCACGGCACCTTCGCCAACGACGAACGCCTCGTCGCCGCGGGCACGGTCATCGCCGTGCTCCCGCTGATCGTCCTCTTCGCCTGCCTCCAGCGGTACTTCTTCCGCGGCGTCGGCGAAGGCGCGGTCAAGGGCTGATGCCACGCGGCGCCCGCCGTGTCCGTGCGGCGCCACCCCGAACTTCCGAGAACCAGGATTCGCATTGCCTCTCGCATCGCCTTCCGCATCGCCCTCGGCGCCGCCTTCTGGCGCGCGGCCTCCGGGCACGCCGCGCTTCGGCGCCAACTACACGCCCGCCCACGGATGGTTCCACCACTGGCTCGACTTCGACCTCGACGCCGTGCGCGCCGACCTCGACGCCGTCGCCGCACTCGGCCTCGACCATGTGCGGGTCTTCCCCATCTGGCCGTACTTCCAGCCCAACCGCACCCTCATCCGGCCCCGCGCCGTCGAGCAGCTCGTCCAGCTCGCCGACGCCGCCGCCGAGCGCGGCCTCGACGTCAACGTCGACGGGCTCCAGGGCCACCTGTCCAGCTTCGACTTCCTGCCCGCCTGGACGCAGACCTGGCACCGGCGGAACCTCTTCACCGACCCGGACGTCGTCGCCGGGCAGGCCGCCTACCTGCGGACGCTCGCCGCCGCCCTCGCCGACCGGCCGAACTTCATCGGCATGACCATCGGCAACGAGATCAACCAGTTCTCGGCCGGGCCGCACCCCGACCCCGACCGCATCACCGAGGAGCAGGCCGAGACCTGGCTGCGCACCGTACTGGCCGCCTGCGAGGAGGGCGCCCCCGGCAGGCTCCACCTGCACGCCGAGTACGACGCCGCCTGGTACCAGGCCGACCAGCCCTTCACCCCCGGGCAGGCCGCCCGGTTCGGCGCCATGACCGCCGTGCACTCCTGGGTCTTCAACGGCACCGCCCAGCGCCACGGACGCACCGGCACCGCCACCCGCGCCCACGCCGCGTACCTCATCGAGCTGTCCAAGGCCTGGGCGCTCGACCCGCACCGCCCCGTCTGGCTCCAGGAGGTCGGCGCGCCCGCGCCGCTGATCCCCGCCGAGCACGCCGCCGCCTTCACCGAGGAGACGGTCGAGGCCGCGCTCGACTGCCAGGACGTGTGGGGCGTGACGTGGTGGTGCTCCCACGACGTCTCACGCGACCTCGCGGACTTCCCCGAACTGGAGTACAGCCTCGGCCTGTTGACCAACGACGGGCAGGTCAAGCCCGCGGGCGCGGCGCTGGCCCGCGTCGCGAAGGAGTGGCGTGGCCGTACGTACGCGCCGGCGCCCCGGACCACGGCGGTGGTCGTGGACGACGCCATGGAGCGGCGCGCGGAGTGCGCGCCCGGGGGAGCCGTCTTCGAGGCGTTCGCCCGCCTCACGCGGGACGGTGTCCGGCCGGCAGCCGTCCTGGCAAGCCGGACCGCGGACGCGGAGCATCTCGCCGCGCGGGGCATCACGGAAGTGGTGACGCCGGAGGAGGTCCGCTAGGCCGGCACGACGTCCGTAGACCGCGCTGCGCGCTCGTCCCCGATCGCCGGACGGGCTCACACTTTCCACCCCCGGGAGATTCTCATGCATGACGACCGCACCCTGGTCGAAGCCCGCCTCAAGCGCGTTCTGGACGAGCGCATCCGGCCCGCCGTGTACTCGGCCTCCGTACCGCTCGACGTCGCGGTGTGGCACGCGCCGGGCGAACCCGTGCCCGTCGCCGAGGGGCTCGCCGCCGAGCCGTCGCCCACCGCCGTCGGCGAGCGGTGGGGCGCGCCCTGGGGGACCAGCTGGTTCCGGGTGACCGGGACGGTGCCGAAGGAGTGGGCGGGCCGGACCGTCGAGGAGATCCTCGACCTCGGCTTCGACGAGAACATGCCGGGCTTCCAGTGCGAGGGCCTCGTCTACCGCCCCGACGGCACCCCGGTGAAGGGCCTCAACCCCCGCAACCAGTGGGTGCGCGTCGCCGCGCCCGCCGAGGGCGGCGAAGAGGTGCGCCTGCACATCGAGGCGGCCTCCAATCCCGTCATCCTCGACTACCACCCCTTCCTGCCGACGCGGTTGGGCGACAAGGAGACGGCGGGCAGCGAGCCCCAGTACACGCTGGCGCGCATGGACCTCGCCGTCTTCGACGAGACGGTGTGGCAGCTCGTCATCGACCTCGAAGTCCTCGGCGAGCTGATGCGGGAGCTGCCCGAGGACTCCGGGCGGCGCTACGACATCGTGCGCGCCGTCGGCCGCGCCCTCGACGCCGTCGACCTCCAGGACGTGAACGGCTCGGCCGCCGCGGCCCGCGCCCGGCTCGAAAAGGCCCTGTCCACCCCCGCCGAGCCCTCCGCGCACCGCATCAGCGCCGTCGGCCACGCCCACATCGACTCCGCGTGGCTGTGGCCGCTGCGCGAGACGGTGCGCAAGGTGGCGCGTACGACGTCGAACATGACGGCGCTCATCGAGGACGAGCCCGACTTCGTCTTCGCCATGTCGCAGGCGCAGCAGTGGGCCTGGATCAAGGAGCACCGCCCCGAGGTGTGGGCGAAGGTCAAGCAGGCGGTCGCCGACGGGCGGTTCGTGCCCGCGGGCGGCATGTGGGTCGAGTCCGACACCAACATGCCGGGCTCGGAGGCGATGGCCCGTCAGTTCGTGCACGGCAAGCGGTTCTTCCTCGACGAGTTCGGCGTCGAGAACGACGAGGCGTGGCTGCCCGACACCTTCGGCTTCGCCGCCGGACTGCCGCAGATCATCAAGGCGGCCGGCTCGAAGTGGCTACTCACGCAGAAGATCTCGTGGTCGCAGACCAACCGCTTCCCGCACCACACCTTCAACTGGGAGGGCATCGACGGCACACGTATCTTCACGCACTTCCCGCCCGTCGACACCTACAACTGCTCGATGAAGGGCAGCGAGATCGCCCACGCGGCGAAGAACTTCAAGGACAAGGGGGTCGCCCGGCACTCCCTCGCGCCCACCGGCTGGGGCGACGGAGGCGGCGGCACCACCCGCGAGATGATCGCGAAGGCCGCGCGCCTGCGGGACCTCGAAGGGTCGGCGACCGTCCGCTGGGAAACGCCGGAGCAGTTCTTCGAGAAGGCCGAGGCGGAGTATCCGAACGCCCCTGTCTGGGTCGGCGAGCTTTACCTGGAGCTGCACCGCGCGACGCTCACCAGCCAGGCCGGCACCAAGCAGGGCAACCGGCGCAGCGAGCACCTGCTGAGGGAGGCGGAGCTGTGGGCCGCGACGGCCGCCGTGCGGTGCGACGCATTCTCGTACCCCTACGAGGAGTTGGACCGCATCTGGAAGACGGTGCTGCTCCACCAGTTCCACGACATCCTGCCCGGCTCGTCCATCGCCTGGGTGCACCGCGAGGCCCGCGCGACCTACGCGGCGCTCGCCGACGAGCTGACCGGCATCATCGAGGCGGCACAGCGCGCGCTCGCCGGTGAGGGCGGCGAAGACCTGGTCTTCAACTCCACGCCGCACACGTGTCACGGCGTGCCTGCCGGGGGTGCTCGGCCCGCGGTGATCGACGGGCAGGCAGCGATCACCCCGCGCGCCGACGGCGGCTTCGTCCTCGACAACGGCCTCCTGCGGGTCGAGATCGACGGGCGGGGCCTGGTCGTGTCGGCGTACGACATCGCGCACGACCGCGTGTCCGTCGCGCCCGGCACGGCGGCGAACCTGCCGCAGCTCCACGCCGACTTCCCGAACATGTGGGACGCGTGGGACGTGGACGAGTTCTACCGCAACACCGTCACCGACCTCACGGACGCCGACGAGGTCGCGGCGGGGGAGGGCGCCTCGGTCCGGATCGTGCGCACCTTCGGCGCCTCGCGCATGACGCAGATCCTCTCGCTGGCGCCGGGCGCGCGGCGGCTCGACCTCGACACCGAGGTCGACTGGCACGAGACGGAGAAGTTCCTCAAGCTGGCCTTCCCGCTGGACATCCACGCGGAGCGGTACGCGTCGGAGACCCAGTTCGGCCACTTCTACCGGCCCACGCACACCAACACGAGCTGGGAGGCCGCCAAGTTCGAGGCGTGCAACCACCGCTTCGTGCACATGGAGGAGCCGGGCTGGGGCGTCGCGCTGGTCAACGACTCGACGTACGGCCATGACGTGACCCGCACGGTCCGCGCCGAGGACGCGGGCACGACCACGACCGTACGCGTCTCGCTGCTGCGCGCCCCGCGCTTCCCCGACCCCGAGACGGACCAAGGCGTGCACCGCTTCCGGCACGCGCTGGTGCCGGGCGCGGCGATCGGCGCGCGGCGCGCGAGGGCTACCGCGTCAACCTGCCCGAGCGGCGGGTGCGCGGCGGCTCGGAGGTGGCCCCGCTGATCACGGTGGACAACGACGCGGTCGTCGTCACGGCGGTCAAGCTGGCCGACGACGGCAGCGGCGACGTGGTCGTCCGCTTCCACGAGGCGCACGGCGGCCGGGCGCGGGCCACGCTGACGGCGGGCTTCGAGGTCGGCTCGGTCACGGTGACCGACCTGCTGGAGCGCCGCTGGCCGACGCGGCCACCCCGGAGCGGACGGGCGGTGCGATCGCGGTGACGCTGCGGCCGTTCGAACTGGTGACGCTGCCGCTGACGAGGGCTGAGCCCCGGCCGTCCCCCTCGCTGGCGCTCCCGGGTGCCGCCGCCTTCCAGGAGGGCGGCGCACGGCAGGTGTCAGGAGGAGCAGGGCTTGTAGAAGGGCTTCCAGCCGTCGCCGGGCACGGCGGGCGGTTCGGCGGGCGTCCCGGTCTCGCCGTACTTCAACTGGAGTTCGTAGTCGTAGGTCCCCGGACCGCTGCCCGGCTTCGACAGGCGCACCTCCCGGGTCAGCACTCCGTCACCCTCGTTGTTGAGCACCGCGAGGTCCGGGTAGGCGTCGCCGCCGTAGTCGGCGATCCGCAGTTCCCTGGCCTCGCGCGGTCGCCGATGTCGGAGTGCCGGGCGGTGGCGGAGCCGAGGTTCGAGCGCTTGAGCGGGCCGGGGCGGTACTCCGCGATGCGGGCCGTGGCGGGGTCGTCCACGCCGGACGGCTTGACGACGTTGACGACGATGTCCAGCGTGCCGTCGCGCCGGAAGTCGGCGACCGCGGCGTTCGTGATCTCTCCCGGCTTGGCGCGGAGCAGGTCGCTGACGGCGTACTTCTGGCCGAACGAGCCGCCCGCGGTTCCCCATTGGACCGTCATCTTGGTGCCCGTGTGGCCGGGGTTGTTGATCTTGTCGGGGTGGCCGTCACCGTCGAGGTCGCCGACGAGCACCGTGGCCCCGGCCAGGCACGGCCCCGCCGCCGCGGCGGTCCTGCCGGGTTGCCCCGATCCGCCCGAGGAGGACGGCCCGGCCGCGTGGGCGTGGAAGCCGGCGGCGGTCAGGGTCAGGGCGACGGCCGCGTCCGGCGCCGCGATCAGGCGTGAGCGCTTGCGAAGCATCTGCGAACTCCCATGTCGTTGCTGCTGAGCCGGGTTCGGGTCAGCATGGTTCGGTATGGATCAGTACGGATCAGTACGGCTTGAGCTTGCGCGGCGTTCTGTCCCAGCTGCCACGGTTGCCCGGAAGTTGGGGACGCTGGAACGCAAGAACAGGCGCTGACCATGGGGAACGCGAGCCGCCTGGAACGCGGGAGTGGGACGGGTGGGGCTCGTGGCCGGGAACTCCGAGATGTCAACCACGGTTGACGAGTCACTGGCTGTCAACCTAGATTGACGCCATGGGTGACCGTTTCTTACTTGCCTGCGGGGTGGCCGTCGGCCCCCTCTTCACCGCCACGTACCGGGTGGCCGGTGCCGTACGCGCGGACTACGAACCGCTTCGCCACCCCGTCAGTTCGCTCGCGCTCGGCCGCGGAGGGTGGGTGCAGACCGCGAACTTCCTGTGCGCGGCGCTCCTGTCGTCGGCCTTCGCCGTGGGCCTGTGGTGTGCGGGGGCGTCCCGCTGGGGTGTGCTGCTCGTCGGGGGCTGGGCGGTCGGCCTGCTCGGCGCGGGCCTCTTCCGGACCGATCCGGTCGCCGGTTACCCGCGGGGCACCCCACGCCGGGTCCGGCGTCCCACCAGGGCGGGGGCGCGGCTCGATGCGCTCTCCTTGTGCGCGTTTCTCGCGCTCACCGCGGCGTGCTTCGTGTTCGCGCGTCCGGCTCGCCCGGGTGGGCCGCGTACTCGGCCGGCTCCGGGGCCCTCTTCGCGGTGACCGTGGCGCTGTCGAGCGTCGCGTTCGATTCCGGTCGGCGGCCGGCCCGCTTCGGCGGACGGTTCCAGCGGATCTCCCTCACCATCGCCTGGATCTGGCTGGCGGTGCTCGCCTTCCGTGCCTTGCGTGCCTGACGCGATGTGGTCCGACCACCAAGGGCTGCATTCGCCGGGAGTTACGGAAGAGGGGTGTTGGGGGCGTCAAGTGGTCTGATAAATATGCGCTTCAGCAGGCCCTGACCGCACGGACAAGGGAGCAGCCGCATGACCGACTTCGAGGGGCTCAAGGCGCTGGTCACCGGTGGCGCGTCCGGCATCGGCCGCGCTCGCCGACCTGCTCGCCGCGCGCGCGCCGACGTCGCCGTCCTTGACCTCGATCCCGGCGGCGTGGGGAAACCGCAGCGCGCGTACGCCGCGACGTCGGCGACGACGCCTCGGTACGGGAGGCGGTCGCCTCGGCCGCCGCCGACCTCGGAGGCCTCGACGTCCTCGTCAACAACGCGGGCATCGGCGCCCAGGGCACCGTAGAGGACAACGACGACGCCCAGTGGCACACCGTCCTGGACGTCAACGTCCTCGGCATCGTCCGCACCAGCCGCGCCGCCCTGCCCCACCTGCGCGGCTCGACGCACGCGGCGATCGTCAACACCTGCTCCATCGCCGCGACCGCGGGCCTCCCGCAGCGCGCCCTGTACTCGGCGTCCAAGGGCGCGGTGCTCTCCCTGACCCTCGCGATGGCCGCCGACCACGTCCGCGAAGGCATACGCGTCAACTGCGTCAACCCCGGCACCGTCGACACGCCATGGGTCTCCCGCCTCCTGGACGCCGCACCCGACCCGGCGGCCGAGCGGGCCGCGCTCCGGGCCCGCCAGCCCACCGGCCGCCTCGTCGCCGCGGACGAGGTCGCCGCCGCCATCGCCTACCTCGCGAGCCCCCTGTCCGGCGCCACCACCGGCACCGCGCTCGCCGTCGACGGCGGCATGCAGGGCCTGCGCCTGCGGCCGGTGACCCCGTGAACGCCCTGGCCCGACGCCCCCTGGGGCGCAGCGGTGTCGCGGTGACCGCACTGTCCTTCGGCGCCGCCGGCCTCGGCAACCTCTACGCGCCGATCACCGACGCCCAGGCGGCCACCGCCGTCGACCGCGCCTGGCGCGCGGGCATCCGCTACTTCGACACCGCCCCGCACTACGGCCTCGGCCTCACCGAACGCCGCCTCGGCGAGGCTCTGCGCGGCCGGGACCGCTCCTCGTACGTGATCTCCACGAAAGTGGGGCGGCTCCTCGAACCGGTCGACGAGGTGTGCGGCGACGACCTCGCCGAGGGCGGGTTCGCGGTGCCCGCGACGCACCGCCGGATCTGGGACTTCAGCGCCGACGGCGTACGCCGCTCGATCGAGGCCAGCCTCGGCCGCCTCGGCACGGACCACGTCGACGTCGTCTTCCTGCACGACCCCGACCACCACGGCGAACAGGCCTTCCGCGAGGGCTACCCGGCCCTGGAGAAGCTCCGCTCCGAAGGCGTCGTCGGGGCGATCGGCGCCGGGATGAACCAGGCGGAGATGCTCACCCGCTTCGTCCGCGACACGGACGTCGACGCGGTGCTGTGCGCGGGCCGCTACACCCTCCTCGACCACACGGCCCTCGCCGAGCTGCTGCCCGCGGCCACGGAACGGGGCGCCTCGATCGTCATCGGCGGTGTCTTCAACTCCGGGCTGCTCGCCGACCCGAAGCCGGGCGCGCGGTTCGACTACACCGAGGTGCCGCCCCCACTCCTGGAGCGCGCCCGCGCCCTGCGGGCCCTCGCCGAACGGCACGGCACGACGCTGCGGGCCGCCGCACTCGCCTTCCCCTTCGGCCACCCGGCCGTCGCCGGTGTCCTGGTCGGCATCCACACCCCGGAGCAAGTCGACGACGCCGCCGCGCAGTTCGCGTCCGAGGTGCCGGCCGACTTCTGGCGGGAGGCTCGCGAGAGAGGGCTGCTGCCCCCCGAGGTGCCCGTGCCGGTACCGGTTCCCTCCGAGGTGCGAGGAGCAGGCGGCGTACGAGGCGAGGGCCGCCCGTGCCGCCCATGAGGAGTGCCCCGCACGCCAAGCTCTCCGCCGGGCGCGTCCTGGTCGACGCCCACCACCACGTATGGGACCTCTCCGTCCGGGACCAGGAGTGGATCACCGGCCACGCGCTGGCGCCGCTGCGCCGGAACTTCTCCCTGGCCGACCTCGCGCCGGAGGCCCGCGCGGCGGGGGTCGGGGCCACCGTCCTCGTCCAGACGGTGACCGTGGCGCAGGAGACCCCGGAGTTCCTCGCCCTCGCGGCGGACAGCGACCTCGTCGCGGGCGTCGTCGCCTGGACGGATCTCACCCGCCCCGGCGTGGCCGACACGCTGGCCCGGCTCCGTGAACTCCCGGGCGGGCGCACCTGGTGGGCATCCGCCACCAGGTGCAGAGCGAACCGGACCCCGTCTGGCTCCTGCGCCCCGACGTCCACCGGGGCCTGGCCGCCCTCGCCGACGCGGGACTCGCCTACGACCTCGTCGTGCGGCCCCACCATCTCCCCGCCTGCGCCGAGGCGGCAGCACGCCTGCCCGAACTCACCTTCGTAATCGACCACTTGGGCAAACCGCCGATCGCCTCGGGAGCCCTCGAACCCTGGGCCTCGGCGGTCCGCGCGTTCGCCGCCCGCCCCAACACCGTGTGCAAGCTGTCCGGCATGGTCACCGAGGCCGACCACACGACATGGACCGTGGACGACCTGCGGCCCTACGCCGACACCGTCCTGGACGCCTTCGGCCCCGAGCGCCTGATGTTCGGCTCCGACTGGCCCGTCAGCACGCTCGCCGCCCACTACATCGAAGTGCTCGACACGGCACGGCTGTTGACGTGGGGCCTCGCCCCTCATGAGCGCGAGGAGGTGTTCGGCGGGACGGCGCGCCGCGTCTACGGCCTCTGAGCGGGCGCGGCCAGCTTCGTCGGAGGCAGGAACTCACGGACATACGTACGCTCCCAGCAGGCGCCCGTCTCGCGCAGCTCGCGCCAGGTGGTGTACCGGTAGCGGTACAGCCGCGCCCGGATGTGCGTCGGCGGGGAACCGGGCGGGAACGGCGAGCGGCGCAGCAGCCGCAGCGTGTCGCGGTCCTCGTCAAGGAGGCGCTCCACCAGCGGGCCGAACCACGTGCGGGCGTACGCGGGGGAGAGCGCGGCGAACCACATCAGCCAGTCCAGCCGCAGGTGGTAGGGCGCGAACTGGCCCGGCCAGCGCCGCACATCGCCGGGCTTGCCCTTGAACTCGTAGGCGAGCCACTCGGAATCGGCACGCGGCCGCGCGTCCGCCGTGCCCTCGATGACGATCTCCTGGCGGACCCGGCTGACGCTGCCGAACGCACCGTACGCGTTGACGAGGTGCAGCGGGTCGAAGGAGCGGTTCATGACCTGCCGCCGCGACAGCAGGTTCCGCACGGGGCGGTAACTGAGCGCGAGGAGGCCCGCGGAGACGGCGATGACCAGCACCTCGTACCAGAGCGGGGCCGGGGCGTACCGCGTCGGGGTGTGCCAGGCGGAGAAGTCGACGGCCGACACCGCGAGCACGATGGTGATCCAGTTGAGCCAGGCGAAGTTGCCGGACAGGACCAGCCACAACTGGGTCACGATCATCAGGCAGGCCGCGCCCGTCGCCACCGGCTGCGGGGTGAACAGCAGGAACGGCACGGCCAGTTGGGTGACGTGGTTGGCCGCGACCTCCACCCGGTGCAACGGCTTCGGCAAGTGGTGGAAGAACCAGCTCAGCGGGCCGGGCATCGGCTGCGTCTCGTGGTGGAAGTACAGGCAGGTCAGCTCGCGCCAGCACGCGTCGCCGCGCATCTTGATCAGCCCGGCGCCGAACTCCACGCGGAAGAGCACCCAGCGGAGCAGGAAGAGCACGAGGACCGGCGGCGCGACGTCGTCGTTGCCGAGGAGGACCGCGAGGAAACCCACTTCCAGGAGCAGGGACTCCCAGCCGAAGCCGTACCAGGTCTGCCCCACGTTCACGATGGAGAGATAGAGCGCCCACGGCACCAGCCACAGCGCCATCGCGCCCCACAGCGGGAGCAGACCGTCGGCACCAGCGAGCAGCGCCACCGCGACCGCGCAGCCCAGCCACGCGCAGCACGCGAAGAACCGGTCCGAGTAGTGGAGCTGGAACAGGCTGGGTGCCCGCCGGAACGGCACCCGCTCCACGTACCTCGGCACGGGCAGCATCCCGCGCTCGCCGATCAGCGCGCGGAACTGCAGGGCGGCGCCCAGGAAGGCCACGAAGTAGAGCGCGGCGAGGCCCCGCTGGAAGACCAGCCGGCTCACGCCGTACGCGTCCGAGGTGAACCAATCCACGCCTCCATTGTGCCGCCGGGGGATCTTCTCGGCTTGCGAGGCGCCGCGCGCCCCCGCGGACAATGACGCAAGCCCCCGCCCCGTACAGCAGGAAGAAGCGGGGCACAGGGACCGGCAACGGCGGGAGTGCCCGTGCGCGCATCGACCAGGACCTACGCGGTGACCTTCGCGATATCCGCGGCCCTCGCGGCGGCGGGCTGCTCCGGCGACGGCGGCAGGGACGCCACGGACGGCGGGCGGGAACTGTTCATGCAGCCCGTCGCCGCCCGGGGCCCCGACCCGTTCACCGACTCCACCGCGAGGAGCGCCGCGACTCCGCAGCCCGTCACCCGTTCGCCGCAACCCTCGCCCAGCGGTTCCGCCACCCCGCAGGCACCCGCTCCGTCCCGGGCGGCACACCCGGGCTGTACGGCGGCACGCGCGCCGTCGGCAGCTGCGACGTCGACCGGCAGGTGCGCTTCCTCACCGCCGACCGGGGCAAGGCCCGGGCCTTCGCGCGGGTGTCCGGCATCACACAGGCGGCGATCCCTGACTACCTGCGGAACCTGACCCCTGTCGTCCTGCGGGCCGACACCCGCGTGACCAACCACGGCTTCCGCGGTGGCTCCGCGACGAGCTTCCAGTCCGTCCTCCAGGCGGGCACGGCCGTCCTGGTCGACGCGCGCGGGCTGCCTCGGGTCCGCTGCGCGTGCGGGAACCCGCTCAAGCCGCCCCTCGCCCTCAAGGGCACGCCGCGTCACCACGGCCGCCCCTGGAGCGGCTACGAACCCACGCGCGTGATCGTGGTGACGCCTGCGCCGCGGCCCGTCATCAGCATCGTCATCGTGAACATCGTCGACAACACCTGGATCGAGCGGAAGACCGGCGACGAGCACGGCGACCGGGACCGCGTGACCAAGCCGCCGGTGCCGCCCACGCCGACCCCGACCCGGACGCTGCCAGCTCCGGTTCCGCCTGACTCCGATGAGACGCGCCTACGACGAGACGCCCTCGGACGAGCCGTCCGAGCCCACGGAACCCGACCAGGACCGCGACCGCAGCCAGGACCCCGATGCGGACCGGCCGGACGAGGGCGTCGTCCCCACCGACCCGGATACGGCGTCGACCGACTGCCCGAGCCCGCCCGCGCCCTCGGACACCCCGCAGGAAGCCCCCTCGGCACTGCCGCCCGGCTGCCCCTCGCCCCCGTCACCTCCCTCGCCTCCGTCACCTGCGACGCGGCCCGAGGGGCCTTCAGCGCACACCTTCGACAGCTCCCGCCGAGCCGAGCGCCGCCGCCCCGCTTCCCCCACGTGCGCGCACCCGGGGCTCCGCCTAGCGTGGCCCCATGGACGCGGGTACCGGTGGGCACGACCCGGCGGGGCACTGCCGCTGCGCACAGCAGGCCACGGAGCCGACCGGCTGCTTCATGCGGCTGTACGGCGCCGCGCTGCACATGGGCTGCTTCGACTGGGACCTCGACACCGGCGTCATGTGCATGGACGCCACCGCCCACGAGGTCTTCGACGTACGCCCCGACGAATACGACGGCCGGCCCGAGACCCTCGCCGCCCGCGTCCCGCCCGTGGAGGCGCACCGCCTGGACCGGATCGTCGCGCACGCCCTGAAGGACGGCAGCGAGACCTACGGCGCCTACTTCCGGGTGCGCTGCCGCGGCGGCACGCTGCGCTGGACCCACACCCACGGCTGCATCCGGCGCGACGACACCGCCGCCCCCGCCGCATCGTGGGCATCGTCAGGGACGCCACCCGCGAGCTGGGCGACACCCCGCCCGCGGCGCGGGAACCGGTCGACCAGGACGCCGAGCGGCGCCGCACGACCAGCATCGTCCAGGGCACCACGGCGGCGCTGGCCCACGCCCGCACGGTGCGCGACGTCATTGACGTACTCAAGGACACCCACGGCCTCGCGCACCTCGGGGCGTCGAACCTCGTCATGGGCCTGGTGGAGGCCGGGCGTATCCGGCTGGTCGCCGAGGGCCCGGCGGGCAGCTTCGTGCCGGGCACCCGGGTGACCCGCATCGACGAGCCGTACCCGATGAGCGAGGTCGTGCGCACCCTCGCGCCGCGCTACATCGAGAGCGCCGAGGACTTCGCCCGGTCCTATCCACTGCTGTGGCCGCATATCGCCGGCCTCGGCATCACCTCGGCCGCCTACCTGCCGCTGATCGCGCAGGCCCGGCCCATCGGCGCGCTCGGCCTGCTCTACGAGGCCAAGACCGGCTTCACCGTGGAGGAGCGCAACGTCCTGGTCGCGCTCGGCAGCAGCATCGCGCAGAGCCTCCAGCGCGCCATGTTCTACGAACAGGAGAAGGACCTCGCCCAGGGCCTCCAGCAGGCGATGCTGCCGCGCACCATCCCCGGGGTGCCGGGCGCGGAGATCGCCGTGCGGTACCGCTCGGCGGCGCTCGGCCGGGACATCGGCGGCGACTGGTACGACGTGATCCCGCTGTCCGGCAGCCGGGTCGGGGCCGTCATCGGCGACGTGCAGGGCCACGACACCCACGCGGCGGCCGTCATGGGCCAGCTCCGCATCGTGCTGCGCGCCTACGCCGCCGAAGGGCACATGCCCGCGACCGTCATGGCCCGCGCCTCCGGTTTCCTGAACGAACTGGACACCGACCGCTTCGCGACCTGCCTGTACGCGGAGGTCGACCTGCTGACCGGAGTGGTGCAGTTCGTGCGGGCCGGCCATCTCGACCCGGTCCTCCAGCTGAGCGACGGCTCCTGCCGCAGGGTGCCGGTCGACGGAGGCCTGCCGCTCGGACTGTCCGCCGAGTTCGGGCGGCTCGACTACCCCGTCACCACCCTCGACCTCGACCCCGGGCAGACCCTGTTGCTCTGCACGGACGGCCTCGTCGAAGTGCCGGGTGCCGACCTCGACGACGGCATGCGGGCCCTCACCGAGCTGGCCGCCACCGGCCCCCGCGACCTGTCCGAACTCGCCGATAGGCTCTGCGAGATCGTCGACGGCAGGGGCGGGGACGACGACGCGGCGCTGCTCCTGATGCGCTCGCCGCGAGATCGACGCGCCCCGCTCGGGCGGCCGCCTCCAGCAGCACGTGGCGCCGAGCGACCCGGAGGCGCTCGCCGAGGCCCGGCACATGATCAGGGCGGCGGTGCGTGCCTGGGGCGCGGGCGAACGGGCCGACGAGATCGAACTGGTCGCCGACGAGCTGATCACCAACGCGCTGATGCACACCGACGGCGCGGCGGTCGTCACCCTGCGCGTCCTGAGCGGCGCCGACCGGCGGCTGCGCGTCGACGTTGAGGACTCCTCCAGCGCCCTGCCGCGCCGCCGCGAGGCGGGCGAGGAAGGGGTGTCCGGCCGGGGTCTGCTCCTGGTGGACCTGCTCGCGGACGCGTGGGGCGTGGACGCGCGCGGCGGCGGCAAGTGCGTGTGGTGCGAGTTCGTCGTCCCCGCGAGGAACGAACGCGTGTGAGAAGAGTGCGTATGAGAAGAGCGGGTGCGAGAAGAGCGGGTGCAAGGGAGAGCCATGCCGGAACTGCCCGAAGTCGAGGCCCTGAAGGACTTTCTGACGGACCATCTGGTCGGTCGCGGGATCGTCCGCGTACTGCCCGTCGCGATCAGCGTCCTCAAGACGTACGACCCTCCGCTCACCGCCCTAGAAGGCCGCGACGTCACGGCCGTGGAACGGCACGGCAAGTTCCTGGACATCGACGCCGGCGGTCTGCACCTCGTCACGCACCTCGCCCGCGCCGGCTGGCTCCAGTGGAAGGACCGGCTCCCCGACAGCCCCCCGCGCCCCGGCAAGGGCCCGCTCGCGCTGCGCGTCGCCCTGGACACGGGGGAGGGCTTCGACCTCACGGAGGCCGGCACCCAAAAGCGCCTCGCGGTGTACGTGACCGAGGCGCCGCACGACATTCCGGGCATCGCCCGCCTTGGACCCGATCCGCTCGCCCCCGACTTCGACGAGGAGCGGTTCGCGCGCTCCTGGCGGGCGAACGGCGGCAGATCAAGGGCGCGTTGCGCGACCAGAGCCTGATCGCCGGCGTCGGCAACGCGTACAGCGACGAGATCCTGCACGCGGCCCGCATGTCCCCGTTCAAACTGACGTCGAGCCTCACCGAGCAGGAGGTGCGGGGCCTGTACCAGGCACTGCGGTCCACGCTGACCGAGGCGGTGGAGCGCTCGCGCGGTGTGGCGGCGGGCCGGCTCAAGGCCGAGAAGAAGAGCGGGCTGCGCGTGCACGGCCGTACCGGTGAACCGTGTCCCGTCTGCGGGGACACGATCAGGGAGGTGTCCTTCGCGGACTCCTCCCTGCAGTACTGCGCCACGTGTCAGACGGGCGGGAAACCGCTGGCGGACCGGAGGCTGTCGCGGTTGCTGAAGTGACCGCGCTCTGCCGTCGTCGAACACGCCGAGCGCCGGGCGCGCACCGGACGGCGTCACGGCGCCGCTCCAGGCACCTCGCGGGCGCCCGGCCCGCGGGGTCAGAAGAGGTGGATCGCGAGGTGCCCGAGCGGCAGTCCGAGCCGCCAGGCGGGTGTCCACACCTTCGGCCCGTCCTCCTCGCCGCCCGGCAGGGCCCCGCCGCCGGGCACCGCGTCCAGGTCCGGCGCGAGCAGCTCGGTCTCCTCCAGCCACCGCCAGGCCAGCTCGGCCAGCTCCAGGTACGGGCCCGGCCTGCCCCGCCGCCTCCTCCAGGAGCAGTGCCATCCGCTCCCGCACCCATTCCTGCCACGCCTGGTCGTACTCCGTCAGGGAGAGCCAGGTCTCCAGCTGGGTGATCACCCGGATGCCGGACAGCTCGCCCCGGCTGTCCGACAGGAAGATCGTCAGCGCGAGCGCGTCACGCCCCGCGCGGTACTCGAACGACGTGGGCGGCATCAGATCGCCCGTGCGCAACAGCTCGTCGGCGATGTACTCGGCGTACAACCACGCCATGGGCACCGTCAGTTCGCCGCCCCGGTGGCCTTCCGTGTTGCCTCTGCTCTCGTGCAGCATCCCGCTCCGCCTTCCTCCGGTCCGTGCGCGTCACCGGCCTCTGGCCCCCCACCTCCGGAACACGGATGAGGACAGCCGATTGCCCAACAGGGGTGCCGAGCAAGGCGCTTTGCCGAGCCTTGACCCGGCCGACGGTTTCCCCGCAGGTGGGCGGCCTTGTGTTGTTCGCGTCACAGGGCCTAACGGTTTGACTCCCTTTCGGGGACTGCGGGGCCATTGCTGCATGATTCACCCTTAGCTCCGCACATTTATTCATATGATCTGACATCAACCCTTTCGCGGAGCCCGCCGATGACGCAGCACGCAAGGAACGCACAGCTCACAGGGGTCACAGGCACCCCAGGGCCCCCAACCCGGCCTGGGTCGCGAACAGCCCTCCAGCCGCGCCCGGGCCCCCGGCCCGTACGGCGACGGCGGCCGGTGACCCTCGCGGTGACGGGCGCGGCGGCGGCCTTCCTCATCGCGGGCGTCTCGTCCTGCGGGGCGGAGCAGGAACGCCGGGCCGCAGCCCCGCAGGGGGCGCGGCGGCGGCCTTCCTCATCGCGGGCGTCTCGTCCTGCGGGGCGGAGCAG
>RBWT01000110.1 GCA_004010275.1 Streptomyces huasconensis
CTCGTCGAGCGCCGCGAGGTCACGGCCGCGGCGCCGGCCTCGCGGGCGCGGGCGGCGGGGCGCGCGAAGTCCTCGGCGGGTGCGCCCCGGTCGAGCAGATCGAGCAGGCCGCGCAGGACCCGCCTGGGGTTCGGCATGGCCTGTCCGGTGTTCGGCATCGCCCGCCGGGGGTTCGGCATGGCCTGCCGGGGGTTCGGCGTGACCCGCCTGGCGTTCGGCGTGACCCGTGCCCTTCGTGGTGGGAGGCATGGGCCGATCGTCTCCCGGCAGGGTGGGTGCGGTCGATGGTCCGGGCACATCGGCGGCGGGCGGGGACCGTTCACCAGCGGGGCGGTGGCTGATGAGCGTCGGGGGCGGGCCGCCCCGCGTAGTCAGGCCATTTCGACGTAGCGGTGGACCCGGTCGAAGCGCCGGGCCATCAGATCCCGGTGGCGGATCACCCAGTGGGCCACGCCGGAGTCCAGTTCCGTGACGTCGTCACCGCACCTCCAGGTGGCCAGGAGAGCCCAGTCGTCGGCGTCCCCTTCGTGGGCCGCGCCGCCCGGCTCGCAGGGGCCGGCCTCCTCGGGCGTACGGGCGCAGTGGACGGGGTCGTTCTGGGGCGAGACCGGATGGCCGCCGATCTGCAGGACCCAGGGAGGGCGGTAGCCGCCCACGCGTGCCCAGGCGTCACTGAGTTCGTCGGCGAGTTCGAACTGCTCTTCCTCGGGGAAGTCGCCCCATCTGTCGAGGGCGTAGCTCTCCGGCATCGGCGCGCTCGGCTGGTGCCATACGGTGCGGAGTTCGCGCGGCCGGTACGGCTCGCGCCGGCTGTGTGCGAGGGAGGTCGGGGTCGTAGGGGTCCCGGCGGGGACGTACAGCACCGCATCGGGCACCTGTCCGTCAGTGCCCTGCACATCGGTGCCGGAGAAGAAGAGCAGATGGCCGTCGGCTGGCAGGGGAAGGCGGGTCGCCCCCGGCGGGAGGGCCGCGAGGTCGACGGAGGCCACGAAGGGGTCGGAGGGCTTCGGCGCGCTGGGCGGCAGCAGGGGGTCGCCGCCGATCCGGGCCACGAGGGGGCCGTCACCGCCCTCGGCGAGGTACACCGCCGGCAGGACACCACGTATCCACTCCTCCACCTCCTCCGACGCCAGGCCCCGGGATATCGCCTCGGCTCGGAAGTCGCGCAGTCCGTCCACGATCTCGTCGGTCACCGGGCCACCTTAACGGGGCCATGAGCGGGCGCTGACAGGGCCCAACGCATCGTGCAAGAAGGGGTTTTGCGCACATGTCCGGTACGGGTTGACGACCGGTTTCGAGGTCGCGTACGTCGCCCCTGACGACCCGCACGACATCGGGTGTGATGTTCACGGCGCTGTGGCGTGCCCCTGACCGGTGGCCGAGCGGTGGAGACGTTCAGCTGTGCGGCGGAGGTATGCGGTGACGTCGGGGTCGGCGTCGAGGGTGTAGTCGGCGTCAAGGACGGTGAGGTGTTGGGCGATGCCGGGCAGGTAGTTGCCGGAGCAGTCGACGGTGCACGAGTTCTCGTCGAGCGCCTTGACGCGGTCGGGCAGGGCTGCTGTGCGGCGGCGGATGGTCTCGGCCGGTGCCTGAACGGTCGCTACGGCGCGGTAGCGGGTGGGTGCTGTGGCGATCTTGGTGGCCACGTAGGCCGCGGGATCGCCGCCGGGAACGGGGCGGGCAGTGAAGCGGCGCCGGATCGGAGCGGGATCGGCGATGCGGTCGAGGCGGTAGATACGCCAGTCGTCTTTGCCGGTGTCGTGGGCGAGGAGGTACCACAGACCCCCGGAAGAGATCAGGTGGTGGGGCTCGACCCGTCGGGGGGCCGCGGTGCTGCCGCCCCGGGTGGTGTAGTCGAAGGTGACCATCTCGTGGTCGCGGCAGGCGCCCGCGAGCAGGGCGAGCAGTTCGGGATCGATGCGCGGCCCGCGGGTCTCCCAGTCGATCGCGGCCGTGGTCTGCTGCAGGGCGGCGACCTGGGTGCGCAGCCGGGCGGGGAGGACTTGTTCGAGTTTCGCCAGGGCGCGCAGTGAGGTTTCCTCCATGCCGGTGAGGTGGCCGGCGGCGGTGCGCAGGGCGACGGCGGTGGCGATGGCTTCGTCGTCGTCGAGGAGGAGGGGCGGCATGGCGGTGCCGGAGGCAAGCCGGTAGCCGCCGGCGTGGCCGGTGGTGCCTTCGACGGGGTAGCCCAGCTCGCGCAGGCGGTCGATGTCGCGGCGGACGGTGCGGCCGGTGACGCCGAGGCGTTCGGCGAGTTCGGTGCCCGACCATTCACGGCGGGTCTGCAACAGGGACAGCAGGCGGAGCATCCGGGCGGGAAGGTCGCTGGTCATGGATTCAGATTGCCTCTCTTTACGGACACAGTTTGTCCTAAAAGGCCCCTAACGTGAAAGGCATGTCCCAGAACAAAACCCCCCGAACCCCTGTGAATACGGCGGACCCGCGCCGGTGGGCCGCGCTGGCCGTCGTGCTGATCGCCTCCTTCATGGACGCGGTCGACGTCACGGTCGTGAACATGGCCCTGCCCAGCATCGAGGGTGACGTCGGCGCCTCCACGTCCCAGCTCCAGTGGATCACCGGCGGCTACGCGCTCGCGTTCGCGCTCGGCCTGATCACCGGCGGACGCCTGGGCGACCTGTTCGGCCGCAAGCGGATCTTCCTGCTCGGCGTGGCGGGCTTCACGCTCACCTCGCTGGTCTGCGGCATCTCCCACAGCCCCGAGCTGCTGCTCGGCGGCCGGATCGCGCAGGGCGCCATGGCGGCGCTCATGGTGCCGCAGGTGCTCTCCATCATCCACGTCACCTTCCCCGAGCGGGAGCGCGGCAAGGTCTTCGGCATCTACGGCGCGGTCATGGCGCTGGGCACCGTCATGGGCCCGCTGATCGGCGCACTGATCGTCGAGGGCGACATGATGGGCTGGGGCTGGCGACCGATCTTCCTCGTCAACATCCCCCTGGGCATCGCGGGACTCGTCGCGGGCGCGCTGGTGATCAGCGAGTCGAAGGCCGAGCGCGCCGCACGGCTCGACGTCGTGGGCGTGGTGCTGGCGGCGGCGGGACTGCTGGCGCTGGTGCTGCCGCTCACCCAGGGCCGTGAGCTGGTCTGGCCCACCTGGACCTACGTCTCGATGGCTGCCTCGGTGCCGCTGCTGGCCCTCTTCCTTCTGTGGGAGCGGCGTCTGACCCGGCGGGGCGGTTCCCCGCTGGTGGTGCTCTCCCTCTTCTCCCGGCGCAGCTTCGCCGGTGGTCAGGGCGTGCAGCTGATGTTCGGCCTGGCCTCCGGGGTGTTCTTCCTGGCCTGGACCCTCTACCTCCAGCTGGGGCTGGGCTGGTCGCCGCTGAAGGCCGGCCTGTCGGGGCTGCCGCTGTCGGCGGCGATGATGGCGGGCGCCGGGCTGTCCATGCAGGTGCTGGTGCCGCGCTTCGGCCGGGTGGTGCTTCAGGTTGGTGCGGTGCTGGCCACCGCGAGCATGCTGCTGTTCCTGTACTGGGCCCGGCACTACGGCGCGGACATCTCCCAGTGGCAGGCGATTGTGCCGCTGATCCCCATGGGGCTTGGCATGGGACTGATCGTCGCCCCGCTCACGGATCTGATCCTTTCCGAAGTCCCGCACGAGCACGCCGGCTCCGCCTCGGGCTTGACCAACACCACCACCCAGCTCGGCCAGGCCGTCGGGGTCGCCCTGTCCTCCGTCGTCTTCTTCGGCCACCTCGGCCACGGCAGCCCCACCGACCAGGCACAGCGGATGCCACACGCCTTCGCCGACTCCCTGTGGTACGTCGCCGGCGTGTTCGCCGCCGCGTTCGTGCTGCTGTTCGCCGTGCCCCGCCTCGCGGGCAAGAAGCCGGCCGACGCCGGTACGCAGCAGCAGTCCACGGAGCAGCAGGAGCCGATCCCGGCTGCCTGACGCAAGCCTGTCGCCCGGATGGCGCTGCCGCAGGGCCGGGCCGCCGGGGGGCCGCCAGGCTCAACACACATATGGAAGAAAGGACGGATCTCTGATGAGTTTCATGTCTCCTGGCCAGGTCGTCTGGTTCGAGATCGGCACCACCGACCCCGAGGCCGTCACCGGCTTCTACAGCTCCCTGCTGGGCTGGACATTCGAGGTCGACCCCGATTCGTCCGGCGACGGCCGTACGTACACGCGCATCATCGCGCCCGGCGCGCCGTGGCCGATGGGCGCGATCCAGCAGGGCGACACCGACGGCGAGGCCATCAACCTCTCGATCCTGTCCACCGACGTCCACGCGGACGTGGACAAGCTCACCGCTCTGGGCGCCACGGTGGTTGTACCAGCCACGCAGGTGGCGGACGTGACCGTCTTCGCCCGCCTGGCTGACCCGCGCGGCAACCTGTTCTCCCTCTTCTCCCAGTCCACCTCGCAGCGGTTCGAGGAGCGGATGGCCGGGACGGAGGAGTACATGCAGCAGGCGGCCTTCACTCCGAAGCCGGGGTCGATGGGCTGGTTCGAGATCGGCACCACCGACTTGAAGGCGACCTGCGACTTCTACACCGCCGCCTTCGGCTGGCGTATCGAGAAGGACGACACCGCGGGCGGCAAGCCGTACTTCAACGTTTTCGGCCCCGGAGCCGAGTGGCCGTCCGGCGGCCTGTGGGACCACAGCCATGACAGCCCCGACGGGGAGGGGGCCGATTACGTGATGCCCTGCTTCCTGGCCACCGACGTGGCCACCACCGCCGATGCGGCGCGGAAGCTGGGCGCCCGCGTGGAACTGGGCCCGGATTCCAACCCGGACGGCACGGCCTACGCGCGCCTGGCCGATCCCCGCGGCAACCGCTTCGGCCTGTTCTCCCCGCCGACCCAGCCCGCGGGCGGCTGAGCCCGGCACACCTCCCATCGTTGCGGCCGCTTCCGGGCGGCGCGGCCACAGCGATGGAAGGTGCCGCCCCCTTCCGATACATCCGCACCGCTGCACAAGGAGAGAAAGCCATGAAGATCGCACTGCTGGGGACCGGTTTCGGGCAGGCGCACGCCGCCGTCTACGCCGCTCGCGGTGACGTGGAGGTGGTGATGTTCGGCCGCGATCCGCAGAAGACCGCCAAGGTGGCCGGCCAGTTCGGTTTCGCCTCCTCCACCGACATGGACTCCGCGTTCGAGGACGCCTCGTTCGATCTGGTGGACATCTGTCTGCCGATCCCTTTGCACGCTCAGCACGTCCTGCGCGCCCTTGACGCGGACAAGCATGTGCTGGTCGAGCTGCCGCTGGCCGACAACATGGACGACGCCAAGCGGGTCGCCGAGGCCGCCGCCCACAGCGGCAAGCACGTGTTCGTGGACATGTTCGAGCGGTTCATCCCGGCCAACCAGGCTCTCTTCGACGCCGTACGCGAGAACACCTACGGGCGGCTGGAGCAGCTGACGCTGTGGAACCTGACCGCGCACCTGTGGCCGGGTGCCTCCCTGGGGCTGAAGGTGCTGCCGCTGGACGCGATGCACAGCGACATGGACATCATCACGCGCACCCTCGGCCTGCCGCGGGACCTGACCGTGACCACGGTGGCGCGTGATGAGGACTCCGGGGCGATCGATGCCGCCTTCCGCTTCGACGACGCGGCGGCCCGCAGTTCGGTCTCGTCCCTGATGCCGAAGGCGTGGGGTGCGCGCGGCGGTTACACCGCGGCCTTCGAGCACGGTGTGCTGGACACCTCCTCCACGATGGGCTTCGACGGCAAGCCGACCGGCACCGTCACCGCCTACACCGACGAAGACACCCGCGAGCTGGACCTGCCGCCCGCCGACCAGTACACCGCGATGATCAGCCATGTCATGGACGTCCTGGCCGGCAAGGCGGAGAACCAGATCGCCCCGGACAGCGTGCTGGACGCGCTGCGACTCACCCTCGCCCTCGACCAGAAGGTCAACGGCCCGCGATGAGCTGAGACGTGCGGGCCCGCCGCCGCGCGGGCCCCCACGGGGCCGGACCCCGCGGCCCGAGCGACTGACCACCCAGCCCAGGAAGCCACCTCTCACCGATGGAACCTCCCACGATTCCCACCACCACACTGCCCGGCGGAGGAGTGACGCCTCTGCTCGGGTTCGGCACGTTCCGGCTCCGGGGCGAGGACGCCTACCGTGCCGTTCTGCACGCGCTGGAGGCCGGGTACCGGCACCTGGACACCGCCCAGCTCTACGGCAATGAGGAAGCCGTCGGGCGGGCCCTGGCCGACAGCGGCATCCCGCGCCACCAGGTGTTCGTGACGACGAAGTTCGCCCAGCACCACCCGGGCAAGGAACACGCCACCCTCGCCCGCAGCCTTGACCGGCTGGGCATCGAGCAGGTCGACCTGTGGCTGATGCACTACCCCCTCAAGAACCCCGGCGAGCATCTGGCGGTGTGGGACGAGTTCCTGGCCACCGCCGAGGGGGGTATGGCCGCGGCCGTCGGGGTGAGCAACCATCCCCCTGCCCAGCTCGACGCCCTCGCCGAGGCCACGGGGCAGATGCCCGAGGTCAACCAGGTCCGCTGCGACCCCGCCCGCCACCACCCCGACTTGCCGGCCGCGCACCGCGAGCGTGGCGTGGTCTTCCAGGGCCACAGCCCCCTGCGCAAGCCCGGCCTGGGCCATCCCGTCCTGACCGAGATCGCCGAGGAGCACGGCACGGACCCGGCCCAGGTCGTCATCGCCTGGCACCTGGCCCACGGCATCTGCGTGATCCCGAAGTCCGGCCGGCCCGAGCACATCACGAGCAACCTGCACGCCGCCGGCCTGCGGCTCTCCCCTGACGACATCACCCGTATCGACCACCTGAGCACACACTCCCGCCGCACTCCTGCGGCGTGACGACGAGAGGAATCCGCTGTGAAGATCACTGTTCTGGGCACCGGCGCCGGCGCCCGCTGCCACACCGCCCGCCTGACCGAGCTCGGCCACCAGGTCGTCGTCGGCACCCGCGACCCGCAGGCCACCCTGGCCCGCACCGAGCCGGACATGATGGGCACCCCGCCCTACCAGGACTTCCACGCCGCCCACCCCGGCATCGAGCTGCGCACATTCGCCGAGGCCGCGGACGACGGGGACCTGGTCATCAACGGCATCGACGGCGCGAACGCCGTGCAGGCCCTGAGCGCCATCCCGCGCGCCGCGCTGGCCGGCAAGACCCTCGTCGATTACGCCGTCCCGTACGTCTACCAGCAGCCCGACCAGGTCGAACGCCCGTGGCCCACCCCCTGGGGTGTCATGCCGCGACTGGAACCGGTGGACACCGACAGCCTGGCCGAACAGATCCAGCGCGCCCTGCCGGACACCAAAGTCGTCAAAGCCTTCGTCACCCAGGAGCAGGAAACCGTCACCCACCCGAAGGAGTTCGCCGACGGCGACCACACCACGCTCCTCGCCGGTGACCACACCGACGCCAAGAACGCGGCCGGTGAACTGCTGCGCGCCTACGGCTGGCGCGACATCGTCGACCTCGGCCCGCTGGCCGCCGCCCGCGGCATGGAGATGTACGCCCACCTCCACACCGCCATCGGTCTCGCCCTCGGCACCCGTTTCGGCGTCAAGATCATCCGCTGACCCCGCCACAAGCGGGCTCATCCTCCGCATCACGAAGGGCTGACATGCCGTCCCTGCTCTCCCAGGCCCGCCGCCTTGGCGGCGCGCTGAACAAGCTGCTCGGCCATCCGAACGCCGCCGTGGCCCTGGAGGCGGACAACCTCCTGATCCGCGCCCCTGCCGTCGGTGCCACGTGGACACCGGGCACGCGCCAGCGGGTGGCCTGGCAGATCACCGGCGTCCTTGGCCACCCCGTGGACGTGCACCTCGTTCCCGAGGGGGCCGGTGGCGGTCGTACCGAGGCGGTGCTGGCCACCGGGATCGATCCCACGGACCTGGCGGTAACCGTCACCGTCCCCGACCTGCCACCCGGCGCCTACCGCGTCCTGATCACCTCCGCCGATCCCCTCGACGCCCACAGCCCGCCCCTCACCCTCACCCCCGTGGCCTGACCGGCGGCGAACCGCACAGCTGGGCTGGATACCGTCCGGCCTGCCAAACCTCCGGCCCGGTGAACACCGTGAAACTGGCCTCTGCGGGACTAGGACCGGTGTACGCCGGGGCAGGTCTTCTTGGCGCCGCTGACCTTGCCGCTGATCAGGTAGCGGTCGACCGTGTCCGTCACGTACCGGCCGCCGAGTTGATCACCGCGTGGCCGGTGCCCTGGTAGGTGAGCAGGTGGGAGCCGGGCAGTCGTCCGGCGACCCGGGTGGCCCAGGCGTGGCTGGTGGCGGGGTCGTGGCGGGCGTTGAGGAGCAGGGCGGGCGGCACCTTCGCGGCGCGCAGCGGGTGGCTGGGGGTTGGTGGCGGGGCGGGGCCAGCCCGCGGCAGCGGGCCGTCCATTCCTGGTACCAGGCGTTGCCGTAGGCGTGGGGGGCGGCCGTGCGGCTGGCCTGCCACAGGGCGGTGGCGTTCTCGTGGCCCTTTGGTCCGAAGTTCCAGTCGGCGCAGATCAGGGGGGTGGGGCGGCGTTCATGGACGGGTGCCCCCGGCTTCGTGGGCAGCTTGGGGCGGGGCGCGGGCTTGACCGGTGCCTTGTGGACGCGGTAGGCGGCCAGTCGCTGGAAGAAGGAGGGCCAGGCCTGCTCGGTCTGGCTGCCCAGGTAGGTGTGCTTCAGCAGGGTGCTGGTGTCGACCGGCTCGCCGCCATCGGTGAGCGTGCCGCGTTCGGCGGCCGTGAAGAGCCGCTTGAGGTGGGCGGCCACGTCACGGCCGTGCAGCGCGCAGGACGTCGTGCGCGCACACCAGCGGGCTGCCGCGCGGAAGGTGCCTTCCTGGGCGCGGGCCGCACCGGCGAGGAAGGCCGGGGCCTTCTGGCTGTGGTCCACGACACTGTCCAGGACCGTCGTGCGCAGCCGTCCGGGGTACCGCTCGGCGTACATCTGGCCGATGAGCGTGCCGTAGGAGATGCCGTAGTAGTTGAGTTTCGGTTCCTTGAGGAAGACCCGTAGAGCCTCCATGTCGTGGGCGATGTCCACGGCGCTCACATGGTCGAAGAGGGGGCCGCTGGCGGCCCGGCAGCTCTTGGCCAGAGCCTGGTTGTAGTGCACGCGCTGGTCGTAGGCCGTGCGGCTGCCGAGCACGATGGGCATCTGGTCACCGTGGACGACGAGCTTCTCCCCGCACTTGAGCAGGGTGTCGCGGGTGTCGAATGCGACCAGGTCGAACCGGTTGCCGAAGCGGGCGAACGCGCCCGCGCCGGAGGCGAGTTCCTCGGCGTGGTGCTCGCCGGGACCGCCGTAGTTCACCACGAGTGTCCCGATGCGCCGCTTCGGATCGGAGGCGGGACGCTTGACGACGGGCAGCTTGACGCGGGGCCCCTTGGGGGCCTTCCAGTCGACGGGTACCGACAGCGAGGCACACCGCAAGTTGCGGTTGTCGGCGCACGGCCGCCACACCGCCGCTCCCGCCGCCTGGCCCTTGACGGGGGCGACGCCCGTCGTGGCCGAGCGGGAGAGCGGCGCCGCGTGCGCGATGTCGCCGCTCTGCGCGATCACCGTGCCCAGCAGCGCCACCGGCAAGGACGCGGCGAGCACCGAACGGAGCCAGGGCGCGCGCCGTGACGTGCTGCTCTCGGTCATCTCAGTCATGCGGCGGAACTCCAACGAACAGCGGCCCACGGAAGCCGCGGACAAACGGACAGGTAGAGGCGGACGCGGTCGGCCGCTTGTGTCACGTGCTCACCGCGCCCCCTGATCTCATTGATACGTATTTGTACCCAAAGGTTCCTGAGAAGCCGGTGACCTTGCGTCCGTGCCGCAGTCAATCGGCCCGAGCGCATCCGCCCCCCTCTGCCGCCGCGCCGGCTCGTGCGCGGTGATCAGCCGCTGTTTCCCGACCCATCACGTCAAGGGGAGGGGGAGTTGTTCGGGTGGCTGGTGGGGCGGGTGGGCGCGGATGTAGTCCTGCCAGGCCGGCAGGCCGTTGTGGGCGGCGCGGGCGTGGATGTGGGCGCTGGACGCGGTGGACGTCTGGGCGGGCATGGCGCGACGGGTTCCGTAGCTGGCGGCCAGCTGCTGGTGCAGGTGGCGCGGAAGGGCGTCGGCGGCCTGTTGGAGGAACCAGGGGCGGATGGCCGGGCTGACGCGCATGATGTCCGGCCATACGGTCACCGCCCCGGCAGCGGCACAGGCGTCCACCAGCGCGTCCAGGTCGGCGGGGCGGTCACCGGCGTGCGGGATGACCGGGGCGATGAGCACACCCGCCGGGATACCGGCCTCGGTCAGCCTGCGGACCAGCTCCAGGCGGGCACGGGGCGGAGCCGTGGCCGGTTCGAAGGCGCGGCGTACCCGGTCGTCCAGTGAGCCGATCGAGGTCATGACCAGGATCGGGGCGCTTTCGGCCGCCTCGGCGAACAGGTCGAGGTCGCGGGAGAGCAGGGCACTCTTGGTCGCGGTGGTGAAGCTGATCCGGTGAGCGGCCAGCGCACGCAGGATGCCGGGCATCAGTGTGAAGCGGCCCTCGGCACGCTGATAACAATCCGTGGCCACGCCCATCATGACCCAGTCGCCGCGGGCCCTGCCGCGTCGCAGCTCGCTGTCGAGGATCTCGGCCGCGTTCGTCTTGACGACGATCTGGCTGCTGAACCCGGTGGTGATGCCCAGGCCCAGGTGGTCGTGGCCATCGCGGGCCAGACAGTAGGTGCAGGCGTGCGAACAGCCGCGATACGGGTTGAACGTCCACGCCACACCACCCTTGGTGGCGCCGCGCATCCGGTTGAGCATCGACCTGGCGGCGACCTCGTGGAAGGTGATGCCCCGGAAGTCGGCGGACACGCCATCCGCTTCGGTGGCCAGATGTTCCCAGCGCATCATGAACCCGGGAAAGAGTGGGTGAAATCATGCATGCCCCCACGATCCCCTCCTTTTAGGACGTTCACTGTCCTAAAACGCTTCTACCGTGGAAGACACCCGCAGGTCACCCCCGAGGCACCGCCGACGGCCGGGCCATGCGCTTGAAGGCACCGACTCCTCCGGCCCGGTCGGTCGCGTCCGGCGGGAGCCCTTCCGCGGCGCCGGTCTCACCCTCCGGCCTCCGCTCAGCCCGCTCCCTCTCCACCCAAAGGGAAGACGATGACCCCCAGCACCACCGCGACCGCCGACACCACCGCGACCGAGCAGATCGTCATCGAGGGGGCACGCGAGCACAACCTGCGCGACGTATCGGTACGCATCCCGAAGAACAAGATCACCGTCTTCACCGGGGTATCCGGCTCGGGCAAGTCCTCCCTGGTCTTCGCGACCCTCGCCGTCGAGGCGCAGCGCCAGTTGAACGAGACGTTCCCCACCTTCGTACGCAACCGGCTGCCACGCCATCAGCGGCCCGAGGCCGATGTGATCGACCACCTGTCGACAGCGGTGGTCGTGGACCAGAAGCCGATCGGGGCCAACGCCCGTTCCACCGTCGGCACGGCCACCGACATCGCGCCGATCATCCGGCTGCTGTTCTCCCGGTGCGGGGAGCCCTCGGCGGGGATGGCGACGGCGTACTCGTTCAACACCCCCGAGGGGGCCTGCCCGACCTGTGCCGGGCTCGGCCACACGATCCAGCCCGACCTGGACCGCTTCTTCGATGTCTCCCGGTCGCTGAACGAGGGCGCGCTGCTGTTCCCGATGTTCAACGTGGGCGGCGTGCAGTGGAACCTGTTCACCCGCACCGGTCGCTTCGACCTCGACAAACCGCTCGAGAATTTCAGCGCTGCCGAGTGGGAGCGGCTGCTGCACGGCGAGCCGGGCTCGACAGCGGCCGGTGATGAAGGGCTCGTCCCGCGCTTCCACCGCCTCTACCTCGGCCGTGACACCTCCGGCCTGTCAGCCCGCACCCGCAAGGCGGTGGAGGAGTTCACCATCCAGGGCCTCTGCCCCACCTGCCACGGCGCACGGCTGAACCAGGCCGCGCTGAAGACCCAGGTGAACGGTCACACCATCACCGACCACATGGCCATGGAGGTCACCGAACTGATCCAGGTGCTCGGAAAGGTCGACCACCCCCTCGGCACCCCGCTGGCCCGGCAGGCGAGCGCCGGCCTGCGTCGCCTGGACGACATCGGCCTGGGCTACCTCAACCTCGGCCGGGAAACCTCCACCCTCTCCGGCGGCGAGTCACAGCGCCTGAAAATGGTGCGCTTCCTCGGCTCCAGCCTCACCGGCATGACGTACATCTTCGACGAGCCCTCCACCGGCCTGCACCCGCGTGACGTCGGCCGCATGAACACCCTGCTGCGCCGGCTGCGCGACCGCGGCAACACCGTCCTGGTGGTCGAGCACGACCGCGACGTCATCGCCGCAGCCGACCACGTCATCGACCTCGGCCCCGGCGCCGGCACCCACGGCGGACACATCGTCCACCAGGGCACCCCTGACGGACTCCGCCACGCCGACACCACCACCGGTCGCGCCTTGCGCCGCCGGCCCGCCCTGAAGACGTCCTTCCGCGCTCCGACCGGTCACCTGACCATCGAGAACGCGGATGTGCACAACCTGAAGAACCTCACCCTCCAGGTGCCCACCGGCGTACTGACGGTCTTCACCGGGGTCGCCGGCTCCGGCAAATCCACCCTCGTGACCGACGTCCTCGCCCGCCGGCACCCTGACGCGCTCCTGGTCGGCCAGGCCGGTATCGCCGCCTCCTCCCGCTCCACACCCGTCAGTCACCTCGGCGTCATGGACACCATCCGCAAGTCCTTCGCCGACGCGACCGGCGTGCAGCCGGGGCTGTTCAGCTTCAACTCGCGCGGCGCCTGCCCCGCCTGCAAGGGCCGGGGCGAGATCACCGCCGACATGGCCTACATGGACCCGGTCACCACCACCTGCGAAACCTGCGCCGGTAGCCGCTACGCCCCCGAAGTCCTCCAACACACCCTGAACGGCAAGAACATCGTCGAGGTCCTCGCCCTGACCGCCGAGGAAGCCGCCACCTTCTTCACCGAACGCGCCCTCACCCGCAAGATCGGTCTGCTGAACGAAGTCGGCCTGGGCTACCTCACCCTCGGCCAGCCGCTGTCCACCCTCTCCGGCGGCGAGCGCCAGCGCCTCAAACTGGCCGGCGAACTCCACAAGACCGGCCGCATCTACATCCTGGACGAGCCCACCACCGGCCTGCACATGTCCGACACCCAGACCCT
This sequence comes from Streptomyces huasconensis, assembly GCA_004010275.1. GTDB lineage: Bacteria > Actinomycetota > Actinomycetes > Streptomycetales > Streptomycetaceae > Streptomyces > Streptomyces huasconensis. The sequence continues at coordinate 13,139 of RBWT01000110.1, forward strand.
GCTGGCCCTGCTCGACCGCTTCGTCGACGCGGGCAACACCATGCTGGTCATCGAACACGACCTGGACGTCATCGAACACGCCGACCACATCATCGACCTCGGCCCCGACGGCGGTCGCCACGGAGGCCAACTCCTCTTCTCCGGCACCCCCGCCCAACTCCTGCACCACCCCACCTCCCACACCGCCCGAGTCCTACGCGACGACCTGAATGCCAACCCCACCGAACTGACAAGCGGCCCCCAGCCCCGTCAATGACACGGGTACCGCTCCCCGCCTGAACCCCCCGTCCCACCCGAACCCCATGTCAACCGATGGTTGACACCCACGAACTGTCAACCTACGGTTGTCACATGACGCGATCCGACAGCACTCCTCAGCCGCCCACGGTCCGCCTCGACGACCTCATCGAAGCCATCAAGAAGGTCCACACCGACGCCCTCGACCAGCTCTCCGACGCGGTCATCGACCGCCGACCACCTCGGCGACGTCGCCGACCACCTCATCGGCCACTTCGTGGACCAGGCGCGCCGCTCCGGCGCGTCCTGGACCGACATCGGCAAGAGCATGGGCGTCACCCGGCAGGCCGCCCAGAAGCGGTTCGTGCCGAAGAAGCCGGGCGAGACGAACGACCTCGACCCCAGCCAGGGCTTCAGCCGCTTCACCCCCCGGGCCAAGAGCGTCCTGATGGCCGCGCACAACGAGGCCAAAGCGGCCCAGCACGACGAGATCCGCACTGAGCACCTGGTCCTCGGCCTGCTGAGCGAGCCCGAGGCCCTCGCCGCCAAGGCGATCACCGCGCAGGGCGTCTCCCTGGACGACGTACGCCGGGCCGCCCTGGACGCCCTGCCCGCGACCGCCGCCGAGGTGCCCGAACTCGTGCCGTACGACGCGGGGGCCCGCAAGGTGCTCGAACTGACCTTCCGCGAAGCGCTGCGCCTCGGTCACAACTACATCGGCACCGAACACATCCTGCTCGCCCTCATCGAATTCGAGGACGGCGAAGGGCCGCTCACCGGCCTCGGTCTCGGCAAGGAGGAGATCACGGCGTCGGTCGTCGACTTCCTCCGTGACCTCGGCCCGGCCACCGCCTGAGCACTACCCATCACCGTCAACCAGCTTGCTTTCCAGGCTTGTTGACAGGTCCGGTGGGGCTCCCTACTGTCGCAAGGACCGTCTCGAACAGCGTCAACGCACATCCATCTTGCGTGGGGGGTTCGTGAACAGCACACCTGGTGCCGGCGACATCGACATGGCAGCCCCCCAGAACCGTGAAGGACTGCCCCTCGTCAGTCTCGATCAGGCGCACTCACCGCAGAAGGTCCTGGCCCACGGCGCATTGCTCCGACGGTTCGTCGCGGGCCAGGAGATCAAGCCGGTCCATATGCGGATCGGCATCATGGGCGCCTGCAATATGCGCTGCAATTTCTGTAACTTCCACTCACCGAACGAGGAACAGTTCTACGACCTGTTCTCGTTCAGGGACTCCATCGCCACCGACAAGGCGGTCACGCTGCTGCGGGAGTTCGCCGAGAACGACGGGCGCGCGGTGACCTTCTGCGGCAGCGGCGAGTGCACCATCCACCCGGGCTACACCGACATCTGCCGGGCCGGGCACGCGGCCGGCCTGCGGATCGGGCTGATCACCAACGGCTCACGGCTCGGCCGGCCGAAGGTGGCCGACTGTGTCGCCGAAACCCACACCTGGGTCCGCATCGGCCTGAACGCGGGCACGGAGGCCACCTTCGACGCCATCACCCGGGACCGGGAGCAGACCTTCTCGGGGTTCGTCGGAGCGGTCGGCAAGCTCAGGGAGAGCGCCGTCGACCCCGACTTCCGCATCGGCTTCAACTACGTGATCACCCTCCAGAATTACCGCGAGATCCTCCCGGCGGCCCATATCGCCCGGGAATCCGGCGCGCATTACGTGCGCTTCGAGCCGGAGTTCTACAGCGCGCTCGGGCACGAGACCATCGAATCCGTGATGCCGCAGATCGCCGAGTCGCTCACCACGGCCGCGGCTCTCTCCACCGACGCCTTCGAGGTCTCGGTGCCCAAGCTGGACCGCGGCCCGATGGACCAGGTCGAGGAGGTCGAGGGCGACTTCGAGCGCTGCCACTACAGCCGTTTCGTCACGGCGGTCGGCGCCGACGGAAATCTCTATCCGTGCCCCCAGGTCCACCTCAACAGCCGTTATCTCATCGGCAATGTCATCGAGCAGGGGTATGCGGAGGTACTCGAAGGCGGTCCGCGCGCCGAATGGGAGGCCTCCAACCCGCGCAGGACCGACCTGTGCAAATCGTGTTTCTACCGCCCCCAGAACGAACTCCTGGAACTCCTCAAACGCGGCCAGATCAAACTGGACGAGGCGCTGGACGCGTACGCGCTGGAAGTGCCCAGCACCCTGCACGGCGACTTCGTCTGAGCCGCGGATGCAGCTCCGTCACCTCCGCAGGCTCCTCGCCGCCGTGCCGTGCTGCGCCCGGCCGCCGATGACGCCACCGAAGACCGTGCCGCCGCCCTCCGCCAACTCCGCTCGGTGGTCGAGCGGTTGGCCCGTGTCGAGCGGGCGCCCCTCACCGTCACCGACACCCACGTCTCGGTGCGCGACGGCCTGCACCGTGAGCGACTGGTCCTCGACTCGCCCGTACGCGGCACCTTCCACGGCACCCTCCTCGCGGCGCTCGGCGTCCCGCGCGGCCCGGCCGTCCTGGTCCTCGGCGGCCGCAACGCCCGCCTCGACCAGCTCACCGGAGACGTGCCGCCGGACCACCCCGACCGCAACGTCGCCGAGCACCTGGCGCGGGCGGGCTTCGTCACGCTCTCCTTCGACCACGGCATCGGCGGCGGCCTCGACGAGGAACGCAGAGCCGGCCGGGACGAAGGGACGCTGCTGGCCCACACGTTCGCGCTGACCGGCCGCTCCCTGCTCGGCGCGCTCGTCGGCGACGCCCTGGGCGCGCTCGACGTACTGGCGGCGCACCCGCGCGCCGACCCGGACCGCTCGGCCTGTTCGGCCACAGCCTCGGCGCGGCGGTCGCCCTGCACACCGCGCTGCTGGCACCCCGCCAAGGCCTCCCGCTCCTGCGCGGCGAGCCACCTCGGCAGCTATCAGGCCCTGTACGCGCGGCTGTTGACCGGCCACGAAGGCGCGGCGCTCCCCGGCATCCTGGAGTACGCCGACCTCGCGGACCTGTACGCCGCGCTCGCCCCGGCACCCCTCCAGCTCCAGTACGGCACCGCCGACACCTATCTGGAACCGGCCGATGCGCGCGCGGCGGCGGACAGGGTCCGGGCCGCGTTCGCGGTGGCGGGCGCCTCCGCTGAGATCCATGAACTGCCCATGGGCCACGGCACGCACGTCGGCCACGCGGCGGACTTCTTCACGCGTTCCCTGTCCGGTGACGCCGGTGATGCCGCTGACGCCGTCACGGCATGCGACGCCGTGCCCGCCGAGCGCACAGGCCTTGATGTGCCCGCCCAGCGCATCCACTTCGCTGTGCCCGCCCAGCGCATCCGCTTCGAGGTGTCCGAGCGGCGTGCCGTGCTCGACCGCGTCGACGCCGCGCTCGCCTCGGGCGTGCTCACCCAGGGCCCGCAGGTCGCGCGCTTCGCGGCGCTGTCACGCGCCTGGACCGGCGGCGCCGAGACGGTGGCCGTGGCGTCCGGCTCGGCGGCCCTGGAAATAGCGCTGCGGATCGTCGGCGTGGCGGGCCGCACCGTCCTCGTGCCGGTCAACACGTTCTTCGCCACGGCCGTGTCGGCGGTGCGCTCGGCGCGGCCGTCCGCTTCGTCGACATCGAGCCGAACGGCCTCGGCATGGACCCGGACGCCCTGCGCGCGGCTGTCGACCGGTGCCCCGACACGGCCGCCGTCCTGCCGGTGCACATCGGCGGCATCGTGTCACCCGCGCTGGACGCGGTGCTCACGTACTGCCGGGAGCGCGGCATCCCGGTGGTGGAGGACGCCGCGCACGCCTTCGGTGCCACGCTCGGCGGCCGCCCGGCGGGGAGTTTCGGCCGGTTCGGCGCCTTCTCGTTCTTCCCCACCAAGGTCGCCGTCAGCGGTGAGGGCGGTCTGTTGTCCGCCGCGCTGCCGGACGACGCGGAGCAGGTGCGGCGCTGGCGCGACCACGGCAAGAGTGCCCAGGGCTCCACGCTCCACGACCGCCCGGGCGGCAACTGGCGCCTGAGCGAACTGCACGCCGCCCTCGGCACCGTCGACCTGGAGCGTTTCGCGCGCACCTTGGCGGTGCGCCGCGAACTGGCTGCCCGCTACGACGTGTTGCTGGCCGACGTGCCGGGGCTCCGGCCGCACGCCGTGCCCGACGGATCGGACAGCAACTTCTACAAGTACCTCGCCCACCTCGACCCCGACGGGCCGCTCGACCGCACACTGCTGAAGAAGCGGCTGCGGGAACGGCACGGCGTGTCCCTGGCCGGCGAGGTCTACGACCATCTGCTCTGCGATCACCCGTACTTCGCGGACGGTCACCAACCCGCAAGCAGCGAGGGGCCGTTCGAGCGGGCGCGCCGGTTCGTCCGTCACCATATCGCCCTGCCGCTGTACCCGTCCCTCACGGAGGCCGAGCAGATCCGGGTGGTCACCGCGCTCCGCAGCGAGCTGTCGTGACGGCGGTGGTCCGCGCCTTCCGCAGAGGCGAGTGGCGGACGTCGCTGGACACCGCCGCGCTGCCGGGCACGGAGGGCGCCTCGTACGGTCTCGCGCTGGTCCCGGAGATCGTCGCCCACGCCGACCGGCGGTGGTGGGACACCACGCGCGCCACCCTGCAGCCGCTCGCCGGGCGCCGCGAACTGCTGCTTGAAGCAGTGGAGTTGTTCGGCCGGGGCACCGTCACGGCGGCGGCGTCGGCGCGCAGGACGCCGTCGGTTTCCGTGCGGCGCTGTGGGGCACGGCCGGGCTGCCGAGGCCGCTGGTGGACCGCTGGTGCGCGATGCTGCGCGAGGCGCTGCTGAAGCTGGGGCGGTGAGCCGGTGCCCGACGACCGGCTGAGCCTCGTCGCGCTGCCGGGCAACACGTTCACGTGCCTGGACTCGGTGCTCGACCAGGCGGAGCGCTCGGGTGCCGTCTGGGTGCGGCCGAGCCGGCGCGAGCCGCTCTCCGCGGCCCGGCTCGTCGCCACCCTGCTCGCCGTCGGCTGGCCCGCCGCCCGCATCGGCCTCTACCCCACCGAACAGCGAGCGCTGCACGGCCTGTTGAAGCTCGCGGACCGACGGGTCGTCTACGGGGGCGCGGGCCTCGCCGCGTCGGTCCGTGACGCGGACTCGCTCACGCTGCACGGTCCCGGCCGGGGTTGCGCTCTGGTGCCGCCCGGCATGTCCGTCCAGGCGGCCGTGGACTGGCTGCTGCCCCTGGTCGCGGCCGACGCCGGGCGGTTCTGCAGCAACGTACGCACCGTCGTCTGCACCGACCCCTCCCAGAGCCACGCCCTGGCGTCCTCCCTCGGCGCCGCGCTCGACACCATTTCGCCGGACCCGGCTTCCCGTGACCGGCCGCTCACCGTCTTCCGCGAACCCGCCGAGGCCCACCGTGCGCTGCGTTCCGTCCACGAGCGCATGCGCCCGGGCGACCGCATGCTCACCCGCCGTGAGCCGATCGTGGAGGTCGACGGCGCGCCGTGCGTGCTGCCCCGCCTCGTACGGCTCCAGGCGCCCGAAGGCCACCCCCTGGTCGGCCACGAAGTCCCCTTCCCCTTCGCCGCCGTCCTCGCCGCGGCGCCCGGGACGGTACGGGCCGTCACCGCCGAGTCCCTGTTCGTGCACCGCCCAGCGAAGTGAGGCCCCGCATGACGACCGCCTTCGACACGCTGACCGGCACCCTGCGCTCCCGCGTGCCGGAGCTGGGCGTGGACCTCGACACCTGGACGCGGCGGATGATGCGCTGGCACTTCGCCCCGGACACCGCGAGCCCGTTCTGGGCGGCCAGGCGCGCGACGCTCGGCTTCGACCCCCTCAAGGACGTCGACGGCTTCGCCGCGCTGGAGCTCTTCGGCCTCTTCGACAAGGCCGAGCTGCGCGCCGCGCCCGCCCGCGACCTCCTCCCCCGCGGCTACCGCGACCGCCCCTTCCGCGTCTTCGAGACCGGCGGCACCACGGGCGCGCCCTGCCGCGTCGTCAACGTCACGCGCCTCGCGTACGACGTGGAGATCTACCGCACGGTCCTCGAGGCACGCGGCGTGGCGGGCGGTGACGTGCTCGCCATGACGCCGGGCGGGGCCGCACGCGTACGGGCACTTCGTGGAGGGCCTCGCGGACAGCTGGCGCGGCGCGGTGCACGCCATCGACTTCGACCCGCGCTGGGTGAAGGCCGCGCTGCGGGCGGGCGGCGAGGCGGACGCGTACACCGCGCACCTGATCGACCAGACCCTGACCCTGCTGGCCGCCGAGCGCCCCTCTCTGCTCTTCACCACCGCGCGGCTGCTCCTGGAGCTGGCGATGCGGCTGCCGCGCCCGCTGCACTCGTACGGCATCCGGGCCGTGTGCACGGGCGGTACGTCGTGCACCGCCGCCGAGGCCGCGTTCCTGCGCCAGGAGCATCTGCGGGGCGTGCAGTGGATCGACACCTACGGCAACACGCTCGTCGGGCACGCCCTCCAGGCCGACGTGACGGACGACGGCGCGGCGGAACGGCGTGCCGCCGGGGCCGGGCACTCCTACCATCTGCCGCCGCCCTTCGCGGTGTTGAAGGTCGTCGACCCCGGGGACCCGTGGCGCGAGGTCGCCGTCGGTGAGCGCGGCCGGGTACGCGCCACGACCCTCCTCGAAGACCTCTTCCTGCCCAATCTCCTGGAGCGGGACAGCGCGGTCAGGACCGGGCCGCACCCGTGGTTCCCCTGGGACGGGGTCGCGGCCGTGCGGCCCTTCCAGGAGGACGGCGAGGCCAGTGCCGAAGCAGTGGAAGGCGTCTACTGACCGAAGGCCCGATGGATCGAGGGACACGCACCGTGAACCTGTCGTCGAACGGCGTACCGATACCCTGCACGCCGGAACTCTTCGGCCCGCTGCGCCCCAGCGCGGACCTGCTGCCGCCGAGGGACCCGGCCGCGCTCCGCGCGCGCCTGCACGCCGACGGCTATCTGTATCTGCCGGGGCTGCTCGACCGCTCGGCGGTCCTGCGGATGCGCGGCCGGTACTTCTCGCTCTTCCCGCCGGGCCTGCTCGCGGCGGGCACCACCCCCGAGGACGGGATCTTCTCCGGCCGGGTGCCCGACGGACTGCCGGAGTACGGGGTCGCGGGGCACCCCGCGTACACGTTCGTGCGCTCGGCGGCCTTCGACCGGTTCGTGAGCGACCCGGCCCTCGCCTCGCTCGCCGCGCTCCTCCTCGGCGCCGAGCGCGGATGCTGCCGCGCCGCATCCTGCGCCTCTTCCACCGGGGTGCGCGCCGGGCCTCGCGCGCACATGTCGACTTCGACTACATGGACCGTGGTTCGCCCGCCGTCGTCACCGTGTGGATTCCCGTGGGCGACTGTCCGCCGCGCACCGGCGCGCTCGTGTACCTGGAGGGCTCGCACCGGCTGCCGCCCGAGGAGTACGCGCCGCTGCGCGACATCACCGACCGGCCGGCCGACCGCCGCCAGATCTGCCACGACCTGGAGCTGACGGCCCGCACGCTCGGCCGCCGCTGGCTGTGGGCCGACTTCGCGGCGGGTGACGTGATGGTGCACGTGCCGCGCGTCATCCACGCGTCCCTGGACACCACCACGGACGCGATGCGGCTCTCCGCCGACGTGCGTTTCGTACGCGCCGCCGACACGCCCGACCCGCGCTGGCTGACACCGTGGTCGGCGGATGACGGGGCGTGAGATTTCAGCAGGGCGCATGGTGTTCAGGTTTCCAGGCGGATCGGAGCGCCGCCCGCCGCCTCCGAGCGCTCCGCCGCCACGATCACCTCGTCGACGAGCCGGGCCTCGGCCACCGGGCACACCGGCGCCCCGCCCCTCGCCACAGCCCCAGCGAAGTCGGCGAACAGCGGCTGGTGCGGATTGGCCGCCGGGGGCAGGAGGAGCGGCGTCTCCGCCAGGCCCGTGAGCCGCCCCGCGTCGAGCGGGTCGAGGGTCACGGTGCGCCCGGCGCCGGTGAGTTCGAGGCGGTCGATCGGCGGGCCCTCGCTCCACTCCACGAGGCAGTGGGCCCGCAGCCCGGACCGCCAGCGCAGGGTGAGGTCGGCCCGCCGCTCCGCGCCCCGGGGGAAGCGGCCGCCGAGCCGGGCCGTCATCTCGTACGGACGGCCGAAGAGGTGGAGCAGCAGGTCGATCCGGTGGCTGCCGGCGTCGGCGAGCGCACCGCCGCCCGACACGGCCGGGTCGGTGCGCCAGCGCATCGGGGCGCCGGGGCCCGGTGCGAACGCGCACCGGAAGCGAACCTCGACCCGCTCGGGTGTCCAGTCGGCCAGCTCGGCGCGGAGCCGGCGTACGGCGGGGGCGAGCCTGCGGTAGTACGCGACGCCCGCGCACGGCCCGGCGGTGTCCAGCGCGGCGCCGGTCGCGAGCCCTCCGGCGAGCGGCTTCTCGACGAGGACCGGGAGGCCGGCGTCCAACGCGGCGCGGGCGAGCGGCACATGGGCGGCGACGGGAGTGGCGATGTACACGGCGTCGACGTCGGGAAAGGAGGACCCGCGGGTCGGCGCCGGACCTGGGGACGGCGTACCGCTCGGCGACGCGCGCCGCGCGGTGCGGGTCGCGGCCCCAGAGGACGGCCGGTTCCTCGCCGAGCGCGCGCAGCGGGCGGGCAGCGCACGCCGCGTCACGATGTCGCCGTATCCGGCGATGCCCCACCTCACGCCGGGCTCAGCCGCCGCACCGGGCTCACGGGACGATCGCCACCTTGAGGGTCTCGCGCGGCGGCCCGTCGTAAGGGGCGTGTTCGGCGTCGGGGTGGAGCACGCGGCTCGCGGAGAGCTGCTCCATGGCCTTCGGGAGTTCGTCGAGGGGGTAGGTGTGCGTGTGGAGGTCGGCGAGGCGCAGGGCGTCGGTGCGCCGGTGGGCGAGGCGTTCGGCGACGGCGAGGGCCTCGGCGCGGGCGGTGTCCAGCGGTTCGGCGGAGCTGTGCACCCGCAGCCCTTTGCGCTCCCAGGTGACCAGGTCGACGCTGACGTGGGTGTCGATGTGGTGGGTGCCGAGGAGGACGACGAGGCCGTTCTGTCGTACGAGTTCCACGCAGGCGTTGAGGGTGGTGGGGGTGCCGACGGCGTCCACGACGACGTCGAAGTCCGCGCCGACGGCCAGCAGTTGCTCCCGGCCGCCGTCCACGCGGCGTACCGCGTCGGCCCCGGCGGCGTGGAGTGCGCCAGGCGCGCCTCGTCGAGGTCGACGTCACCGTCTCGGCGGCGCCGCGCGCCACCGCCACGCGCAGCGCCATCTGCCCGACGGGCCCCTGGCCGACGATCACGACGCGGTCGCCGAGCCGGATGCCGCGGGTGGCGTGCACGGCGAGCGGCAGCAGCTGCAGGAGGGCGCCCTGCTCGAAGGGGACGGCGTCGGGCAGCGCGCCCACGGAGATCTCGCGGGCCAGCGCGAAGTCGGCGTACCCGGTGGTGAGCGGCGTTCGCACGAAGACCCGCTGACCGGGCACGACCCGGCGCACGCCCGCGCCGGTCGCCTCGACGACCCCGGCGATCTCGTGACCGAAACAGCCTTGGGAGCAGTGGTCGCGCAGGCCGTGGTAGTGGAAGTAGGCGAGGTCGCTGCGGTTGCAGACCGTGCAGGCGCGGACGCGGACGAGGACTTCCAGCGGTCCGGGGTCCGGCACCGCCGCGTCGGTGACCAGCCTGATGTCGCGCCTGCCGACAAGTTCGTACCTGCGCATGGCCCACTTCCTCACCGGGTGCGATCAGCGGAAGTCACCAGGATCGCCCAACTCCGCCTCCGAGGCGCCGAATTCGCCGGTCCCGGCCGGTTCGGACTCCTTGACAGCCTCGATCGATACGAGCCAATATCCACTATCCGATTGGCCTGGACCAATCAGCAGGAGCCCCGCGCCTCGCACCACGTCACACGAGCCACGTAGCCGCAACTTCGGAGGTCGCGCCATGGCACCGAGCGCATCGAGCAGTGACCCGACTCTGGAGCACCTGGCCCACTCCGTGCTGCAACCCGGCTTCGAGGGCACCACGGCCCCCGACTGGGTGCGGCGGAGGGTCTCCGAGGGCCTGGGCTCCGTCGTGCTGTTCTCGCGGAACATCGAGAGCATCGAGCAGGTCGCGCGGCTCACCGCCTCCCTGCGGGCGGAGAACCCCGACCTGATCGTGGCCATCGACGAGGAGGCGGGCGACGTGACCCGCCTGGAGGCATGGACGGGCTCGTCGCGCCCCGGCAACCTCGCCCTCGGCGCGCGGTCGACGACATCGACCTGACCGAGCGCGTGGCGCACGACATCGGGCGCGACCTGCACGCCGCGGGCGTCTCGCTCAACTTCGCGCCCAGCGCCGACGTGAACTCCAACCCGCTCAACCCGGTGATCGGCGTACGCTCCTTCGGCTCCCGCACCGACCTCGTCTCCCGGCACACGGCCGCCTGGATTCGCGGCCTCCAAAGTGCCGGTGTCGCCGCCTGCGCCAAGCACTTCCCCGGCCACGGCGACACGGTCGTCGACTCGCACTACGGTCTGCCGCAGATCCAGGGCTCGGCCGAGGAGATCGCGCTCACCGCGCTGCCGCCGTTCATCGCGGCGGCGGAGGCGGGTGTCCGCGCGGTGATGACCGCCCATCTGCTGGCCCCCGCGTACGACCCCGACCTGCCCGCGACCCTCAGCCCCCGCATCCTGGCGGACCTGCTGCGCGGGGAACTGGGCTTCGACGGACTCCTGGTCACGGACGGCATCGAGATGGGCGCCGTCACCGACCGCTACGGCATCGACGGCGCGACCGTCAGGGCGGTCGCGGGCGGCGTCGACGCGGTGTGCGCGGCGGCGAGAGCGCCGGTGAGGAGACGGTGGACCTGCTCGCCACGGCCCTGGTGAAGGCCGTCCTCGACGGCACGCTCCCCGAGGAACGCCTGGCGGAGGCGAGGCGCGCGCGTGCGGGACTTCGCGGCCTGGTCGGGGCAGAGGTCCCGGGCCGTGACGGCCGCTGGGGGCGACTTCGGTGTGGGGCCGGGGGTGGACACCAGCGCCGGCCCGGCGGTGGACACCGGCCGGGGCTTGGGTGCCGGACAGGGGGCGGGCACCGCACGGAGCACCGGCACCGGCACCGGCGGGTCACGGACGCCAGCCGGGTTATGGGCGGCGGCACCGGGCGAGTCGCGGCCACCGGCACCGGCACCGGCACCGGCACCGGCCGGGTTACGGACACCAGCCCGGTCACGAGCATCGGCCTGATCGCGGCCCGCCGCGCGGTCCACGTGCGGCACGGCGCCGGCACCGCCGCGCTGCCCCTCGTCGGGTCGCCGCACGTCGTGGAACTCTCGCCGACGATGAACCTCGCCGTCGACGGCCGCACCCCCTGGGGCGTCGCCCAGCCCCTGCGGGACCTGCGCCCCGGCACCACGTCCGTCCGCCTCACGGAGCCAGAACTCGCCCACTCCAACAGCCTGTTGGAGCGCGAGGCGCTGGCCCCGGCGACGGGCCGCGCCCTGGTGGTCGTGGTCCGTGACGCGGCACGCCACCGCTGGATGACCGACACGCTGACGCGCCTCCTGCGCAGCCGCCCCGACGCCCTGGTCGTCGAGATGGGCGTCCCGTCGGGCGACGCGCTCGGCGCCGCGCATCTGATCACGCACGGCGCGACCCGCGTGTCGGGGATCGCGGCGGCCGAGCTGCTGGTGGGCGCCACCGGCTGACGCCTCCCGGCCAGGCGGGGACCCCGCCCGGTACCGGTGCCGGGCGGCGCTCAGCCCCGGAGCGGGCCCTCGCAGCTGAAGTCCGCGCTGCCCGCGCTGCCGTCGGTCCAGACCTCCACCCCACCGAACGAGCAGTTCATGTCGGCCAGGTTGTTGTGCCCCGCCGAGGCCCTCTCCAGCAGGAAGTAGTCCACCGTCTCCGTCATGTCCCGGAAGACGGCGTCAGGGTCGTCGGCGGCGCTCAAGCGGGCCGTGATCCGGCCCGTGCAGGTGTAACGCGGTCGCTCCGGCGCACCGTTCGAGCGGCACTGGGGCGTGACGCCGGTGGTCGACCTGAAGGAGTCACGGACCTGAGTGGTGGTGGTGTCCCGCAGCCGGTCGACCGGTACGTACGTCGTGTCGGGCACGAACAGGTCGTCGACGTGCGCGATCTGCTTGTCGAGGAAGGCGTCGTACGCGCTCTGCAGCCCGCGGTCCCCGCCGAGCCGGTCGCGCCAGGCGTCGAAGGCGGCGGGGTCGTCGGCGCGCAGGTGACGGTACATCTCTTGGATGAGCGCCGGGCGTTCGGTCCACAGGAACTCGAAGAACGTGCCCGCGTAGTCGTAGAAGCGGAAGCCGTCCCCTTCGTACGTGGCGTGCAGGATCTGGTCGACGCTCATCCGCGGGCCGCCGTCGGCCGTGTCGTCGATGACGCCCTGCACCAGGGACTTGCGGACCTTGATGCCGTCGTCGCGGGTGGCGCCGTCGAAGAACTCGGCGGTGCCCTCGTCCATGGCGGTGGTGCGGTCGCCCTCGTACCAGGGGCCCTCGCCGAACAAGCCGGGCACGGCCCAGCGGCCGTTGAGGTAGTGCGTGTACTCGTGGCGGAAGAGTTCCTCCAGCGACAGCGTCGAGTCCTGCGGGACGCGCCGCTGGTAGGTGTAGAAGGTCGCGCCGCGCTCGATGTATACGCCGCCGTTGTCCGTGCCCATCCCCGTGAGCAGCGGGTGATAGTTCTCGTAGTCGGCGCGGGATGCGTAAAGCACCGCTGTCAGACCGGTGTTGGGGTCACCGGCGAGCGGTTCCTGGGTGCCGAGGACACGGTGGAACTGCGCCTTGACCTGCTTGCCCGCGTAGTAGAGCTGGTCGACGGTCTTCCGGTCGAGCGCGGTGCGTACCTTCATCCCGCCCTTGTCGTACGTGTAGGTGCTCGGGAAGAGGCGGCGCTCGATGTCGGCCTTGCAGACCCGGTACGGCGCGCAGGCCTCGAACTCGTTCAGCCAGGCGGCAACCTTGGCCCAAGGAGCGCTGCCCTCACCGAAGTTGCGGGCCGTGACGGTCACGAGACCGCCGAGTCCGGAAACGATCTCGTCGCGGAGCCCGGCTATCTGGCCGAACCTGCCGTACTCGCTCAGCGCGTCGCGCACCACCCAGGCGTTGGCCGTGCCCTTCAGGTGGGTGTGCCCGGCGAAGGCCTTGAAGGCGGCGCGGTAGGAGGCGTCGGCCTTGACCGCCGCGTGGAAGGCGGTGTCCTTGTTGCCCGGGTAGACGCCGAGGTAGCTGAGGGAGAGGGCGGCGAGCGCGCAGCCGGCCCAGGCGGCGTCCTTGGCCGTCGCGGGGTGGTCGGCGTCCATCGTGGCCAGGACGCGCTTGACGAGCGGGAGTTGGTGCTGCCGCAGCCCCGGCGCGCCCGCGGCGTACAGCGCCTCGCGCAGGGACTCGGCGTTGGTCCGGGTCACGTCGAACGTACGCGCGCCTTGCCGAAGGCGTCGACGGCGCGGCGCATGGCGTCGACGGTCGCCGTCGGTGACGTCGATCTCGTCGTGCGAGAAGTCCTGGTAGGCGACGGCGTGGAGATACGTGAGCATCTCCAGGAGGTTGCTGCCGTTCTTGCCGTCATGGGCCGCGGCGAGCCGGGTGACGCGCGCGGAAACGGCCTGGACGTGGGCGTCCGACATCACGGGGGCGAGCCGCTTGTCCCAGGTCCAGACGAGCGTGCGCAAGCAGCCGTCGGCGGTGACGGCCGGGTCCCCGAGGAAGTCCGCGAACCGCTCGGGCGACAGACCGGTGACGCCGTCGAGGGTGCAGGGCACGGCGCGCGACGCTCCGGCTGCCTCTCGCGCCTTTGCGGCGGGCTCCGCCGCGGGTTTGGCCGTGGTTTTCGCCGCGGACTTCGGCTCGGGGGTACGAGCGCCCGGGACGCGTCCCGCGGTGAGCCCGCCGGGGGCCGGGATCTCGTAGGCGCCGGCTTGGGGGCGCGCGGCCCTGCGGTCGACCACGTCCAAGGGGTTCGGGTCGGCGGTGCGGCGCGTCGGCAGGGGCGCGGGGACGGGGTGGGCGTCGGCGGCC
>RBWT01000111.1 GCA_004010275.1 Streptomyces huasconensis
CGCCCCCACCCGGCCCCGCACCGCCCGCCCCCACGGACCTCCGCGACCGCCTCCACGCCGCCTGGCTCGGCAGGGCCGCGGGCTGCCTGCTCGGCAAGCCGGTGGAGAAGCTGCCCCTCGACGGCATCCGCAGCATCGCCAGGGCGACGGGCAACTGGCCGCTGACGACCTGGTTCACGGAGCGAGGACTCCCGCCCGCGCTCAAGGCGGCGTACCCGTGGAACAAGCGTTCCGCGCCCACCTCCCTCGCCGAGAACATCGACGGCATGCCCGAGGACGACGACCTCAACTACCCCCTGCTGAACCTCGTCCTCCTCCAGCGCCACGGCAGGTCCTTCACCACCGAGGACGTCGCACGGCTCTGGCTGGACGAGCTGCCGGCCGGACGCACGTTCACCGCCGAGCGCGTCGCCTACCGCAACCTCCTCCAGGGCATCGAACCCCCGCACACCGCCACCCACCGCAACCCCTTCCGCGAGTGGATCGGCGCGCTGATCCGGGCCGACATGCACGGCTGGACCAACCCCGGCGCCCCGGAGGCCGCGGCCGAACAGGCCTACCGGGACGCCGCGTTGACGCACACGGCGGACGGTGTCCACGGCGCCGTGTTCGCCGCCGCCACCATCGCCGCGGCGGCGGCCGGGGACACGACGTCCACCGTTGCCTCCGCACCGGCCTGGCGGCCGTCCCCCGGAACTCCCCCCTCCGCGAAGCCGTCCGCCACGGCATCCAACTCGCTACCGCCATCGCGGACTTCGACGCCGTCGTGGACCAGCTGCACGCCGCCCACCCCACCCACCACTGGGTGCACGTCGTCCCCAACGCCGCCCTGCTCGCCGCCGCCCTCACCCACGCCGACGGCGACTTCACCGGCTCCATCACCCGCGCCGTCTCCGGCGGCTGGGACACCGACTCCAACGGCGCGACCGCCGGGTCCGTCGCGGGCCTGCTGGCCGGGCACCCGGCCGCGCTGCCCGCCCGCTGGACGGCACCGCTCAAGAACCGGCTCGCCACGTCCGTGGGCGGCTTCGACGGCATCGGCTTCGACACCCTCGCAGAACTCACCGCCCGGGAGGCACACCGCTCATGACACCGACACCCGCGACACCGACGCCCCACAGTCGCCGTCTCGGCAGCGCCAACATGGACCTCGTCGCGTACGTCGCCGAGGCCCCGCGGCGCGGTGAGACCGTGACGGGCCGCGAGTTCCGTACGGTCCCCGGCGGCAAAGGCGCCAACCAGGCCATCGCCGCGGCCCGCGCCGGCGCCCACCGTCTCGATGATCGGCGCGTCGGCGCCGACACCTTCGGCGCGCAGCTGCGCTCCTCGCTCGAACACTCCGGCGTCGACACGGACCTGCTGCGCAGGGTCGACACGCCGACCGGCACCGCGCACATCGTCGTCGACGACGAGGGCGGCAACGCGATCGTCGTCGTCCCCGGCGCCAACGGCACCGTCAAGGGCCTCACCCCAGGCGACGAGGCCGTGATCGCCTCCGCCGACGCCCTGCTGCTGCAACTGGAGATCCCGCTCAAGGGGGTCCTCACCGCCGCGCGGGCAGCGCGGCGCCACGGGGTGCGCACGGTCCTCACCCCGGCCCCCGCGCAACCGCTCCCCGCCGAACTCCTCGCCGCCACCGACCTGTTGCTGCCCAACGAACACGAGGCCGCCGCGCTCACCGGCATCACGGACGACCCGCCGGCCGCCGCCCGCACGCTCCTGGCCCAGGTCCCCGAGGTCGTCATCACCCTCGGCGCGCAGGGCAGTCTGTACGCGGCTCGCGCGCCGAACCGGTGACGGTGCCCGCGTCCCGGGTCACGGCGGTCGACACGACCGGCGCGGGCGACACCTTCGCCGGGACCCTGGCCGTGGCGCTCGCCGAAGGCAAGTCCGTGCCCGACGCGCTCCACTGGGCGTCCTCGGCGGCCGCGCTCTCCGTACAGCGCCCGGGGGCGTCCGCCTCCATGCCGTGCCGCAAGGAGATCGACGCCCAGGCGGCGGAAGCGACCGCGCGCACGACGGACGGCACCCCCTCATGACAGAGCCGCAGCCGCCCACCACACCGCCGTCCACGGCCCCGCCCCTCACCGGCCTGCGCGTCCTGGACCTGGCCACCCTCTTCGCGGGCCCCCTCGCCGCCACGATGCTCGGCGACTTCGGCGCGGAGGTCATCAAGGTCGAACACCCGAGCCGCCCCGACCCCTCCCGAGGCCACGGCCCGTCGAAGGACGGCGTCGGCCTGTGGTGGAAGCTGCTCGGCCGCAACAAGCGCACGATGACCCTGGACCTCTCCACGCCCGGCGGCCGCGACACGCTCCTGCGCCTGGCCGCCACCGCCGACGTCGTCGTGGAGAACTTCCGCCCCGGCACCCTGGAGAAGTGGGACCTCGGCTGGGACGAGCTGAGCGCGGCCAACCCCCGCCTGGTCCTGACCCGCGTCACGGGCTTCGGCCAGTTCGGCCCGTACGCCCGCCGCCCCGGCTTCGGCACGCTCGCCGAGGCCATGAGCGGTTTCGCCGCGATCACCGGCGCCCCCGACGGGCCCCCGACGCTGCCGCCCTTCGGCCTCGCCGACTCGATCGCGGGCCTGGCGACGGCGTACGCGGTGCTGACGGCCCTCGCCGCGCGTGATCGCACGGGCCGGGGGCAGGTGGTGGACATGGCGATCATCGAGCCGATCCTCACGGTCCTCGGCCCCCAGCCTCTCTGGTACGACCAACTGGGCTTCGTCCAGCCCCGCACCGGGAACCGCTCCACGAACAACGCGCCCCGCAACACCTACCGCACCGCCGACGGCCGCTGGGTCGCCGTCTCCACCTCGGCGCAGTCCGTCGCGGAGCGCGTGCTGCGCCTGGTCGGCCGCCCGGAGCTGATCGCCGAGCCGTGGTTCGCCTCGGGCGCGGAGCGGGCCGCCCACGCCGACGTCCTCGACGAGGCGGTCGGCGGCTGGATCGCCCGCCACACCCGCGCCGAGGTCATCGAGGCCTTCGAGAAGGCACAGGCGGCGGTCGCCCCCATCCAGGACGTACGTGACGTCATGAAGGACCCGCAGTACGCCGCCCTCGGCACGCTCACCACGGTCGAGGACCCGGAACTGGGCCCGCTGCGCATGCAGAACGTGCTCTTCCGCCTCTCCGAGACCCCCGGCGCGATCGGCTGGCCGGGCCGCCCGCACGGCGCCGACACGGACGCCGTCCTCACCGAACTCGGCCTGACGGAACGGGAGATCGCCACCCTCCGCAAAGAGGGCGCCCTATGACCACCGCCCACCCCCTGACCTGGCTCTACGCCCCCGGCGACCGGCCCGAGGTGGTGGCCAAGGCCCTGCGCGCGGGCGCCGACGTGGTGATCGTCGACCTGGAGGACGCGGTCGCCCCCGACCGCAAGGAGTACGCGCGGGCGGCGACGGCGGAACTCCTCTCGGAGCCGCGTCCCTCCCCCGTCCCCGTCCACGTCCGGGTGAACGCCCTGGGCACGCCCCTCGCCGACGCCGACCTCCGCGCCATCGCCCCGCTCCCCGGCGTGGCGGGACTGCGTCTGCCCAAGGTCACCTCCCGCGCCGACGTCATCCGCGTCGCGGAACGCGCGGTCCCCGCCGACGGCGGCTCCCCCAGCCTGCACGCCCTCGTCGAGTCGGCGCTCGGCCTGGAACACGCCTTCGCCATCGCCACCGCGCACCCGGCCCTGCACGGCCTCTCCCTCGGCGAGGCGGACCTCCGCGCCGACCTCGGCGTACAGGAGGACCGGGGCCTGGACTGGGCGCGCTCCCGCGTGGTGGTGGCCGCGCGGGCGGCGGGCCTGCCCCCGCCCAGCCAGTCGGTCCACCCCGACATCCGTGATCTCGACGGCCTGGCCGCGTCCTGCGCCCGGGGCCGCGCCCTCGGCTTCCTCGGCCGCGCGGCGATCCACCCCCGGCAGCTCCCGGTGATCGAACAGGCCTACCTTCCCACCGCCGAGGAGATCGAAGAGGCAGAGGAGATCACCAAGGCGGCGGCGACGGACGAGGGCGCCCTGGCCCTGCCGGACGGACGCTTCGTCGACCGGGCGGTGGTGGAGGGCGCGCAGCGGATGCTGTCCCTGGCGAGACGTCCGCGCTAGCCGAAAGCGAGGGGGCCGCCGGATCAACCGATCCGGCGGCCCCATCGACGTACGACCAGAGGGGTGTCAGCCCTTCTTGGCGGACTCGGCGGACTCGGCCTCGTCCTTGGGGGCCGTCTCGCCCTTGGTGAGCTTCACGGAACCGCCGTCACCCGCACGGTCATCGTCGCTGCCACCCTTGCCGGAGGCCACATCTCCGGAGGTCACGTCTCCGGAGGTCACGTCTCCGGAGGTCACAGCGTCGGAAGCCACGTCAGCGGAGTCCAGCGCACCCGGTTCCACGACCTCCTCGCGCCCGGGCCGCTTCTTCGCCGACAGCACGAAGTAGACGACGGCCAGCACGAAGACCACGATCGCGGTCCAGACGTTGAGCCGCAGACCGAGCACGTGGTGCGCGTCGTCGACCCGCATGTACTCGATCCAGCCGCGCCCGGCGCAGTACGAGGCGACGTACAGCGCGAACGCCCGGCCGTGCCCGAGCTTGAAGCGGCGGTCGGCCCAGATGACGAGGAGGGCGACGCCGACGCACCACAGGGATTCGTAGAGGAACGTGGGGTGGTAGGTGCCGGGGACCCGGCCGTCATCCGCCGAGGTGATCTTCAGCGCCCACGGCACGTCCGTGGCCCTGCCGTACAGCTCCTGGTTGAACCAGTTGCCCCAGCGGCCGATGGCCTGGGCGAGGGCGATGCCGGGGGCCAGGGCGTCGGCCCAGGCCGGCAGCGGGATGCCCCGGCGGCGGCAGCCGATCCACGCGCCGACCGCGCCGAGCGCGATCGCGCCCCAGATACCGAGGCCGCCTTCCCAGATCTTGAAGGCGTCGACCCAGTTCCGGCCCTCGCTGAAGTACAGCTGGTAGTCCGTGATCACGTGGTAGAGGCGCCCGCCGACCAGGCCGAACGGCACGGCCCACACGGCGATGTCGGCCACGGTGCCGGGCCGGCCCCCGCGGGCGACCCACCGCTTGTTGCCGAGCCAGACGGCCACGAAGACGCCGATGATGATGCAGAACGCGTAGCCGCGCAGCGGAATGGGTCCGAGTTCGACCACACCGCGGGACGGGCTGGGAATGTAGGCAAGGTCCATGGCAGGTCCGACGCTACCGTGCCGGGCGGCGAGGTCGGCAACCAGCCCGGCTACGGGTCCATAACAGGCATGCCCCTTGGGGGCACTAGCTCCGGTGGGCGTCCTCCACCATCTTCCGCAGCTTCTGCGGGGTCAGCGGGTTCCGCTCGTCGCCGAAGACGCTCTTCCCGTCGAGCAGCACGGTCGGCGTGCCCTGGAGCTTCGCGTCCTGGAAGGCCTTGTTCGACTTGGCGACCCAGCTGTCGTGTTCGCCGTCCTCGACGCACTTCTTGAAGGGGTCCGTGACGAGACCGCCCACCCGGCCGGCGAGCTCGATCAGTTTGCCGTTGTCCCCGTACGTGTCCTCGGTCTCCGGGGGCTGGTTCTTGAAGAGCACGTCGTGGTACGCCGGGAACTTTCCGGCGTCCTGGGCGCACGCCGCGGCGTTGGCCGCGCGCAGGGAGCCGCTGCCGCCCATGTTCCCGTCGATGAGGGTGGCCAGGTGGTACTCGACCTTGAGCCGGCCCTTCTCGGCGAGGTCGTTGATCGTCGAGCGGTAGGTGTCCTCGAACTGCTTGCAGGCCGGGCAGCGGAAGTCCTCCCAGATGGTGAGGGTCGCCTTGGCGCTGTCCTTGCCGAGGGGGATCGTCAGCCGGTCCTCGCCGGCGGCCCCCGCGGGGACGGCCACCGGGCCCGAGGTGTCGCTCTTGTCGTCGCCGGAATTGGCGGCGAGCAACCCCACGACGGCGGCCAGGCCGAGGACGCCGACCACCGCGGCGCCCACGATCAGCGCCCGGCGCCGCTTGTCGCGGGCCTTCTGTCGCTCTCGCTCTTCCGTCAGCCGCTCACGGGCCGATCGCTTTGCCTCACGGTTCTTCTCACTCACACCCCGCCAACGAACCGGGGAGGCACCAGCGTGCCTCCCCGGTCCAGGACCACCCGTACGAGTTACGCCTTGCCGCGGACCCCGTCCGCCAGCTCGGCCGCCAGCGCGCGCACGGCGGCGAGCCCGGCGGTCTCGTCCGCGGCGTCCAGCATCCGCTGCACGAAGGCGGAGCCGACGATCACCCCGTCGGCGAAGCCCGCGACCTCGGCGGCCTGGCGGGCGTTGGAGACGCCGAGGCCCACGCAGACCGGCAGGTCGGTGGTGGCCTTGGTGCGCCGCACCAGGTCCTGGGCCTGCTCGCCGACGGACTCGCGGGTGCCCGTGACGCCCATCAGCGACGCCGCGTACACGAAGCCGGAGCCCGCCGCCGTGATCGTGGCGAGCCGCTCGTCCTTGCTGCTCGGCGCGACGACGAAGACGGTCGCCAGGTCGTGCTTCTCGGCGTGCTCCCTCCACAGGCCGGACTCCTGGACGGGCAGGTCGGGCAGGATGCACCCGGCGCCGCCCGCCTCGGCCAGCTCGGCGGTGAAGCGCTCCACCCCGTAGCGGTCGATCGGGTTCCAGTACGTCATGACGAGCACCGGCTTGCCGGTCGCCTCGTGGGCCTCGCGGACGGTGCGCATCACGTCGCGGATCTTGAGGCCGCCGCGCAGGGCGATGTCGTCGGCGGTCTGGATGACCGGCCCGTCGAGCACCGGGTCGCTGTGCGGCAGCCCGACCTCGACCACGTCCGCGCCGCCGTCGAAGACGGCCTTGACGGCCGCGATGCCGCCGTCGACGGTGGGGAAGCCGGCGGGCAGGTAAGCGATGAGCGCGGCGCGCCCCTCGGCCCGGGCGACCGTCAGGGTGTCGCTCAACAGCCGGATGTTGCCGCTCACTTGGCGTCCCCCTTGATCTCCGCACCGGTGGCGGACGCGTCCGCCTCGACGGTGGCGTCCGTGTCGTACAGGCCGAAGTAGCGTGCGGCCGTGTCCATGTCCTTGTCGCCGCGCCCGGAGAGGTTGACGACGATCAGCCCGTCCTTGCCCAGTTCCCTGCCGACGTCGAGCGCCCCGGCGAGCGCGTGGGCGCTCTCGATGGCCGGGATGATGCCCTCGGTGCGGGACAGGAGGCGCAGCGCCTGCATGGCGGCGTCGTCGGTGACGGCGCGGTACTCACCGCGGCCGCTGTCCTTGAGGTAGGCGTGCTCGGGGCCGATGCCGGGGTAGTCCAGGCCCGCCGAGATCGAGTAGGGCTCGGTGATCTGGCCCTCCTCGTCTTGGAGGACGTAGGAGCGGGAGCCGTGCAGGATGCCCGGCTCGCCCGCGGTCAGCGTGGCCGCGTGCTCGCCGGTCTCGACGCCGTGCCCGGCGGGCTCGCAGCCGATGAGGCGCACGTCCGCGTCCGGGATGAAGGCGTGGAAGAGGCCGATGGCGTTGGAGCCGCCGCCCACGCAGGCGACGGCGCGTCGGGCAGCCGTCCGGCGCGCTCCAGGATCTGGCGGCGGGCCTCGACGCCGATGACGCGGTGGAAGTCGCGGACCATGGCGGGGAAGGGGTGCGGTCCGGCGACGGTGCCGAAGAGGTAGTGCGTGCGGTCGACGTTGGCGACCCAGTCGCGGAACGCCTCGTTGATGGCGTCCTTCAGGGTGCGGCTGCCGGACTTCACGGCGATGACCTCGGCGCCGAGCATGCGCATGCGGGCGACGTTCAGCGCCTGGCGCTCGGTGTCGATCTCGCCCATGTAGATGGTGCATTCGAGGCCGAAGAGCGCGCAGGCGGTGGCCGTGGCGACGCCGTGCTGGCCGGCGCCGGTCTCGGCGATGACGCGGGTCTTGCCCATGCGCTTGGTGAGCAGGGCCTGGCCGAGCACGTTGTTGATCTTGTGTGAGCCGGTGTGGTTCAGGTCCTCGCGCTTGAGGAAGACGCGGGCGCCGCCGGCGTGCTCCGCGAAGCGGGGCACCTCGGTGAGGCTGCTGGGGCGGCCCGTGTAGTGGACGAGCAGGTCGTCCAGCTCGGCGGCGAAGGCGGGGTCGCTCTTGGCCTTGTCGTACTCGACGGCGACCTCGTCCACGGCGGCGACCAGGGCCTCCGGGATGAATTTGCCGCCGAAGGCGCCGAAGTAGCCTTCGGTGCTGGGGATTTGACCCTCCGGGTCCGGGATGAAGTATTCGCTGGGCATGCGGAATCCTCGCTAGGACTGGCGTTGACGTCTGGCGCGCGTGCGCCCTGGCGCCGTTGCTGGCCGGGATTGATCGCGACTGCGGCCCGTCCTGGGCTTGTCGCGCAGTTCCCCGCGCCCCTTACGGGGCTTTCAGCTCGCGGCGGCGGTCAAGGCGCCGCGTCGCCATCGCATCCCGGGGATCTGGCCCGGCTCCGAGCCGATGTGGTACCGCACCCGCCTGCCCCGCACACGCCGCGCGGGCGCCCGGCAGCCGCGGGGCGGCGAGCCGGGTGCGGAGGCGGGCGGAGATGGCCATGGGGTGCGGTCAGCCCCGCTCCGTGCCGCAGGGCGGGGTGCGCGCCATCGGCGACCAGGTCGGAGACCGCGGCCTTGGGGTCGCGGCCGGTCACCAGGGACTCGCCCACGAGGACCGCGTCGGCGCCGGCGTTGGCGTACGCGATCAGGTCGTGCGGGCCGCGGACACCGGACTCGGCGATCTTGACGACGCTGTCCGGCAGCTCGGGGGCGATCCGCTCGAACACGGAGCGGTCGACCTTGAGGGTCTTCAGGTCGCGGGCGTTGACCCCGACGACCCGGGCGCCCGCGTCGACGGCGCGCTCGGCCTCCTCCTCGTCGTGCACCTCGACGATCGGCGTGAGGCCGATCGACTCGGCGCGCTCGATGAGGGACTCCAGGGCGGCCTGGTCCAGGGCGGCCACGATCAGCAGCGCGAGGTCGGCGCCGTACGCGCGGGCCTCCCACAGCTGGTACGAGGTGACGATGAAGTCCTTGCGCAGCACCGGGACGTCGACCTTGGCGCGGACGGCCTCCAGGTCGGCGAGCGAGCCGCCGAAGCGGCGCTCCTCGGTGAGCACGGAGATGACGGCGGCGCCGCCCGCCTCGTAGTCGGCGGCGAGTCCGGCGGGGTCCGCGATCGCGGCGAGCGCGCCCTTGGAGGGGCTGGAGCGCTTGACCTCACAGATGACCTTGACGCCGTCGCCGCGCTGGGCGGCCGCGCCGTCCTTGGCCGCGGGGGCCTTGGCCGCGCGTTCCTTGAGCTCGTCGAGGCTGACGCGCGCCTGCCGCTCCGCGAGGTCGGCACGGACTCCGTCGATGATCTCGTCGAGCACACTCACGCGAGCGGACCCCTTCCCTGACGGTTGAAGCTGACGTTCAAGCTGGTCACTGCGATGGTATCCGCAGGAGGGCGAAGCCCCCGCATCCGGTTGACGCCCGTCCCACGACCTGGACATGCGTCACCCCCGCCGGCCTGCGCGTTCAGGGATGCAGCCATGACCCGAACGGCAGATTGCGTACGAGGGTGAAGACCGTGATCACGGCGCCGACGGCCCACAGCTGCGCCGGACGCAGCTCGATCCCCGGGGGCCGTCCGCGCGCCACGCGGACCACCCAGACGGCCCATACCACCGCGAAGAGGGCGTACCCGGCGACGGCGAGCGCGTTGGCTCCGAGGGCCGTGGTGAGGTCGCCGTGGACGACGGCGTGGGCGCTGCGCAGTCCGCCGCAGCCGGGGCAGTAGATCCCTGTGAGGCGCAGGAGCGGCAGCGGGGTAGTGGCCGGGTTCGTTGGGGTCGACGGCGCCGACGTACGCGAAGGCCCCGGCGACGGCGGCGAGCACACCGGCCGGCACGAGCAGGCGGGCCGGGAGCGGGGGCGCGCCCTTGCGGGTGGTCCCGGCGCTCGAAGGTTCGGCTCTCACGCGTGCATTGTGCCTCGCGCGGGGGCCCGCCGCCCGGTGGCCGGACACGGAGAGAGGCGGCCCCGGCACCTGCCGGACCGCCTCTCTCCGTACGGGGAAGGTCAGCTCTCGGAGCGCACGACCTGGCGCTGCTGCTGGCTCTTGTCCGCGCCGAGGCCCATGGCGCGCATGACGGCGCCGACGAGGCCGCCGACGACGATGAGGGCCATGCCTGCCCAGAACCCGGGCACGTTGGCCATCACCATGAAGGCACCCGCGACGCAGAAACCGATGAAGGCGATGATGACACCGGTCCAGGCGGCCGGGGTGTGTCCGTGGCTGCTGCCCGCCATGACTTGCTCCTCGTTGCTGTATGCGTGGTGGTGGGGCGAGAGACCCACCGCGAGTCGGACGCTCGCTGTCATTGTCCCGTACCGGCGCGTATGCCCTGAGCGCGGGGTCACGCTTCGCGCGTCGGGTCCTCGCCGCGGTCCAGGGCCTTCCACAGTTCCTCGGGCCGCTCCGGGTCCGGGGCGCGGTGCGCCTTGCGGGGGCTCGGCGAGCCGTCGCGTTCGTAGCGCCCCGACATGGCGGGCCAGGAGCGACCGTACGTGAGGGCGAGCAGGCCCGCGAGCAGGAGGAGGACGCCCGCGGCGGCCGCGGCGTAGGGCCAGCCGGTGTGGCTCAGGCCGCCGATGGTGGCGGCGGCGTCGCCGGACGCGGTGGCGGCCTTCTCGTCGAGGGCGGCGCTGTCACCCGCGCCGAGCAGGGCGGCGACCACGGTGCCCGCGCCGCTCAGGGTGAGCAGCAGGGAGACCAGGAGGCGTCCGGTGCGGCGGACGGCGAAGATCGCGACGAGGGCGGCGAGGCCCACTATCGCGAGGGCCGCGGGTACGCCCGTGACGTCGCCGCCGCTGGCGGTCAGGGGCAGGTCGCCGCCGGCCACCGACGCGGTCCCGCGGGCCCAGGTCTGCCGGGAGGCGAGCAGCGCGAGGCCGCGCCCACGGCGCCGAGCAGCAGCGCGGCGGCGATGACTGCGCCGGCTGCCGCGCTGTTCCTTGGTCTCGACGGGCCCGGCGGGCTCTGCCGGTTCTGCGGGCTCTGCGGGCTCGGGCTGGGTGTCGGTCCGGGGCGGTGGTACTGCGGAAGTCACCTGTCCACTATCCCTCACGTGTCCCGCACGGCTTCCCGGGGGCGTGCATCCGGTTGGCCGTGTGGATGGCGCGCAGCACGGCGGCGGCCTTGTTGCGGCACTCGGTGTCCTCGGCGACGGGGTCGGAGTCGGCGACGACACCGGCCCCGGCCTGCACGTACGCCGTGCCGTCGCGCAGCAGGGCGGTGCGGATGGCGATGGCGGTGTCGGAGTCCCCCGCGAAGTCGAGGTAGCCGACGCAGCCGCCGTACAGGCCGCGCCGGGAGGGCTCCAGTTCGTCGATGATCTGCATGGCGCGGGGTTTGGGGGCGCCGGAGAGGGTGCCCGCGGGGAAGCAGGCGGTGAGCACGTCGAAGGCGGTGCGGCCCTGGGCGACCTGGCCGGTGACCGTCGAGACGATGTGCATGACGTGGGAGTACTTCTCGACGGACATGAAGTCCACGACCTCGACGGAGCCCGGCTCGCAGACGCGGCCCAGGTCGTTGCGGCCGAGGTCGACGAGCATCAGGTGCTCGGCGCGCTCCTTGGGGTCGGCGAGCAGCTCCTCGGCGAGCGCCTGGTCCTCCTGCGGGGTGGCGCCGCGGTGGCGGGTGCCGGCGATGGGGTGCACCATGGCACGCCCGTCCTCGACCTTGACGAGGGCCTCGGGGCTGGAGCCGACGACGTCGAAGCCGTCGAGGCGCAGGAGGTACATGTACGGCGACGGGTTGGTGGCCCGCAGCACGCGGTACACGTCCAGTGCGCTCGCCCCGCACGGGGTCTCGAAGCGCTGCGAGGGCACGACCTGGAAGGCCTCGCCGGCCCGGATGCGCTCCTTGATGTCCTCGACGGCCTCCTGGTACTGCTCGCCGCCCCACAGCGCGGTGTACTCGGGCAGCTCGGAGGGGGGCAGGGCGGCCGGGGGCTGGGCGACGGGGCGCGAGAGGTCGGCCTCCATGGCGTCGAGCCGGGCGATGGCGTCGGCGTACGCCTCGTCGACGCCGGTGTCGAGGTCGTTGTGGTTGATGGCGTTGGCGATCAGCAGGACCGAGCCGTCCCAGTGGTCCAGGACGGCGAGGTCGCTGGTGAGCAGCATGGTCAGCTCGGGGAGCTGCAGGTCGTCCCGGTCGCCGGGGCCGATCTTCTCCAGGCGGCGCACGATGTCGTAGCCGAGATAGCCGACCATGCCGCCGGTGAAGGGCGGCAGCTGTCCTGCCAGGTCGCGCGGGGTGTGCAGGAGGTCGACGGTGGCGCGCAGGGCGTCGAGGTGGTCGCCGGAGGTGGGGACGCCGACGGGCGGGGTGCCCAGCCAGTGGGCCTCGCCGTCCTGGACGGTGAGGGTGGCGGCGCTGCGGACGCCGACGAAGGAGTACCGGGACCAGCTGCGGCCGTTCTCGGCGGACTCCAGGAGGAAGGTGCCGGGACGTTCGGCGGCGAGCTTGCGGTAGAGGCCGACGGGAGTGTCGCCGTCCGCGAGGAGCTTGCGGCTGACGGGGATCACGCGGCGGTCGGTCGCGAGCTTGCGGAAGGTCTCCAGGTCCATGGCAGCAGACCCTACTGACCGGGAGCCGGTACGCCGCTCAAGGGCAGCACGTCGGAGTCGAAGCAGGTGCGGGTGCCGGTGTGGCAGGCCGCGCCGACCTGGTCGACCTGAACGAGGACAGTGTCCGCGTCGCAGTCGAGCGCCACCTCCTTGACGTGCTGGACGTGTCCGGAGGTGTCGCCCTTGACCCAGTACTCCTGGCGGCTGCGGGACCAGTAGGTGCAGCGCCCGGTGGTGAGGGTGCGGTGCAGCGCCTCGTCGTCCATCCAGCCGAGCATGAGCACCTCGCCGGTGTCGTACTGCTGGGCGATGGCGGGGAGGAGGCCGTCGGGGCTGCGCTTGAGGCGCGCGGCGATCTCCGGGTCGAGGCCGCTGCTGGGCGGGGGCACGCTGGTCATGCGCCCATTGTGCCGCGCCGGCGCGGTGGCCCCGGCGGTGGTCCACTGTCCGGACAGGCCGACGGGTCGTAGGCTGGCTGGCATGTCGACCCATGCGAAGCGTGAACGAC
Source organism: Streptomyces huasconensis (assembly GCA_004010275.1). Taxonomy (GTDB): domain Bacteria; phylum Actinomycetota; class Actinomycetes; order Streptomycetales; family Streptomycetaceae; genus Streptomyces; species Streptomyces huasconensis. Next base: position 13,071 of record RBWT01000111.1, read on the forward strand.
TTCTTCTCGCCGACCTGTTGGAGGCGCAGGGCCCCGAGGCCCCCACCCTCTGCGAGGGCTGGCGGACCCGGGACCTCGCGGCCCACCTGGTGGTGCGCGAGCGCCGCGCGGACGCGGCGGGCGGGCTCCTGATCAAGCAGCTGGCGGGGCGCCTGGAGCGGGTGCAGGCCGAGTTCGCCGCGAAGCCCTACGAAGAGCTGATCCAGCTGATCAGGACGGGCCCGCCGCGCTTCTCGCCCTTCTCGCTCAAGCAGATCGACGAGGCGTCGAACACCGTCGAGTTCTACATCCACGCCGAGGACGTACGCCGGGCCCAGCCCGACTGGACACCGCGCGCCCTGGACCCGGTCTTCTCGGACGCCCTGTGGTCCAGCCTGGAACGCTCGGCCCGTCTGGTGGGCCGCAAGTCCCCGGTCGGGCTGGTCCTGCGCCGCCCGGACGGCCGGACGGCGGTGGCCCACAAGGGCACGCCGGTGGTGACGGCGACGGGCGAGCCGTCCGAGCTGCTGCTGTTCGCGTACGGCAGGCAGGAGGCGGCCGACGTCTCCCTGGAGGGCGACAAGGACGCGATCGCCGCCCTCCACGAGACGAAGCAGCTGGGGCTCTGAGGGAGCCCTCGTCACCCGATTACCTCACCGGATACCCGGCCTCCCGCAACGTCCCCTTCACCTCGCCGATCCGCAGATCCCCGAAGTGGAAGACCGACGCGGCGAGCACCGCGTCCGCGCCCGCCGCGATGGCGGCGGGAAGTGCTCCAGGCGGCCCGCGCCGCCGGAGGCGATCACGGGGACCGTGACGTGCTTGCGGACGGCTTCGATCATCTCGATGTCGTAGCCGTCCTTCGTGCCGTCGGCGTCCATCGAGTTGAGCAGGATCTCGCCCGCGCCCAGCTCCGCGGCCTCGTGCGCCCATTCGACGGCGTCGATGCCGGCGGATGTGCGGCCGCCGTGGGTGGTCACCTCGAAGGAGCCGGAGGCGGTGCGGCGCGCGTCCACGGAGAGGACGAGCACCTGGCGGCCGAAGCGCTCGGCGATCTCGCGGATCAGGTCGGGGCGGGCGATCGCCGCCGTGTTGACGCCGACCTTGTCCGCGCCCGCGCGCAGCAGCTTGTCGACGTCCTCGGCGGTGCGGACGCCGCCGCCGACCGTGAGCGGGATGAAGACCTGCTCGGCGGTGCGGCGGACCACGTCGTACGTCGTCTCGCGGTTGCCCGACGACGCGGTGATGTCCAGGAAGGTCAGCTCGTCGGCGCCCTCGGCGTCGTACACCTTGGCCATCTCGACGGGGTCGCCCGCGTCGCGCAGGTTCTGGAAGTTGACGCCCTTGACGACGCGGCCGTTGTCCACGTCGAGGCAGGGGATCACGCGTACGGAGAGGGTCATGCCGTGCCTCCCTGGGCGGCGCGCGGACCGTACGCCTCCACCTCGACCTCGACGACCAGGCTGGAGTCGATGAAGCCGGAGACGATCAGCATGGAGGCGGCCGGGCGGACGTCGTCGAAGAGTTCCTTGTGGGCGCGGCCCACGTCGTCCACGTCACGCGCGTGCGTGAGGTACATGCGGGTGCGTACGACGTGCTCGCGGCCGAGGCCGAGCTTCTTGAGCGCGTCGAAGGCGACCTGAAAGGCGTTGACGGTCTGGTCGTACGGGGTGCCCGCCTCGATGGCGCCGTTCACCACGGAGGTGCAGCCGGAGACCAGGACGAGGCCGTTGGGCAGTTCGACGGCGCGGGAGTAGCCGATGGCCTCCTCCCACGGGCCGCCCGTGTTCACCCGGCGCACGGCGTCGCTCATGACGAGGCCACCGCGGCGAGCGCCTCTTCGAGGGTGAACGCCTTCGCGTACAGCGCCTTGCCGACGATCGCGCCCTCGACGCCGAGCGGGACCAGCTCGGAGATGGCGCGCAGGTCGTCCAGCGAGGAGACGCCGCCGGAGGCGACCACGGGGCGGTCCGTCGCCGCGCAGACGTTGCGCAGCAGTTCCAGGTTGGGGCCCTGGAGCGTGCCGTCCTTGGCGATGTCGGTGACCACGTAGCGCGCGCAGCCCTCGGAGTTCAGGCGCTCCAGGGTCTCGTAGAGGTCGCCGCCGTCGCGGGTCCAGCCGCGGCCGCGCAGCGTCGTGCCGCGTACGTCGAGACCGACGGCGATCTTGTCGCCGTGCTCGGCGATGACCTTGGCGACCCACTCGGGGGTCTCCAGGGCGGCGGTGCCGAGGTTGACGCGGGTGCAGCCGGTGGCGAGCGCGGCGGCCAGCGAGGCGTCGACTCGCGGATGCCGCCGGACAGCTCGACCTTGATGCCGTCACCCGCGAGGCTACCGGCGACCTCCGCGATGAGCTCACGGTTGTCGCCCGTGCCGAACGCCGCGTCCAGGTCGACCAGGTGCAGCCACTCGGCGCCCGACCGCTGCCAGGCGAGGGCGGCCTCCAGCGGGGAGCCGTAGGAGGTCTCCGAGCCGGACTCGCCGTGGACGAGGCGTACGGCCTGGCCGTCGCGGACGTCGACGGCGGGAAGGAGTTCGAGGGTGCTCACAGGGTTCCGATCCAATTGGTGAGGAGCTGGGCGCGGCGTCGCCGGACTTCTCGGGGTGGAACTGGGTGGCGCTCAGCGCGCCGTTCTCGACGGCCGCCACGAAGGGCTCGCCGTGCGTGGACCAGGTGACGTGCGGGGCGCGCATCGCCGGGTTCGCGACTTCGAGGGACCAGTGGTGCACGGCGTAGGAGTGCACGAAGTAGAAGCGGGCGTCGTCGTCCAGGCCCTGGAAGAGCGTGGACCCGGCGGGGGCCTGGACGGTGTTCCAGCCCATGTGCGGGACGATCTCGGCCTTCAGCGGCTCGACCGTGCCGGGCCACTCGTCCAGGCCCTCGGTCTCGACGCCGTGTTCGATGCCGCGGGCGAAGAGGATCTGCATGCCGACGCAGATGCCCATCACGGGGCGCCCGCCGGCCAGGCGGCGGCCGACGATCCAGTGGCCGCGCGCTTCCTCGAGGCCCTTCATGCAGGCGGCGAACGCGCCGACGCCCGGCACGAGCAGGCCGTCGGCGTTCATGGCCGTGTCGTAGTCGCGCGTTATCTCCACGTCGGCGCCCGCGCGCGCGAGGGCGCGCTCGGCGGAGCGGACGTTGCCGAAGCCGTAGTCGAAGACGACGACCTTCTTGGGAGTGCTCATCTGGCGTTCCCCTCCCGTCAGTTCCAGTAGTCGAGCCGCAGGATGCCCGCGGCCAGGCACATCGCGGCGCCGATGGACACCAGCGTGATCAGGCTCTTGGGCATCCCCTGCTTGACGAAGGAGATGACGCCGCCGAGCAGGAAGAGGCCGACGACGATGAGGATGGTGGTGAGGCCGGTCATCGGTTACAGCGCGCCCTTCGTGGACGGGAGGATGCCGGCCGCGCGCGGGTCGCGCTCGGACGCGTACCGCAGGGCGCGGGCGAGGGCCTTGAACTGGCACTCCACGATGTGGTGGGCGTTGCGCCCGTACGGCACGTGGACGTGCAGGGCGATCTGCGCCTGCGCGACGAAGGACTCCAGGATGTGCCGGGTCATCGTCGTGTCGTACTCGCCGATCATCGGCGCCATCTTCTCGGGCTCGGTGTGCACGAGGTAGGGGCGGCCGGAGAGGTCGACCGTGACCTGGGCCAGCGACTCGTCGAGCGGGACCGTGCAGTTGCCGAAGCGGTAGATGCCCACCTTGTCGCCGAGGGCCTGCTTGAAGGCGGCGCCGAGCGCGAGCGCGGTGTCCTCGATGGTGTGGTGGGAGTCGATGTGCAGGTCGCCCTCGGTCTTGACCGTGAGGTCGAAGAGGCCGTGGCGGCCGAGCTGGTCGAGCATGTGGTCGTAGAAGCCGACGCCGGTCGACACGTCGACCTTGCCGGTGCCGTCGAGGTCGATCTCGACGACGACCGAGGTCTCCTTGGTGGTCCGCTCGACCCGTCCTACGCGGTTCATGCGTGTCGCTCCTTCTTCAGTTCGCGCACCGCATCGAGGAACGCGTCGTTTTCGTCGGGGGTTCCCGCGGTGACCCGCAGCCATCCCGGTACGCCGTTGTCCCGGACCAGGACGCCCCGGTCGAGAATCCTGGTCCACACCTCATGCGCGTCGGCAAAGCGGCCGAACTGCACGAAGTTCGCGTCGGAGTCCGTGACCTCGTACCCCAGCGCGCGCAGCTCGGTGACGAGGCGGTCGCGCTCGGCCTTGAGCTGGTCCACGTACTTCAGGAGCGTGTCGGTGTGCTCCAGGGCGGCGAGCGCGGTGGCCTGCGTGACGGCCGACAGGTGGTACGGCAGGCGCACCAGCTGTACGGCGTCGACGACCGCCGGGTGGGCGGCGAGATAGCCGAGGCGCAGTCCGGCGGCGCCGAAGGCCTTCGACATGGTCCGGGAGATGACGAGGTTCGGGCGCCCCTCGATCAGCGGGAGCAGCGAGTCGCCGTGGCTGAACTCGACGTACGCCTCGTCGACCACCACGATGGACGGCTTCGCGGCCTGCGCCGCTTCGTACAGCGCGAGGACCGTCTCGGCGGGGACGGCGTTGCCCGTGGGGTTGTTGGGGGTGGTGATGAAGACGACGTCCGGCTGGTGCTCGGCGATGGCCTTGGCCGCCGCCTCCACGTCGACCGTGAAGTCGTCGTGGCGCGGCCCGGAGATCCAGGCCGTGCCGGTGCCGCGCGCGATCAGGCCATGCATCGAGTACGAGGGCTCGAAGCCGATGGCCGTCCTGCCGGGGCCGCCGAAGGTCTGCAGGAGCTGCTGGATGACCTCGTTGGAGCCGTTGGCCGCCCAGACGTGGGCGAGGGACAGCTCGTGGCCCGTGGTGCGGGTGAGGTAGCGCGCCAGTTCGGTGCGCAGCTCCACCGCGTCCCGGTCGGGGTAGCGGTTGAGGCCGCGGGCGGCCTCGCGGACCCGCTCGGCGATGCGCTCGACGAGCGGCTCGGGGAGCGGGTAGGGGTTCTCGTTGGTGTTCAGGCGGACGGGTACGTCGAGCTGGGGCGCGCCGTAGGGAGACTTGCCGCGCAGCTCGTCGCGGACGGGGAGATCGTCGATGCCGATGCGTACGTCGCTCACTGGCCCGGCACCTTCCATCCGAACCTCGCCTTCACGGCCGCCCCGTGCGCCGGCAGGTCCTCCGCCTCGGCGAGCGTCACCACGTGGTGCGCGACGTCGGCGAGCGCCTCGCGGGTGTAGTCGACGATGTGGATGCCGCGCAGGAACGACTGGACGGACAGGCCCGAGGAGTGGCAGGCGCAGCCGCCGGTCGGCAGGACGTGGTTGGAGCCCGCGCAGTAGTCGCCGAGGGAGACCGGTGCCCAGGGGCCGACGAAGATCGCGCCCGCGTTCCTGACGCGCTCGGCGACGGCGTCGGCGTCGGCGGTCTGGATCTCCAGGTGCTCGGCGCCGTACGCGTCGACGACCCGCAGGCCTTCCTCCAGACCGTCGACCAGGACGATCGCGGACTGGCGGCCCTTCAGCGCCGGGAGGATGCGGTCCTCGACGTGCTTGGTCGCGGCGACCTGCGGCCCGAGCTCCTTCGCGACCGCGTCGGCGAGCGCCACGGAGTCGGTGACGAGCACGGCGGCCGCGAGCGGGTCGTGCTCGGCCTGGCTGATCAGGTCGGACGCGACGTGCGCCGGGTCGGCGGTGTCGTCGGCGAGGACGGCGATCTCGGTCGGGCCCGCCTCGGTGTCGATGCCGATGCGGCCGGTGAAGTAGCGCTTGGCGGCGGCGACCCAGATGTTGCCGGGGCCGGTCACCATGTTGGCCGGGGCGCAGGTCTCGGTGCCGTACGCGAACATCGCGACGGCCTGGGCGCCGGCCGACGGCGTACACCTCGTCGATGCCGAGGAGCGCGCAGGCGGCGAGGATCGTCGGGTGCGGCAGTCCGCCGAAGTCGGCCTGCGGCGGGGACGCGAGCGCCATCGACCCGACGCCCGCCTCCTGCGCCGGGACGGCGTTCATGATCACGGAGGAGGGGTAGACGGAGCGGCCGCCGGGGGCATAGAGCCGCGACGCGCTCGACCGGAACCCACTTCTCGGTCACCTTGCCGCCGGGGACGACCTGCACGGTGTGCGGGGCGCGGCGCTGGGCGGAGTGGACGAGGCGGGCGCGGCGGATCGACTCCTCCAGGGCCTCGCGCACGAGGGGGTCGAGACCGGCCAGTGCCTCCTTGAGGGCAGCGGCGGGCACCCGGACCTGGTCGAGGCGTACTCCGTCGAACTTCTCCGCGTACTCGATCAGCGCCGCGTCGCCACGATGATGCACGTCCTCGCAGATGGGCCGCACCTTCTCCAGGGCGGCCGCGACGTCGAAGTCGGCACGGGGCAGCAGGGCGCGCAGGGCGGGGCCCTCGGGGAGGGCGTCGCCGCGCAGATCGATTCGAGAGATCACATGGCCAATTCTCTCAGACCTTCTTTCGACCTCGGTCCGCCGTATCACTGGCTGATATGGATCTCGCACGACCTCCTTCACCCCACGCGTTCAGCCGGTCACACAGCGGGCATGAAACGGGTGTACGACGCACCGGTGCGGGCGGAGGGAGGTGGCAGGGGCAGTGGTCGACGACGAGGGCACCGCGGAGCCGCCGGACGGACTGACCGCCGCGGAGATCGGCATGTGGCAGGCGTTCCGCAACGGCAGCCTGTACGACCTCAGGTCGGGGGACGCCGCGGCGGACGATCCGCACGGCGGGCACCCCTGGGGTCCCGAGCGCAGCGTGCGGGCGCGCATCGTGTGCTGGCTGCTGCTCGACGGGCCGCCCGCGCTGGCGGGCCGGGTCTCCGCGCTGAAGCTGGCGGGCGTGCAGATCACCGACGTGCTCGATCTCGCGGGCGGGACCATCGCCCCGTACACCGAGATGCAGCACTGCCGCTTCGAGAAGGAGGTCCTCCTCCCCGAGTCACGGTTCGCCACGCTGCGCCTGGTCGACTGCTCGGTCCCGCGCATCGAGGCGGCCCGGCTGCACACGGAGGGCGACCTGCACCTGCCGCGCTGCCGGGTCCACAACGGCATCCGCCTCACCGACGCCCAGATCGGCACCGACCTGCTCCTGAACCAGGCGGTGGTCTACCGCGACCGGCGCGGCCGCTCGATCACCGGCGACGGCCTCACCGTGGGGCAGGACCTCCAGGCCGAGATGATGGAGTCGCACGGCGAGCTGAGCCTGCGCGGCGCGAAGGTCGGCGTGTCGCTGAGTCTGCGCGGCACCAGGCTCATCAACCAGTACGGGCGGTACGCGCTCAACGCCCCGCAGCTGACCGTCGAACGCACGCTGTACCTGACGCCCGCCGCCGTCGGCAACCCGCTGCAGACCAGCGGCATGACGCCGGCGCGCGGCACCCGCGTGCAGCGCTTCGAGTGCGAGGGCGGCATCCGGCTCGACGACGGCCGCTTCGGCGACGCCATCGACTTCGCCGCGGCCCGCTTCGCGCTCCAGAACGACCAGGAGATCTCGCTGCGCCGCGTCCAGACGCCCGAGCTGCGCTTCCTCGGCGAGGCGCCGCGGCGCGGCAAGGTCGTGCTCTCCGGCGCCAAGGTCGTCAACCTCATCGACCGGGCGACCAGCTGGCCGGGCCCCGGCGGCCTCCAGATGGGCGGCTTCACCTACGAGAACCTCGTCCCGCTGGGCAGCTTCACGCTCGACCAGCGGCTGGCCTGGGTGGCGGCCGCGACCGCCGAGTACAACCCCGAGCCGTACGAGAAGCTGGCCGCGTCCTGCGCAACGGCGGGGAGGACGCCGACGCCCGCGAAGTCCTCCTCGCCAAGCAGCGCAGACGCCGCGAGACGCTGCCGCTGGCGGCGAAGCTGTGGGGGTTCGCACAGGACTGGACGGTCGCGTACGGCTACCGGCCGGACCGGGCGGCGGTCTGGATGGCGGTGCTGTGGGCGGTCAGCGCCGTGGCGTTCTCGCACGCCGACCATCCGGCGATCAAACCGGGCGAGCACCCGAACTGGAACCCGGCGCTCTTCTCCCTCGACCTGCTGCTGCCCGTGATCAACCTCGGCCAGGACGGCTTCTGGCAGCTGCGCGGCGGCTGGCAGTGGTTCTCGACGGCGCTGATCCTGCTCGGCTGGGTCCTGGCGACGACGGTGGCGGCGGGCGCGACCCGGCTGCTGCGGCGCAACTGAGGCGTGTCCCGCACCGCGCCGCCGGGCCGCCGCGCGCCGCAGCGACCCGCCGCCGAACCGTTATCCGGCCGCGGGCAACCTTCCCCCTCCATGGACCGTCATCCCAGCGCAACCAACAATTCCGCAACCACGACGGTGACCGGCCACCCTCCGCGCGAGCGCGCCGGTTGAGGCGTAAAGGAGGGCACGGTGCTGCGTGCCTTCATCCGTACCGCCCGCATGGTCCGGCACACCCCGCGGCTCGCCGCCGGGCTGCCGCCGGACGCGGACGTACTCCTCGACGTGCCCGACGAGCGGCTCGCCCCCGCGCTGGTCGCCGCCGGGCGCGGGGACCACGGCCCGGCCGCCAAACTCCTCGCCACCACCCGCGAGGCCGCCGAGTGGGAGAACCGCGACCGCTACACCACACGGCTCGCCGCCTTCGCCCGCTCCCGCCCCGAGTGGTTCGACGCCTGGCTGGACGCCTCCCCGCACGACCCGGACGCCCTGCTGGTCAAGGCCGAGCTGGCGGTCGTCCGCGGCTGGGAGTCACCGGCCCGCGCCGAACTGCTGCGCGAGGTGAGCCCGCTGCTGACCGCCGCCGCCGAGGCGACCCGCGCGACCCGGTGCCCTGGCGGATAGCCCTCGACCACGCCCGCGGCACCCACGCCACGCACACCGTCTTCGAACAGCTGTGGGAGGAGGCGGTGCGCCGCTCCTCGTACCACTACGGCTGCCACGCCTCCGCCCTGCAGTACCTGTCGGCGGCCTGGTACGGCTCGCACCGCGAGTGCTTCGACTTCGCCGAGCGCGCCGCCTCGGACGCGCTGCCCGGCTCGCTGATCCAGGTCCTCCCCGCCCGGGCCGCCTTCGCCTACCTCACCAGTCCCACGGGCAGCGTGCCGCGCGAGCGCCTGGACGCGGCGGCCGACCTCGCCATCGGCCTGTCCCGGGAGTACGCGGCCGGCGACCCCTGGCCCGCCGAGGTCCGCAACCTCCTCACGTACGTCCTGGTCCGCCTGGAGCGCTGGGACGACGCCCTGGAACAGCTGCGGCTGATCGGCCCGTACGCGACGTCCTTCCCCTGGGACCGGCTGGCGGACGATCCGCTGGGCCAGTTCCTTGAGCTGCGCGACGGCGTACGCATCGAAGTGGCGTCGATGACCCCGCTGCGGCCGCCGCGCGGACGCGAGGGCTCCGGCGAGCATTAGGCTTGCCGGTCGTGACCATCCGGCTTCCGCTCTTCCCGCTCAACTCGGTGCTGTTCCCGGGCCTCGTGCTGCCGCTGAACGTCTTCGAGGAGCGATATCGCGCCATGATGCGCGAGCTGCTCAAGTCCCCCGAGGAGGAGCAGCGCCAGTTCGCCGTCGTCGCCATCCGCGACGGCCTGGAGGTGGCGCCGAGCGCGCCCGGCCTCCCCGACCAGACGGCGCTGCCCGAGCACGGCCCCGCCGCGGGCTTCGGCGACGACCCGCTCAAGGCCTTCCACTCCGTGGGCTGCGTGGCGGACGCGGCGACGATCAGGGAGCGCGCCGACGGCGGCTTCGAGGTCCTCGCCACCGGCACCACGCGGGTGCGCATCCTCTCGGTCGACGCCTCGGGGCCCTTCCTCACCGCCGAGGTGGAGGAGGTGCCGGAGGAGCCGGGCGAGGGGGCGGGCACGCTCGCGGAAGGTGTCCTGCGCGCCTTCAGGGCCTACCAGAAGCGGCTGGCGGGGGCGCGGGAACGCTCGCTGGCGACGGGGGCGGAGCTGCCGGACGAGCCGTCCGTGGTGTCGTACCTGGTCGCCGCGGCTGCCGTCCTGGACACCCCGACCAAGCAGCGGCTCCTTGAGGCGCCGGACACCGCGGCGCGGCTGCGGGACGAGTTGACCTTGCTGCGCGCCGAGACCGCGATCATCCGTAACCTGCCCTCGCTGCCCGCGACGGAGCTGACGCGCGGGACGACCAGCCTCAACTGACGCATGCAAAGGCGCGACACCTTGGCGAAGAAGCAGAAGAAGCAGGAGAAGCACGGGAAGCAGGCGGCCGGGACCCCGGCGACGGTGGCGCTGACCGCCGCGGGCGCCGCGTTCACCGTGCACTCCTACGAACACGACCCGGCCCATCCCTCGTACGGCGAGGAGGCCGCCGAGGCGATGGGCGTCTCCCCCGACCGGGTCTTCAAGACGCTGGCGCGAGGTCGACGGCGAGCTGACCGTCGCCGTCGTGCCGGTCGCGGGTTCCCTGGACCTGAAGGCGCTGGCCGCCGCCGTCTCCGGCAAGCGGGCGGTGATGGCCGACCCGGCGGCGCCGAGCGCACCACGGGCTATGTGCGGGGCGGCATCTCCCCGCTCGGCCAGCGCAAGAGGCTGCGCACGGTCCTGGACGCCTCGGCGTCGGCGCACGCCACGATCTGCGTCTCGGCGGGCCGCCGGGGCCTTGAGGTCGAGCTGGCGCCGGGCGACCTGGCCAAGCTCACGGAAGCGGTGCTGGCCCCCATCGGCCGTGCCTGACGTTCTCGTGACCGCGCGGACGGCGTGAAAGCTCCCTCGACAGGCGCCCGGGGCGGGACTAGTAACCCAGGGCATGTCGAAGAAGACGCGCAAGCGGAAGTGGCGGGTGCGCAAGCGCAAGGCCAACCACGGCAGGCGGCCCGCCTAGGTCAGGGCCCCGTGCCCTCGGGGTGCGCCTCGCCGCGGGGCTCTCCGTAGGGCATGGGGTACGGCTCCGGGTCCCGGGGTCCGAAGAGCCCGGTGAGGCCGAGGTGCACGGCCAGCGCGGCCACCGGCCAGGCGAGGAGGGTGCCCTTGGCCTTCAGGTCGAGGGGCGCGTCGAAGACGACCCCCTTGCCGACCGCCTTGGCGTGCGCGACCACGTCCGTCTCGGGGCCGAGCCAGATCCCGGCCCGCCAGGCCAGCAGGGCGCCCAGCAGGCTGCCGAGGGCGAGCCCCGCGACGAGCGGGACACCGCCGCTCTTGCGCAGCAGGAAGACGACCACGCCGCTGACGAGACCGAAGCCGAGCGCGAGCAGAGTGAACGTTCCGTCGACACCGATCGCCTGCTCGCCCTCGGTGTCCTTGAGGAACACCGTCCGACCGTCCGAGATGAGCGGCACGCGCGGGGAGAGCCACAGCCACAGCAGGCCGAGCAGGACGCCGCTGACGGCCACCGCCACCATGACCGCCACGGCCTGGAGCACTTCGTTCTTCATGCCGGGCCCGTCCTCCTCGTATCCGTACGGAGACGTCGCTCCCGCCGGGTGCGGGGCTGTCTGCCAGGGGTCGTTCGAGGGCTGGTCGTGCGGCGGTTGGGAGGGTGTCAGCGGTGCGGTCACCCCCACATCGTGCCAGGCCCTCCCGTCTCCCGGCCGCCGCCCCTCAACGAAGCGCTGCGCGCTCCCCCTTATTGCCGGTGCGGCGCGTCACCGGACGGCCGCCCGGCGGTACGCCCACGTGGCGACGGCGAGCGAGGCCACACCGACCCCGGCGCAGACCGCCAGATCCAGGGCGACGACCGCCCAGTCGGGGTCCGGGTCGAACGTACGGGCGAAGGCCTCCACTCCGTACGTGGAAGGCAGCAGGTCACGCGCGTACTGCAGCACCGTCGGCATCCGGTCGGCCGGGAGCACGCCGAGCAGCAGCGCCGCCGACATGCCCATCTGACCGAGCAGCGTGGCCAGTTCGGGCCGCGGCGCGAGCAGCCCGAGCGCGGCGCCGAGCCCCGCGAGGGCGGCGCCGGCGAGCGGGATCACCGCGGCGAGCACCCACAGGTGGGTGAGCGGCAGCCCGAAGAGCCCGCACCCGACGATCGCCGTGACGACGGTGCCGGGCACCGTGAACGAGGCGTACGCGCCGTGGCGCCCAGCACCACGGCCGGCGGGCGGCACGGGCAGGGTGGCGTAGTGGTCGAGCCCGCCGTCGCCGCGGAGCTGCCCGAAGTACTGCGCGAGGAGGTTCAGGGCGACGAACGCGACGACGAGCACCGACCAACCCCGCGACCACCGCACGCGCCTCGCCGCCGCCGTCGACGACGCCACGCATCAGGATCATGATGCCGACGGACTGGAAGGTCGCCACGAAGAGCAGCGGTATCCGCGCGACCCGCGCGCGCGACAGCTGGGCGCGGTAGACGGCCGAGAGCGCCGGGAAGAGCTGGGCGCGGGGCCCGAGGGGCGCCGGTCCGTCGGCTTCCTGTTCCGCGCGCAGGCTCTCGGCCCGCACGGCGGCTTCCAGAGGAACCGCGCTCACCGCACGTCCTTCCTTCTCAGGGACCTGTTTGTTCGCTCACCGCTCGTACCGGCCGTCACGCCTTGACCAGCCCCCGCCCGCTTCCGCCCAGCGCGAGGTAGACGTCCTCCAGGCTGGGTGTGGCCAGGGTGAAGTCGTCCAGCGCGGCGAAGGCGGCCCCGCCGGTCACCGCGGCCACGGCCGCGCGTGCCTCGTCCGGCGCGAGCCGCAGGGACCAGCGCCGCCCCGACTCGACGGCGGAGGAGCGCAGCGCGGCCACCTCCGGGACGTCCAGGGGCGCCCGCTCGCGCCACACCAATTCCACGCGCACCTCGTCGGCGACCTTCTCCTTGAGTCCGGCCGGGCTGTCGCAGGCGATGACCTTGCCCTGGTCGAGCACGGCGACCCGGTCGAGGACGGTCTCCGCCTCGATGACGTTGTGCGTGACGAGCAGCACGGTCGTGCCGCGCTCGGCCCGGCGCCAGTCGATCGCCGCCCACACGGCGCGGCGGGCGACGGGGTCCATGCCGGTGGTCGGTTCGTCGAGGACCAGCAGCGGCCGCTCCCCCACCAGCGCGGTGGCGAAGCAGGCGAGTCGCCGCTGGCCGCCGGAGAGCTTCTTCAGCGGGCGCGAGGCCAGCGCGGTGAGCCCCAGCTCCTCCAGGACCGCGTCCCGCTCGGCCCGCGCCCGGCGCACGTCGAGGCCGCGCAGCCGCCCGGTCGTCTCGACGGCGAGCGACACGGTCAGCTCGTCGAGCGCGGTGGACTCCTGTCCGAGGTAGGCGAGAATCCGCGCGGCCCGCTCGGGGTGGCGCACGATGTCGTGCCCGAGGATGTCGACCCCGCCGCTGTCGGGCCGCATGAGCCCGGTCAGCTGGCGTACGAGGGTGGACTTGCCGGCGCCGTTGGGGCCGAGCAGGCCGAAGATCTCGCCGCGGCGCACCGTCAGGCAGATGCCGTCGGTGGCGCGGATCTCGGGCGTCGCGGGCCTGCCACGTCTGCCGCGGGCGGCGGGATAGGTCTTGACCAGGTCGCGCACCGCGCAGACGGCCTCGATGCCGTGTTCCTGACGGAGTCCCTGTCGGACTGCCGGTGCCGGGCGCGTACTCACGAAGGACGAGACTACGGGGTCCGCGGGTGCGGATGACGCCCGGGGCGCCCCGTACGCCCCGTATCAGTCACCTGCCCGGTCCCCCGCGGGCGCGTGCTCGGCGGCCGTCCGCACGTCGATCTCCCGCCAGAAACCGGCCCGGATCGCGTACCGGTCGTGCTCGTCGATCTGGTCGTCCTTGTGGGCGAGCAGGCCGAACCGCGCGGCGTAGCGCAGCAGCTCGCCGTCGATGCGGTGCGGGATGCGGGGGTACATCGTCGACAGCTTCTGGAGGTTGTGCTGCTCGGGGAGGCGCGCCATCCAGCGCCGGGCGAACACCTGCCCGACCTCGTACGGGTCGCCGCCGACCGTGGTGATGTCCTCCTCGCGGTCGGCCCACCGCTGCTCGGCCGTCGTCAGCTGGGCGAGGGTGGGCAGCGCGGCGGCCTCGGGGCCCTCGGGGGCGCCGCCGGGCCGCTCGACCCAGCCCTTGTCGGACGACCAGCGCAGCGTGGCGTTGGTGGGGTGCGGGGCGGCGTGGGTGGCGGGGCCGCGCAGGGCAGCCAGGTCTTTCGGGGTGGGCACGGTCTTGCCGGAGGGGGCGCGGTGCTCGCCGGGCCTCGCGGCCGTTGGCCGTGGGCGCGTCGGTGTGCCGGGCGGGCGGGGCGTCTCCTCCTCGGCGCGCTGGGCCGCGGCGGCGAGCGCGGAC
>RBWT01000112.1 GCA_004010275.1 Streptomyces huasconensis
GCCGCGGGGCGTGGATCGCCACGGCGGCGCCTGCTCGGCGTGCTGCGCTCGCGGGGGCGCGCCGCGCGGGCCGGGTGCTGCTGGCCGGGGGGCGCGGCGGCCGTGGTCCTGGTCGCGGGGCTCGGCGTGGGCTCGGCCATGCTCCAGCAGCGGCTCAGCAGCATCACCCAGGTCACCGGGACACCCGACCAGTCCGTCACCGACCGGTACACGATGTGGGCGGCGTCGGCGGACATGTGGCGCGAGCGCCCGGTGACCGGCGTGGGCCTCAAGGGCTTCCCCGACCACCGCGACAGCCACGCCTCGCTGGCCCTGTCCTCCGGCAGCGACACGGCGGGGGCGGGCAGCGGTTTCGTACGCCAGCCGCTCCTGTCGCCGCACAACATGTACCTGCTGGTGCTCGGCGAACAGGGGCTGCTCGGCCTGCTCACGCTGGCGGGCGGCTGGGCGGCGCTGCTCGTGTGCGGATTGCGGCGGTGGCAGCGCCGGTGCGCCCGGCCGGACGGGCCCGGTGGTCCGGAGCTGGACTGCGCGCTGCTGGCCTGCGGGCTGCTGGTCTGGCAGCTCGTCGACTTCGTGTACGCCGACATCGGCGGGCCCTCCACCGTGCTGACGGCCGTCACCTTCGGCGTCGCGGCGTGGTGGGCGGTCGGCTCGCGCGGGGTGCCGGAGGGGGCGGGCTCGGCGATGACGACCGTGCCGCCCGCGGTGGCCACGGAGCAGGCGCCGCCCGGCGCGGGGAAACCGGCCGCGAAGAGCGGCGGGTCGTTCCTCGCCAAGGCCTGGCTGGTCACCGCCGCGCTGTCGGTGGCCGGTTCGCTCCTCGGGCTCGTACGGGACCAGGCGCTGGCGCACTTCTTCGGCGCCGGGACCGACACCGACGCCTTCCTCGTGGCATGGACCATCCCGGAGCTGGCGGCGACGCTGCTCATCGAGGACGGCCTCGCCTTCTTCCTCGTACCGGCGTTCAGCCTGGCCCTCGCCCGGCGCGCGGACGACGCCGCCGGGGACCCGGTGCGGGCGCTCGTGCGGGCGTCGCTGCCGCGCATGTCGCTGTGGTTCGCCGCGCGTCGCTGGTGCTCATGGCGGCGGCGCCGTACGTGGTGGCGCTGCTGGCGCCGGGGCTGCCCGACCGGCAGGCCGCCGTGGACTGCACGCGGCTGACGGCCACCTGTGCCTTCACCTTCGGGCTCACCGGCTACTGCAGCGCGGCGCTGCGGGCGCACCAGCGGTTCGTCGCGCCCGCCACGGTGTACGTCGCCTACAACGCGGCGATCATCACCGCGCTGTTCGTCCTCGCGGCGCCCTGGGGCGTGCGGGCCGCGGCGGCGGGGGTCGCGGTGGGCGGCGCGCTGATGGTGGTCGCACAAGCGCCGTCCCTGTGGCGGGAGTTGCGGCGCGGGCGCGGGCCCACCGCCGTCCCGGCCGCCGCGGGACCGGTGGCGGCCGCGACGCTCCAGACGGCGATCATCTGGACGGTCCTGCTCTTCGCGCTCTGCCGTCAGTCGCAGGTCCTCATCGAACGCTTCCTCGCCTCGTCGCTGCCCGCCGGGGCCATCTCGCACCTGAACTACGCGCAGAAGGTCGCGCAGATGCCGATGGTCCTCTCCCTGATGCTGTGCACCGTCACCTTCCCCGTGGTCGCCCGCGCGCTGGCGGCCGGGGAGACCGAGCGGGCCCGCGACCGCGTCGAGCGCGACGTCGTCCTCGCGGGGTGCATGGTGCTGCTCGGCACGGCCGCCGTCATCGCCTCCGCGCCCGCCCTGATCGAACTGCTCTTCCAGCGCGGCGCGTTCACCGCGCGGGACACCGCCACCACCGCCTCCGTCATGCGCGTCTACGCCGTCGGGCTGCTCGGCCACACGCTGGTCGGCGCGCTCGCCCGCGCCCACTTCTCCCTCGCCAGGACCACCTGGATTCCCTGCTGCACCATGTTCACCGGCATCGTCACCACCGCGGGCATCGGCTTCCTCACCGTCGGCACCTGGGGCGTCCACGGCATCGCCGCGGCCAACGCCACCGGCATCTGCGTCAGCGCGCTGCTCCTGCTGCGCGGCATGGGCCCGGACACCGTGCCCAGCAGGACGCGCAGGCTCGCCGGGCAGCTGGGCCGCCTCGTGGCCGCCGCCGGGGGCGCCACCGCGCTGGGCGCCCTGTGCGAGGAGCGGGTGGGGCAGCCCGCCCTCGCCGTCCTGGCGTCCGGCGCGGTGGTCACCGTCTCCTTCGTGCTGCTCGGCCTGCTCCTGCGCGCCCAGCCCTGGCCGTCCGCCCTCCGTCACGTCACAGGAAAGCTGCGTCATGCCCGTTGAGCTGAACCCGTCCGCCGCCCCCACCGCCGACGATCCCTTCCTGCGGACCAGTCCGCCCCGCTCCTGCGCGTGGATCGCGATGTACCACTCCGTCGCCGACCCCTCCGACGACCCGTACCGCATCACCGTCTCCCCCGACCGCCTCGACGAACAGCTGCGCCGGCTGCGCCGCCAGGGCCTGCGCGGGGTGTCGATGCGCCACCTCCTGGACGCGTGCGCGCGCGGCGAGGAACGCGGTCTGGTCGGACTCACCTTCGACGACGGCTACCGCGACTTCGTCGATCACGCCCTGCCGCTGCTGCGCCACCACGGCTGCACCGCCACCCTGTTCGTGCTGCCGGGCCGCCTCGACGGCGACAACGCCTGGGACCCGCTCGGCCCCCGCAAGCCGCTCCTGGGCGCCGACGGCATCCGGCGGGCCGCCGCGAGCGGCGTCGAGGTCGCCTCGCACGGGCTGACCCACGTCGACCTGACCACCGCCGACGAGGAGACCCTGCACCGCGAGGTCAGCGGCAGCCGGGCGGCGCTGACCGCCCTGACCGGCACCGAGGTGCAGGGGTTCTGCTACCCGTACGGCCGTGTCGACGAGCGGGTGATCACCGCCGTACGCGGCGCCGGATACCGCTACGCCTGCGCCATCGCGCCCGGCTCCCTCGCCGGGCCGTACGCGCTGCCCCGCGTCCACATCGGCCAGAGCGACACGGCCGCGCGGCTGCGCCTGAAGATGTGGACGAACCGGCTCCGGCACCGCGCCCTGGACCGCTCGGCGGTCACCGGATGAAGGTCCTGCACATCATCACCGGCCTCGGCGTCGGCGGCGCCGAGCAGCAACTGCGGCTGCTGCTGCGCCACTTGCCGGTGGAGTGCGACGTCGCGACGCTGACCGACGCGGGCGCCGTGGCACACGGAATCGTCGCCGACGGCACGCGCGTGACCGACCTCGGCATGGCCGGGAACCAGGACGTGACGGTACTCCCCCGGCTGGCCCGCCTCATCCGCTCCGGCCGGTACGACGCGGTCCACACCCACCTCTACCGCGCCTGCCTGTACGGGCGCATCGCGGCCCGTCTGGCCGGGGTGCGCGCGGTGGTGGCCACCGAACACTCCCTCGGCGACTCGCAGATGGAGGGGCGGTCGCTGACCACGGGCGTCCGCGCGCTGTACCTCGCCGGGGAGCGGCTGGGGCGGATGACGGTCGCCGTCTCCCCCGCCGTCGGACGGCGGCTGCACCGCTGGGGCGTGCCCCGCAAGCGCATCCGGGTGGTGCCGAACGGCATCGACGTGGACCGCTTCCGCTTCGACCCGGCGGCCCGCGTCCGCACCCGGCGGCGCCTCGGCCTGCCGACACCCGCGTACGTCGTCGGGGGCGTGGGCCGCCTCACCGGCGGCAAGCGGTTCGACGTACTCCTGCACGCGGCGGCCCAACTGCCCGAGGACGTCGCCGTCCTGCTGGTCGGGGCGGGGCCCCAGGAGCGACGAGCTGCGCGGCTGGCCCACCGGCTCGGCCTCGCCGGCCGGGTGCGGTTCGCCGGGGAGGCCGCCCACGAGGAGAGCGAGGAGGAGGGCGGCGCCCCGGCCCTGCCCTCGCTCCTGTCCGCCATGGACACCCTCGCCTCCCCCTCCCCCGAGGAGGCCTTCGGGCTCGCGCTCGTGGAGGGCCTGGCCACCGGGCTCCCCGTGCTCTACGCCTCGTGCCCGGCCCTGGACGACCTGCCCGCCGACGCGCGGACCAACGCCTCGTACCGCCCGAGCGACCCGGACTCCTTCGCGCAGGCCCTCTACGGCCTGCGCGACGCCCGCCCCCCGAGCCGCTCCGCGCCCGCCTCGGTGGGGCACTACAGCATCACCCGCAGCGCCGACCAGCTGATGCGCGTCTACGCGTCCGTTGTGCCCGGCCAGAACCTGGAGGTGAACCCTCGATGAGCGACTCCGAGAACGAGCGGTCGCGCGCCGACGCCCTGCGCGCCCGCCTGGCCCGGCTGCCCCGCTGGTGGCCCCTGCCCGCCTGCGCGGCGGCCGGCGTCCTGGTGGGCGGCGGGTTCGGCGTGTTCCAGACGCCGCAGTACACCGCCACCAGTTACGTCGTCGGCGTACAGCAGGCGAAGGCGGACCCGGCCACGGCACTCGGGTTCGCCCAGGCGTACGGGCGCGTGGCCGCCCAGGTGGCCGTGCTCGGCGACGCGCAGGTGGAGGCGGGCATGACGCCCGCACAGCTGCGGGACAGCGTCCAGGTGGCGACCTCCCCCGACGCGCCGATGATCTCGATCTCCGCCCGGTCGGACCGGCCCTCGGCGGCCGCCCTGACCGCGAACGCGGTCGCCAGGTCGCTCGCCACGAACGCCAACCACGCCAAGGACAGCACCCAGGTCAAGCTGCTGACGTTCTCCCGGGCGCTGGAGCCCACCGAGCCGTCCTCGCTCTCCACCGGGGTGACGACGCTGGTCGGCGGCTGCGCGGCGGCCTGCTCGGCGCCTCGCCCTCCTCGTACGCCCCCGGGGCCGTACGGAGGCACCCCCCGCCGCCTCGGTCCCGGACCGGCGTCCGCCCTGGCCAGGAGCGGCACGTGAGCACGGCGACGACGAGCACGGCCACGGGCACGGGCACGGGCAGGGCCGCGGGCAAGGCCACGGACGCGGGTCTCCTCGTCACCCGGATGTGCGAGGACGAGGAGGAGTTCGAGGCGCTGGCCGGCCAGTGGGCGCGGCTGCACCGGTCCTGCGAGGCGGCCACGCCGTTCCAGAGCCACGCCTGGCTCTCCTCCTGGTGGCGGTCCTACGGGCGGCGCGGGCGGCTGCGGGTGCTCCTGGTCCACGAGGGCGACCGGCTGGTCGCCGCCGCCCCGATGATGCGGGTGAACCGTCCGCTGCCGGCGCTGAAGCCGCTCGGCGGCGCGATCTCCGACTTCTCGGACGTCCTGGTGGACGGCGCCCTGCGCGAGGCGGGGACGGAGGCGCTGGTGGCGGGGTTGCGCGTGCCGGCCTCGACCGCGCTGATCGACTTCGGGGAGGTCCGCCCGGGCGCCTGTGTCGAGGCGGTCCACGCGCGGTGGCCCGGGCCGAAGCGGGCGCTGGCCGACTCGCCCTGCCTGGAGCTGCCGCCGCTGCCCATGGAGGAGCTGCTCCAGCGGCTGCCGACGCCACGGGCCCAGCGCACCCGGGCCAAGATGCGCAAGCTGACGGCGCTGGGCGTGCAGGCGCGCACCGTGCCGGTGGAGGAGGTGGAGGCGTCGGTGCGGACCCTGCTGCGCCTGCACGAGTTGCAGTGGCAGGGCCGCAAGGTGACCTCCGAGCACCTTCAGCCGCGGTTCCGCGAGCATCTGCTGCGCGCGATGCGGCCCATGGTCGCGGCGGGCGAAGCCGTGCTGACCGAGTTCCGCCTGGACGGCGAGGTGATGGCCGCCGACCTGACCCTGCTCTCCGGCACGCTGGCCGGCGGCTATCTGTACGGGGCGCACCCGGGCCTGCGGGAGCGCAAGGTGGACGTGGCGACGATGCTCCTGAACGCGTGCACGCGCCACACCAGCGGCGAACAGCGGCGCGCGCTGAGCCTGTTGCGCGGCGACGAGCCCTACAAGCACCACTGGCGGCCCGAGCCGGTCACCAACCAGCGCTTCCTGCTGTCCCGCAGACGGACGGCGCCGCTGCTGGCCGCGGCACTCGGGGACGCGTCGGCGCGGCGGTGGGCCAAGGAAGGGATGCGGGAGCGGAAGGCTGAGGGCGAACCCGCGGTCAAGGCCAAGGGCAAGGGTCAGGCGAAGGGCGGGCCCCCGGCCAAGGGCAAGCGGGAGGCGGGCCGTGGCGGCGGGGGCGCCCCGTGAGGGCCCGCGCCGCCCGTCGCCGCCTCAGCCGCGCCGCTCCCCCTGCCACCAGTCGAGCCGCACGCACAGCTTCCCGCCGAGCCAGTAATCGACCCAGTCGCCGAGGTCCAGCGGTGAACACTCGGGCGGCCGCACCGGATCGGCCGGTGCCGTCGGGACGGTCGGTACGGCCGGTGTGCCGTCGCGCCCGGAGAGCAGATCGCGGTAGACCGCCGAGGCCCCGGGGTTCTCCTTGCACTGCCACACGCCGTGCGGGCAGTAGTCGGTGACGGTGTTGTACAAGGGCTTCTTCTCGTCCATCCACCGCAACATGCGGCGCATATATTCTTCGTTGTCGCCGTTGCGGAACAGCCCCCATTCGGGATAAGAGATGGGTTTCTTGTGCGCCGCCGCGAAGTCGACATGGTCCTGGAGTCCGAAAGGCTCCGTCACCTGTTCGTCGAATGACATGCCGCGCGGCTGGTCGTACGAGTCCATGCCGATGATGTCGACCACGTCGTCACCGGGATAGCACTGCGTCCAGGGAACGGCGTCCCGCCCTCTGCTGGGCGTGAAGTCGAACCGAAACTCCTGTCCGGCCACCGAGCGCATCGTGGTGACGATCCTGTTCCAGTACTTCTTCCAGGACTCCGGGTCCGGACCGCAGCGATGGGTGTAGGTCGTGCCGTTCATCTCCCAGCCCGGCACGAGCACCGTGTCGGGCACGCCGAGGCCCACCAGGCGTTCGGCGAGCACCCGGAAGTGGTGGTCGAAGCGGCCCGCGGCGCCCTGCCGCAGCAGCCGGGCGACCTCGCGGTCGCTCACCCCCTCCTCGTTGCGTTCGAGCATCGGGACGTTGAGGACGAAGAGCCGGTCGGCCTTCTCCTTGCGCCAGTCGGCCCAGGCCTCCAGGAAGCGCGGGGCGCCCTCGATGTTGCTCCAGCGGTCGCCGGGGAGGTACGTGTGACCGACCCGCAGCTCGGCCCCGCCGAGCCACTCGCTCAGCTCGCTCATGCGCTCGACACCGCGTGGCCCGTAGTGGAGATACGCGCCGAAGGCGGGGGTCTTGGCGGCGGGCGGCGCCGGGGCTCCCGGTGCCCCGGGGGCCGCGGGGAGCACCGGGCCCACGGAGGCCACCGGGGGCGACGGCAGGACGTCCGTCGCATGGGCCGATGGCACGGCGGCGAGGGCCGCCGCCGAGACGGTCCCGGCCACGAGAAGGGAAAGCCGTGCACCGCGCCGCCGAATCCCTGGATTCATAACCGCTCCTCTTTCTCAGCCACCCCGCACTGACACTCCGTCATACTTATTCCTATTACGCCAATCGAGTTTCTAATCCCGCGTTCCGCCACATCGCCCGTATGGACGATCGAGCAACGAGGTCGAATGTGACTCCCCTCGACACACGAATTCCCGCGGTCCTCCTGCGGATCGACCGCAATCCCTTCCATCACGGGACGCTGGGCGCCGTACGCTCCCTGGGGCGCGCGGGGGTGGAGGTGCACCTGGTGGCCGACGACCACGCCGGTCCCGTACGCCGCTCCCGGCATCTGCACCGGATGCACCCGCCGCCCGCGCCGGGCGCCCCGCTCGCCGAGGTGGCCGCCACGCTCCGCCGGGTCGCACGCCACTTCGCGGCGCCCGCCGTGCTGATCCCCCTGGACGACGCCAGCGCCCTCGCGGTCAGCGCCCTGCACGCCGAGCTGAGCGGCCGCTTCCTGCTGCCCCGCGCGTGACGCCCGCCGAGCGCGTCGCCGACAAGGAGAGCCTGGCGCGGGTGTGCGCGCGGGCCGGTGTGGCGCACCCGACGACGCTGGCGCCGGAGTCCGCCGCATCGACGCCGTGGGCGCCGTGGCCCGGCTCGGGGTCCCGACTGTGGCGAAGTGGAGCCGCCCGTGGCTGCTTCCCCGGGACGCGGGGCTGCGCAGCACCACCCTGATCGGCTCCCCGCACGAGGCGGCGGCCCTGTTCGAGCGCGCCACCGAGGCCGGCAGCCGGCTGCTGCTCCAGGCCTTCGTGCCCGGCGCCCGGGACGCCGACTGGTTCGTCCACGGGTACGCCGGCCGGGACGGTGTCGTACGCGGCGGCGGCACCGGCCGCAAGCACCGCTCCTGGCCGCGCTCGGCAGGGCTGACGGTCAGCGGGGAGTGGACCCGCAACCCCGAGCTGTGGTCGGCCGCGCAGCAGTTGATCGCGGCCCTGGACTACCGGGGCGTGTTCGACCTGGACTTCCGCAGGGACACCACGACCGGGGCCTACCACCTCATCGACTTCAACCCGCGCCCCGGAGCGCAGTTCCGCCTCTTCGCCGACGGCGCGGGCACGGACGTGGTGCGCGCGCTGCACCTGGACCTCACGTACCGGCCCGTGCCGCCCCGCACCCCCTTGAGGGCCGCACCTTCGTGGTGGAGAACTACGCCCCGCTGACCTCGCTGCGCACCCTGCCCCGGCCGCGGTTCGGCAGCCGCGCGCCGTCCCCGCCCGGTGAACTCGCCTGGCACGCGGCCGACGACCGGGCCCCCGGGGTGGCCCTGCGGCGCCTGTGGCTGCGCCATGTGGCGCGGCGCCTGCGTGACGGCGCGGCCCGGCTGGCGCGCAGGGTGTCGGCGGTCTTCTCCCGCAGGACCGGCCCCGGCGGGCACGCCCCCGCGCTCGTGCCCGGCCAGTCGACCCGGGAGCGGGCCGCCACCGACGCGTGACCCCGTGCTGCCGTGCCGCCCGCCCGTGGGAGGACGGCCGCGCTGATCGGGTGGAACCGCGGCCGCCGCCAGGCGTGGCACGCCCCCGCGCGGGCCGGTCCCCCTACTGTCGCCTCAGGTGACGCGGAGACGGCACCGGGCCCGGCCGCCGTGCATGCGATGGTCCACGGCGGCCGGGCCACCAAGACCGGCCGCTCTTCTGAGTGACGTGGTGGGCGAACGGGTGAAGCCCGACGGCCGCACGGTCCGTCAGGTGGTGCACTGAATGTGCTTCATGGGACGGACGGGTCGCAGCCCCACCAGCCGTCGGCAGCCATGCCGTGGGCGAGCGACATCCCCCGACAGGCCGGCCGCCCCACCTCCCGCGCCGACGGGGAAGCGATCGCGTCCAGACTTCCCCGTCGGCGGCTGCCACTTCCGGACCTCCCTCCCCCCAACACACAGACAGAAGAGCCCCGTCACCTGGCAGGTGACGGGGCTCTCTCGTACGAGGGGGCGTGCGGTCGGCGCGCCCCCCAGGGGTGGTGCGGGCTAGTTCCGGGCCGCCGCCGCGGCTCCACGGCGCCGGTAGAGGATCGCGCCGCCCACCAGCAGCCCGGCACTCGCGGCGGCCGCCGCGCCCAGGAGCGCCTGGTCGGTGCCCGTCTCGGCCAGCACGCCCTCAGGGGCGGCCGCCCGCTCCGGACGGTCGGGCCGGGGCAGGTGCGGCTCGTGCTCCGGGTTCCGCGGCGGCACCACCTTGGAGGGCGCCTTGGGGCCGGGCTCAGTCCGGGGCCCGGGCTTCGGCTTCGGCTTCGGCTTCGGGTCCGGCTTGCCGGCCTCGGGCGGCGGGCCGTCGTCGTGCCGCGAGGAGACGTTGGCGCACTTGTTGCCCATGACCGGGTTGGCGACGGACACGACGCCCGCGGTGTTGCCGCAGGCGTTGACCGGGACGTGGACGGGTGCCTGCACGTTGTTGCCCGACAGGATGCCGGACGACTTGGCCGCCACACCGTGTGCGGAGGCACCGCCGCCGGAGGAGGAGCGGTGTTCGCCCCGGTCCCCGTGCGAAGGGTGGGAGTGGTGCTTCGCGGGCGCCGGCTTCGAGACGTTGGCGCACTTGTTGCCCATGGCCGGGTTGGCGACACCGACGCCGTTCACGGTGTTGCCGCAGGCGTTGACCGGCACGTGGACGGGTGCCTGAACGTTGTTGCCCGACAGAATGCCGGACGAGCCCACGGCCTTACCGTCCGCTTCGGCGTCCGCGAACGCGGCGGTGCCGGACAGGGACAGGATGCTCGTGGCAGCCGCGGCGGAGAGCATTCCTTTACTGAGAGCCTGTCGCAATTGAGTGGTCTTTCTCTGTGCGATGGGAGCCGGCCCCACGGCCGGGTGCCGCAGGGGGCGGCCGGGACACGACTGGGACAGCCGGGCCCTACGTCAGTCGTTGACGCACTTGTTGCCCATGGCCGGGTTGAAGAGCCCGACGACGTTGATGGAGTTGCCACAGACGTTCACCGGCACGTGGACGGGGACCTGGACGACGTTGCCGGAGACCACGCCCTCGGAGCCGACGGCCTTGCCCTGCGCCCCGGCGTCCGCGAAAGCCGGAGCGCCCATGCCCAGGGCCGCGACGGCACCGGCGACGATCGTTGCGCTCTTCTTCAGCTTCACAGCATTTCCCTTCTTTCGGGTCACGCCTAAACGGCGGCTGCGGCCGGGCGGGGATTTCCTTTCCCGCACCGTGACCTGAGCTCTGCTTAACGAGTGAAGGGAGGAGAGGAAACCGACCCGTTGACGCCCCGGGGAAGTTCACCCGAATGCCACGTGAATGTGGCCGGCCGCCGCGGAATGGTCAGCCGCGGGGCCAGGGGTCGCGCTCGATCAGCCGGCGCCACTCGGGATCGGGCCGGCCGGGGATCGTCCTGCCCTGCTCGCACCAGTTCCGGAGGACGGAATGATAGAGCGGATCAGCATAGAGCGGATCAGCATAGAGCGGATCAGTACGGTAATCGGTGCGGTTTTCCGGGGGCCGTCTGCTCGCGGGGATGACGCCTTGCCGCTTCCAGGGGCCTGTGCGGTCAGCCATGATTCCTCGTTCGACTCATTGAGAGGGCGGCTCCATTGAGATCTCTGTTCCTTTCGGCATCGCGAATGAAACAGCCCCCTAGGCCGGGCTCCGCCTATTCCCGCGCGCGCCACGGCCTCCGTACGAAGGACGATCCGCGACGCCCCGTTCCGCTGGCCCTCCCGTGGTGTCACCATGCGGAGGCCGATGTACAGGGGGAGTCGTTCCCCTTAGGGGCGGGGCGGGAGGCGTACATGACCGAGGTGTTCTTGCGGCGACTGAGCCGTTGGCAGGCGGAGCAGCAGCGCGAGTCCGTCGCCAACCTCTACGTCGAGGCCTATCGGGGGGCGGCCGGCGCCGAGTACAGCGACCGGCAGGGGTTCCTGCGGCGCTTCGAACACGACGTGCAGCAGCCCGACTTCGACATGGTCGTCGCCGACGCCGGAGGGCTGGTCGGCTGCCTCTACGGCTACCGCGCGGCGCCCACCGGCGAGTGGTGGGAAGGCTTCCGCGGCATCCTGCCGGCGGGCATCGAGGAGCGGACCGCTTCGGGGCGGGTGTTCCTGCTCGGCGAGCTGATGGTGGCGCCCGCCCGGCGCAGGGCGGGGGTCGCCACCCGCCTGTGGACGCTGCTGCTGTCCCGGCACACCGCCGATGCCGTCGTCGCCGTCATCCGCCGCGGCGACGACCAGGGGCGGGAGGTGCTGCGGGCCTGGGACTTGACGAAGATGGGCGACTTCGACCCCGACCGGGAGGGGTGGGTGCGGCCGCCCACACCGCTGCCCTGAGCCCGACCGCCCACCCCGCTCGCCCAGGCCTCCTCGGCCCGCCCCTGCTGCCCTTCCTCGCCTAGGCCTCCTTGGTCGCCTTGAGGGAGTACATGAGGGGGATGCGGGGGCGGCCGACCGGGAAGCGGTAGATGCCGTCGCGGCCTTCGAGCGCGCCGAAGCGGGCGAAGAGCGTCGTGTCGTGCTCGCGCAGGAACTCGACGCGCAGCCCCGCCGCGGCGAGCGCGGAGACGACGTCACCAAGAGGGTGCTGCCACTCGACGCTGCGGTTGTGGACGGTGGGCGGGGCCGTGCCCGTGGCCGTGTCGCCCGCGTCCAGGTCCGTGTAACCGGTGGGGTCGTCCTCGACCCAGGCGTCACGCGCGAAGTAGTCGTGCTCGACGCGGGAGCCCGTCGCGTCGTCCAGGATGTCGGTCAGCGGGTGGAACTCGGCGAGATAGAGGAAGCCGCCGGGGGCGACGAGCGCGGCCGCGGTCTCGGCCCAGCGCCGGATGTCGGGGAGCCAGCAGAGGGCGCCCACTCCGGTGTAGACGATGTCGTACGAGGGGTCGGGCACCGCTTCCACGGCGTCGTACACGTCGGCGGTGACGAAGGACGCCCGCTCGGGGCCGAGGCCCAGTTCGGCGGCGAGTTCGCGGGCCGCTTCGACAGCCCGCCCGGAGAAGTCGAGCCCGACGACACGGGACGCCCCGTGCCGGGCCCAGGAGAGCGTGTCCATGCCGATGTGGCACTGGAGGTGCAGCAGGGACTTGCCGTGCACGTCGCCCACCTCGGCGCGCTCGAAGTCGCGCAGGGCGCTCTGTCCGGCGCGGAAGGCGTCCACGTCGTAGAAGTCGCTCGCGAGGTGCAGCGGGACGCGCTCGTCCCAGCGCCTGCGGTTGGTCTCGCGCCAGTCGGCGGGCATCGGGGAGTACATGGTCGGAAAAGTTATCCACAGGCTGGGGAACCTCGCCAGCGAATTGTGGGCGGGGCCAGGCACTATGGGGGGCATGAGCGAGACGGGTGCCGAGAAGGCCACGGGGACGGAGTCCATGCCGGACTGGGAGAAGCGGTTCAGGGCACCACGGGTGTCGCTGCCGGACTGGGCGGAGGACGCGCCGCAGCGCGCCCTGTTCGTGTCGAACGCGACGGGGACGTATGAGTTGTACGCGTGGGACAGGGAGACCGGCACCCAGCGCCAGGTGACCGACCGGGCGAACGGCACGACGGACGGCGTGCTGTCGCCCGACGGCGAGTGGATCTGGTGGTTCAACGACAAGGATGGCGACGAGTTCGGCGTGTGGATGCGCCAGCCCTTCGCCGGCGGTCCGGACGAGCCCGCCGTGCCGGGGCTCGACGCCTCGTACCCCGCGGGCCTGGCCCTCGGCAGGGACGGCGGGCCGGTGGTCGTCGGCCGCTCCACGGACGAGGACGGCACGACGATCCATGTCGTACGTCCGCGGGGCGCGGGCGGTCAGGACGCGGAGCCCGTCGAGGTGTACCGCCACCGGGAGTCGGCGGGCGTGGGGGACCTCTCGCACGACGGCACGCTGATCGCCGTGGAGCACACGGAGCACGGCGACGCGATGCACTCGGCGCTGCGCGTGATCAGGCCGGACGGTGCCACGGTCGCCGAGCTGGACGACACCAAGGGCGGCACGGTCGAGCTGGGCCTCGAGGTGCTCGGCTTCGCGCCGGTCGCCGGGGACACGCGCCTGCTCGTCGGGCATCAGCGGCGCGGCCGCTGGGAGCCGATGGTGTGGGACGTCGCGTCGGGCGAGGAGAGCGACCTCGACCTCGGCCTGCCGGGCGATGTGAGCGCCGAGTGGTATCCGGACGGCTCCGCGCTGCTCGTCGCGCACGGCTTCGAGGCCCGGGGCGAGCTGTTCCGGTACGACCTGGCCTCCCGGAAGCTGGAGCGCATCGAGACGCCCGCGGGCTCGGTGTCGGGCGCGACGGCCCGCCCGGACGGCAGCGTGGAGTACATGTGGTCGTCGGCCGCCGAGCCGCCGGTCGTGCGGTCGACGTCGGGCGGCGTCGTCCTCGATCCGCCCGGCATGAAGGCGCCGGGGTCCGTCCCGGTGGAGGACGTGTGGGTGGAGGGGCCGGGCGGCCGCGTCCACGCCCTCGTCCAGCGGCCCGCGGGGGCCTCCGGTCCGCTCCCCACCGTCTTCGAGGTGCACGGCGGGCCCACCTGGCACGACAGCGACTCCTTCGCGGCGGGCCCGGCCGCCTGGGTCGACCACGGGTACGCGGTGGTGCGGGTCAACTACCGCGGCTCCACGGGGTACGGCCGCGAGTGGACGGACGCCCTGAAGCACCGCGTGGGCCTCATCGAGCTGGAGGACATCGCGGCGGTGCGGGAGTGGGCGGTGTCCTCGGGCCTCGCCGACCCCGACCGCCTTGTCCTCTCGGGCGGCTCCTGGGGCGGCTATCTCACCCTGCTCGGCCTCGGCACGCAGCCCGAGGCATGGGCGGTGGGCCTGGCCGCGGTGCCCGTCGCGGACTACGTGACGGCGTACCACGACGAGATGGAGGCCCTCAAGGCCATGGACCGCACGCTGTTCGGCGGCACCCCGGAAGAGGTCCCGGAGCGCTACGCCTCCTCGTCCCCCCTGACGTACGTGGACCAGGTCAAGGCCCCGGTGTACATCTCGGCGGGTGTCAACGACCCCCGCTGCCCGATCCGCCAGATCGACAACTACGTGGACCGGCTGGCCGCCCGGGGCGCGGTGCACGAGGTGTACCGGTACGACGCGGGCCACGGCTCACTGGTCGTGGACGAACGGATCAAGCAGGTGGCCCTGGAGCTGGACTTCGCGGCGCGGCACCTGCCGGGGCAGCGGGCGGCCTGACACCGCCGGGGCCACGGCGGACGCCCCCGCCGTGGCCCTCCCCCAGGCCCACCCGCCAGGCCCACCCCCACGGCTCGGCCCGCCGCGGGACCCCCGTACCGTGGGGGTGTGTACCGGTTTCTGCTGACGCCCCGCTGGTGGGGGATCAACGTCTTCGTCGTGCTGGCCATCCCGTTCTGCATCTTCATGGGTTCCTGGCAGCTCGGCCGCTTCGAGGACCGCGTACAGGACCACGAGTCCGCCAAGGCGCAGGCCCAGGAGCAGAGCGCGGGCGGCCGGCAGACCAAGGCCAGGCCCCTCGACGCGCTGCTGCCCGTCGATCAGGAGACCTCCGGCGAGCAGGCCACGGCCACCGGCCGGTACGGCGAGCAACTCCTCGTCCCCGACCGGGAGTTGGACGACAAGCGCGGCTTCTACGTCCTGACCCTGCTGCGCACGGACGGCGGCAGGTCGCTGCCCGTGGTCCGCGGCTGGCTCCCCGGTGACGCGGACGCCGCCAAGGCCCCGGCCGCCCCCAAGGGCAAGGTCACGGTGACGGGCGCGCTCCAGGCCTCCGAGAGCCCCGGCTCCAACGGGGTCAGCGCCGCCGGCGGCCTGCCCCGGGGCCAGCTGGGCGCGATCAGCTCGGCGTCGCTCGTCAATCTCGTCCGCGACGACGTGTACGACGCGTGGGTCACGCTCACCAAGGCCGACTCCGGGATGAAGGCGGTCCCGGCGACCGCGCCGAGCAACACCGGCCTGGACCTGAAGGCCTTCCAGAACCTCGGCTACACCGGCGAGTGGTTCGTCTTCGCCGGTTTCGTCCTCTTCATGTGGTTCCGCCTCTTCCGGCGCGAGGCGGAGGTCGCCCGCGACGCCCGGCTCGGCCTGCTGCCCGCCGCGCCGGAAGCCGCCCCGAAGCCCTGACCGGGCACCGAGCGGCGGCTCAGGACACGGCTCAGGACGCGGGCAGGATGCCGGTGCGGTAGACCGTCCCGGCGCACGCGTTGGGGACCGTCGCTCCCGCCGAGGGCGAGCCGGCCTCCGGGGTCAGGGTGACCACGACACTGCCGTCGGCGACTGTGCCGTCCGTCCGGCCCAGCTGGGCCTCCATGCCCCCCGAGCCGCTCTCCGGCGTGGTGCCTTCGGTGGGTGTCGGGTCGGGCGTGGGCTCGCCGCCGGTCGTCGGACAGGCCTCGGACGGCACCCAGGCGAAGCGCACCTCGTACGCCGCGCCGGGCTGGAGGACGAGTGTGCCCGCCTCCAGCGAGGGGTCGGGCAGGGCCGCCGCGCCGTCGCCCGCCAGGTGCGAGGCGACGCCGATCTTGGCGGGGTCCGCCGCGCCCTGCGCCGTCGCGCTGACGACGCCCGCGGCCTGGACGGTGCAGCTGCTGCCGGAGATGTTGGTGACGCGGAAGCTGCCGTAGACCTTGTTGTCGGCCTCGGCGGGGCCCGCGCTGCCGGTGGCGCCGAGCTGGGCCGCGGCGCAGACGGGCGAGGTGGCCGCCTCGGAGGTGTCGGGGTCGGGCGAGCCCGTACCGCCGCCGCCCGTGCCGCCCTTGCCCTTGCCTTCCTTCTTGTCCTTCTTGCCCTTCTTGTCCTTCTCCTTGGACTTGCCGGGCTTCTTGCCGGCGTCCTGCCGGCCCTTCTCGGGGTCCTTGCCCTGGCTGGAGCCGCCCTGCGCGTCCTGGCTGTTGCCCGCGATGGAGGGCCGGTCGTCCGAGCCACCCCGGGAGTTGGTGACGTGCACCAGGGCCGGGACGGCGGTGCCGATGAAGAGCGCCGCGGCGGCGAGGCCGACGACGGCCTGGCGCTTGCGGGCCCTGCGGGCGGGGACCGCGTGCCGCAGATGGTCGAGGGAGCGCTCGCTCGGCTCCAGCTCCCGCACGGCCTCCCGCATCATCCGCCGCAGCGCGAGTTCGTCCGGGCTGAGTTCGTCCGGGTCGCGTTCGTGTGGGCCTCGTTCGTGCGGGCCCGGCTCGTCGGAGCCCGGGCCGTCCGCCGACCCGGTGCTGTCCGCCGACCCGGTGCCGCCCACGGGGCGCAGCCCGTCGGAGCCGTCTTCGGGGCCGTGATTCACGTTTCCGTTCCCGCCATGGTGCTCAGATCCGCCCTGCTCGTCACGCTCGCGCTCACTCATGCCGGCGCCTCCATCGCGACCCTGAGGGCCGCGATGCCGCGCGAGCCGTACGCCTTCACCGAACCCAGGGATATGCCGAGGGTCTCGGCGACCTGCGCCTCGGTCATGTCGGCGAAGTAGCGCAGCACGAGGACCTCGCGCTGGCGCCGCTGGAGGCCCCGCATCGCCTTGATCAGCTCGTCGCGCTCCAGGAGGTCGTAGGCCCCCTCCTCGGCGCTCGCCATGTCGGGCATCGGCTTGGAGAGCAGCTTGAGCCCGAGGATGCGCCGCCGCAGGGCCGACCGCGAGAGGTTCACCACGGTCTGCCGCAGGTAGGCGAGCGTCTTCTCCGGCTCCCGCACGCGCTTGCGCGCGGAGTGGACCCGGATGAACGCCTCCTGCACGACGTCCTCGCACGAGGCCGTGTCGTCCAGGAGCAGCGCGGCGAGGCCGAGCAGCGAACGGTAGTGGGCGCGGTAGGTCTCGGTGAGATGGTCGACTGTGGTGCCCGCGGTCATCGTGTCGTCAGCGCCCTCGCGCTGCGCCGGGATGGCGGGCCGCGCTGCGGGCATGGGCGCGATCACCGGCATGCCGCCGGTCGCGCGGGTACGACGAGGGGGACGCAGCGCTGCCGCGCCTCTCGCCTGTACCGCTGTGAAGTCGAGTACCTCTGCCACGCCTGTTGGACACGCTTCCCCCCGTCAGGGTTGTACGCGTCCGGCATCGCGTTTGCGGCGAGTCGCGCGGGCACCGCTCGTGACGATGCATCAAATGCCCCCATGCGTACCAGCTCTTCCCCTATGCCCCAGTTTTGCGGCGTTCAGGCCACCCCCGAAGGGTGACCGCTAAAGACGCCCCCGCCCCGCTGCCGGTTGCAGTGATCGGACGCGAAATCATCGAACGCTGAGATGATCCAGATCAACCGCCCTGGGCCACCGAGTTGGACACAGAACTTACACAGACCTCACAGAGATCTCGGCCCTGGGGCGGCATACCGTTCGGTTCGTGGGGCATACGTCCAGGTTGGCCACCGCCCGATGCTCAGCGGGCCGTGAACTCCCCCGCCACCAGTTCCGCGATCTGCGCGGTGTTCAGGGCGGCCCCCTTGCGCAGGTTGTCCCCGCACACGAAGAGTTCCAGGGCGGTCGGGTCGTCCAGCGAGCGCCGCACCCGGCCCACCCAGGTCGGGTCGGTCCCCACCACGTCGGCGGGCGTCGGGAACTCCCCGGCGGCCGGATTGTCGAACAGCACGACCCCGGGCGCGGTGGCGAGGATCTCGCGGGCACGGTCGACCGTGACCTCGTCCTCGAAGCGGGCGTGGACGGTCAGGGAGTGCGTCGTGATGACGGGGACGCGTACGCAGGTGGCGGCGACGCGCAGGCCCGGCAGCCCGAGGATCTTGCGGGACTCGTCCCGGACCTTCATCTCCTCGGAGGACCAGCCGTCCTCCCGCAGCGACCCGGCCCACGGCACGACGTTCAGCGCCACGGGCTCCGGGAAGGGCCCCGTGTCGTCCCCGACGGCCGGCGCACATCCCCCGGGCTGGTGCCCAGCTCGGTGCCGGTCACGAGCTTCAGCTGGCGCCGCAGCGTCTCCACGCCCTCGCGCCCGGCCCCGCTCACGGCCTGGTACGAGGAGACGACCAGCTCGCGCAGGCCGAACTCGGCGTGCAGCGCGCCGATGGCCACGATCATGGACAGCGTCGTGCAGTTGGGGTTGGCGACGATGCCGCGCGGCCGTACGCGCGCGGCGTGCGGATTGACCTCCGGCACGACGAGCGGCACGTCCGGGTCCAGCCGGAACGCCGCGGAGTTGTCGACCACGACGACGCCCTTGGCGGCGGCGACGGGGGCCCACTGGGCGGCCACCTCGTCGGGGACGTCGAACATGGCGACGTCGACCCCGTCGAAGACATCCTCGGACAGGGCCAGGACCTCGATCTCCTCGCCGCGCACGGCCAGCTTGCGGCCGGCCGAGCGCGGCGAGGCGACGAGTCGGATCTCGCCCCAGATGTCGGCGTGCTGCGACAGGATCTGGAGCATGACCGTGCCGACGGCCCCGGTCGCTCCGACGACCGCGAGCGTCGGCTTACGGCTCATCGGCCGGTGCCTCCATAGACCACGGCCTCGTCCGTGTCGGAGTCCAGGCCGAAGGCGGTGTGGACGGCGCGCACGGCCTCGTTCACGTCATCGGCGCGGGTGACGACCGAGATGCGGATCTCGGAGGTCGAGATCAGCTCGATGTTCACGCCCGCGTCGCTGAGCGCCTCGAAGAAGGTCGCCGTGACACCCGGGTTGGTCTTCATGCCGGCGCCGACCAGGGAGATCTTCGCGATCTGGTCGTCGTAGCGCAGGGAGTCGAAGCCGATGGCCGAGCGGGTCTTCTCCAGGGCGTCGATGGCCTTGCGGCCCTCGGCCTTGGGGAGGGTGAAGGAGATGTCGGTCAGACCCGTCGAGGCGGCCGACACGTTCTGCACGACCATGTCGATGTTGACCTCGGCGTCCGCGATCGCGCGGAAGATGGCGGCGGCCTCGCCCGGCTTGTCCGGCACGCCGACGACCGTGATCTTGGCCTCGGAGGTGTCGTGCGCGACACCGGAGATGATGGCCTGCTCCACCTTGCGGTCCCCTTGCTCGGAGTGTGCTTCGTTGCTGTTGCTGACCCACGTGCCCTGGAGGCCGCTGAAGGACGAGCGGACGTGGATCGGGATGTTGTAGCGGCGCGCGTACTCCACACAGCGGTGGAGGAGCACCTTGGAGCCGGAGCTGGCCAGCTCCAGCATGTCCTCGAACGAGATCCAGTCGATCTTCCGCGCCTTCTTGACCACCCGCGGGTCGGCGGTGAAGACACCGTCGACGTCGGTGTAGATCTCGCAGACCTCGGCGTCGAGGGCGGCGGCGAGGGCGACGGCGGTCGTGTCCGACCCGCCGCGGCCCAGCGTGGTGATGTTCTTGCCCTCCTGGCTGACGCCCTGGAACCCGGCGACGATGGCGATGTTGCCCTCGTCGATCGAGGTCCTGATGCGCCCGGGGGTGACATCGATGATCCGCGCCTTGTTGTGGACGGAGTCGGTGATGACGCCGGCCTGGCTGCCGGTGAACGACTGGGCCTCGTGACCCAGGTTTTTGATCGCCATGGCGAGCAGCGCCATGGAGATCCGCTCACCCGCGGTCAGCAGCATGTCGAATTCACGCCCGGCAGGGATCGGGGATACCTGCCCGGCAAGATCGATCAACTCATCCGTCGTGTCACCCATCGCGGACACCACGACGACGACCTGATGGCCGTTCTTCTTGGCGTCGACGATTCTCTTGGCGACCCGCTTGATGCCCTCGGCATCGGCTACGGAGGAGCCTCCGTACTTCTGCACGACAAGGCCCACGTGCGCTCCTCGCTCAATCCGTTGTGCGGTCGGCTCAGTTTAACGAGCGACCGAAATTCGCCTCGCGGATATCACATCGTGAGATGTCCCGCTCACGAGTTGATCACCACAGGCATACGTTCCCGCTCGTCGGGGCGTACGTTCCGGCCGCTCGGCTGGGCACATGCCCGCTGCGGAGCGCAGCACTCCGAAAGTGGGGCGGGTCACATACCCCCGCCCGGTGCCGCGAGCGTCCGGGAGCGCCGTGCGCGCACTTATTTGACCGTGCGCAGGCCCAGCGGCCCCGCGATCTCCTCCGCCATCACCTTGCCCGCCTCCTCGGCGAGCGACTCCTCCATGAGGTCCTCGTCCGTGTCCAGGCCGTCGAGGTCTTCCAGGGGCTGGTTCAGGCGGACGTGGGCCACCAGGGACTGGAGCGCGCGCAGGGCGGCGGAGGCCGTGCCTCCCCAGTTCGAGAAGTACGAGAACTGCCACCACCACAGGGCCTCGGTCGTGCGGCCCGCGCGGTAGTGGGCCAGGCCGTGGCAGAGGTCCGCGACGACGTCCGCGAGGTCGTCCGAGATCCGGGCGGGCACGGGCGCCTTGCGGGGCTCGTACGGGTCGAAGACCTCGGAGTAGACGTCGATGGGGGCCAGCAGCTCCGCGAGGCGCTCGCGGAGGTCGTCCACGTCCTGCTCGGGGCCGAGATCCGGTTCGTACCGCTCCTCGGGGACGATGTCCTCGTGCGCGCCGAGGCGGCCGCCCGCCAGGAGCAGCTGGGAGACCTCGAGGAGCAGGAAGGGGATCGCCGAGTCCGGCTCGGCGCCCCGCGCGACCTCGCGGACCGAGACGATGAAGCTCTCGATCTGGTCGGAGATCTGGACCGCGAAATCGTCCGGGTTGTCGGTCACGGTGTTCAGCGTGGCGTCAGACATCTAGGAGTCGTCTCCCCTCGAAGGCGCGGCCCAGGGTGACCTCGTCCGCGTATTCCAGATCTCCCCCGACAGGGAGCCCGCTGGCCAGGCGGGTGACCTTCAGGCCCATGGGCTTGATCATGCGGGCGAGATACGTCGCCGTCGCCTCGCCCTCCAGGTTCGGGTCGGTGGCCAGGATCAGCTCCGTGACCGTGCCGTCCGCGAGCCTCGCCAGGAGTTCCCGTATGCGCAGGTCGTCCGGGCCCACGCCCTCGATGGGGCTGATCGCCCCGCCGAGGACGTGGTACTTCCCGCGGAACTCGCGGGTCCGCTCGATCGCCACGACATCCTTCGGTTCCTCCACGACGCAGATGACCGAGAGGTCGCGGCGCGGATCGCGGCAGATGTTGCAGAACTCTTCCTGCGCGACGTTTCCGCAGGTCGCGCAGAAGCGGACCTTGTCCTTCACCTCAAGGAGGGCGTGCGCCAGGCGGCGCACGTCCGTGGGCTCCGTCTGGAGGATGTGGAAGGCGATCCGCTGCGCGCTCTTGGGACCGACGCCGGGCAGCCTGCCCAACTCGTCGATGAGGTCCTGAACCACGCCTTCGTACAACGGAACGCCTTTCCTGAGGTCCTTGAAGGACGGTGCCGATTCTCTACGTACGGTAGATGGCCGAGGGGTTTCTTAGAAGGGAAGGCCCGGGATGCCTCCGCCGCCGAGGCCCTGGGCCAGCGGGCCGAGCTTCTGCTGCTGGAGGGTCTGCGCGTTCTCATTGGCCGCCTGGACCGCCGCGACCACGAGGTCGGCCAGCGTCTCGGTGTCCTCCGGGTCGACCGCCTTCGGGTCGATCACCAGGGCGCGCAGCTCGCCGGAGCCGGTGACCGTCGCCTTGACGAGGCCACCGCCCGCCTGGCCGTCGACCTCGGTGCGCGCCAGCTCCTCCTGCGCGGTCGCGAGATCCTGCTGCATCTTCTGGGCCTGCTGGAGCAACTGCTGCATGTCGGGCTGGCCACCACCGGGGATCACGATCAGCTCCTGGTTTCTCACGGGTGCGATGAGCGGGTACAACAGGCGGGGTATCCGCCTGAAACGAGCCTACGTGGTCGGGGGTGCCGTCGCCCCAGCACTCTTTCGAGTGAGAGATGCCGTCTTCCTATACCTGATCAAGCGACTCTTCCGGGCGGAAAAGCTGTGAAACCGGGCTCACGCCCACCCATTGGGCGGTAGGACTTGTGCCACCCCATCGGCACGGGATGTCGCGCCGCCGCAGGGAACCGTCAGGATCTCGTAGAGCTCGTAGAGGAGTGCCGGGTGAGCCAGCCGGAGATGCAGCCCGAGGGGGTGCCCCCCGAAGGGCAGGGTGCGGGGGCCGGTCCGGGCGCGGGCGGGCGGCGGCTGGGGGACCTGACCGGGCGGGCCTTCCCGCTCGGCGACTGGGGCGCGCCCGCCGAGCGGCTCGACGACTGTACCGGTGGGTGGAGCGGGGGGCGCTGGAGACCGCCGAGTGGTATCTCACCGACCGCGGGTGGAAGCGGCGCGGGGCGCGGCTGCTGCGGGCGGCGCCGCGCTGGGCGCCGTGGGCACAGGGGTGCTGCCGCTGCTCGATCTGGCCGGGGCCGTGAGCGGCGTGGCCACGTGGGGGTTCGTCTCGCTGCTCGCCGGGGCGGCGTGTGTGGGGTGCGACCGGTTCTTCGGGCTCACGTCGGGGTGGATGCGGGACGTGGCGACGGCGCAGGCCGTGCAGCGGCGGCTTCAGGCACTCCAGTTCGACTGGGCGTCCGAGAGCGTGCGGGAGGTGCTCGGGCCCGCGGAGGGCACCGCAGGGGAGGCGGCCGAGCGGTGTCTGGGGGTGCTGCGGAAGTTCTCCGAGGACGTGACGGAGCTGGTGCGGGCCGAGACGTCGGACTGGATGGTGGAGTTCCGGGCGGGGCCGGTGCCGCTGGTCATGCAGGCGATGGTGGCCCCCGGCAGCCCGCCCCGGGAGGCGCACGCCGTCCCCGGGCGGTTCCCGCTGCCGCCGGGGGCACGGCCGAACATGCCGAGGCAGCGGCCGCCGGAGCCGAGGTAGCGCGCGCCGGAGCCTCGGTGGTGCTGCGGGCGCCGCCGGTGACAGTGGCCGTCGGTCACCGGCTTCGCCGAGTTCGTCCTCAATCGCCGGACAGGCTTCTCGATCTCAGGGTTCTCGGGGTTATCAGCTGTAGATGATCATCGAGCCCTGCGCCAGGCTGCGCGTGGACGCCGCGTGCAGGCCCAGCCAGACGTGGCGCTCCCCGCGCGTAGGGGCTCGCGTCCGGCGGGGGGGTTCGCCGGGTCGTGCCGATGGACGGGGGCGACGAACTCCAGTTCCCGCAGGAGCGCCTGGGAGGAGCCCAAGGGGCCGCCGCCCGCGAGGAGTTCGTCGTTGGACAGCGGCGCCGGGAAGTCCACGGGGACGTACGCGCCCGCGTGGTCGTAGTGCCAGACCAGGTGCGACTGCTGGGCCGTGGCGTCGAACATCTCCAGCAACTGCTCGTAGTCACCGCCCAGTTCGTCCACCGGCGTGACCTCCAGGCCGCAGATCCGCAGGAGGTAGGCGCGGCGCAGGAAGTGCAGCGCGTCGTAGTCGAAGCCCGCGACCGGGGCGACGTCGCCGGACAGGCCCGGCATGTAGGAGAAGACCGGGACCGACGGGAAACCGGCCGCGTGCAGCGCCTTGTCGTAGGCGGCGATCTCTTCCGCGAAGGGGTTGTCGGGACTGTGGCACAACACGTCGACGAGCGGGACCAGCCACAGGTCGCAGGCCAAGAAGGACTCCTCGGGTCAGGTCGGACGGTACGTGCGTCGTGCGCAGCCGTGCGGTGCGGTGCACCGCATTGCGTTGCATTGCTTTGCATTGCGTCGCGTTGCCTTGCCTCGCGTGCAGGCAGCGTAGTCGTGCTCCGGGTCCGCTAGCTGCCCCTGTGCAGGTCCCATACCCACACACCGTTCGCCCACTGCCCCGGGCGGCCGACGAGTGCGTTGACGGTCGTACGCAGCTGGCCGTCGTTCGGCTGTGGGGGCAGGACGAGGACGCCCGCCCGCCAGAACTTCAGGTCCTCGCGGGCCGCCGCGCGCCAGGCGGGGGTGACCCGCGGGATGCGGCCCGTCTCGCTGACCTGGCGCAGGAGGTTCGAGGTGTGGCGGGGGGAGGGGCCGTAGATGCCGACGCGGTCCGGGCCCCAAGGGCCGTTGAAGTAGCCGCCGGGCAGGCGGAAGCCCAGGCCGGCGGTGGTCTGCCAGTGCAGGGCCTCGGCGTGGGCGGCGTCCGGCACGGGGATCGGCACGAGGGTCTCGTCCTCGCCCAGGTGGTCGCGCCAGGTGCCCTCGGCGATGTACGGCGGCACCTCCACGCGGTCCACGGCCGTCAGCGGCGCCGGCACGATCGGCAGCAGGGCGACGGCGTCGGCCGCCAGGCCCGCGTACCCATGGGCGGGGGTGGGCCGGGGTGTCAGCAGGCGGGCGAGGGCCAGGGAGAGCAGCATGCCGAGCGCGGGGGCGCACACCATGCCCACGCGCGCCTCGATGACGGACTCGAAGAGCGGCCGGTCGGCGAGCAGCGCCCACGGGCCGGGCAGGACGACGTCCGTGAGCGGGACGCGGAACTTCTGGCCGAGCGAGAGCAGCGCCGCGCCGAGCACCGTGACGGTGAGCGCCTTGACCACCGCTTGCTCCCACAGCCGTACGACGATCGCGAAGGCGAGGGCGACGAGCGGCCAGCCGTAGAAGGCGTTCTGCTCGGTGGGGTTCATCGCGAGGGCGTCGGCGGTTTCCTTGCTGCCCGCCAGCGAGCGTTCCGCGAAGGCGAGGAAGGCCAGGGGGCTGTTGTTCGCGTGGTCGCCGTGCAGCACGCTCTTGTAGCTCTGCGGGCCGAAGAACTGCCAGTACAGGGGGAAGGCGATCAGGGGGAGGGCGACCGCGAGGGCGATGCCGAGGCCGCGCGCGAGCGGGCGCCAGGAGGCCCGCGCCACGTCCCGGCGCACGAGGGCGTAGGCGGCGGCGAAGAGCAGCATGCCGAGCACGGCCAGGAGCAGCGGCTCCTCGCCCAGGAAGATCTGGTAGGTCGTGTAGAGGCCGAGGATCACGCCGTCGCGGACAACCCGGGTGCCCTCGCACAGCCGCAGCGCCCTTTCGATGATCAGCGGGATCATGAACAGGACGATGAAGTTCGGGTGGGCGTTGGCGTGGCTGATCATCGGGGGCGCGAAGGCGGCGAGGCCCGCGCCGACGGCGGCGGCGCCCCGGTGCGGCACCAGCCGCTTGGCGATGAGCCGGTACCAGCTGACGGCGGTGGCGGCGAGGCCGCC
Source organism: Streptomyces huasconensis (assembly GCA_004010275.1). Taxonomy (GTDB): domain Bacteria; phylum Actinomycetota; class Actinomycetes; order Streptomycetales; family Streptomycetaceae; genus Streptomyces; species Streptomyces huasconensis. The sequence continues at coordinate 25,170 of RBWT01000112.1, forward strand.
GGTCATCGCCACGTTCAGGGCGAGGGCCGGGCCGAAGAGCCAGGTCAGGGGGGCGAGGGGGACGGAGAGGCCGAGCATGACCGTGTTGGCCATGAGGTTCACGCCGTCGGGGAAGTTCTGGAGGGTGGTGAACAGCGGGTTGTCGAGGTGGCGGACGTTCTCGGCCGTGACCGCGAAGAACCACTCCCACTGGTTCTGGTCCTGCATGGAGTCGATGAGGTAGCGGTGGTCCGGCGATGTCCAGCGCCCCGAGTACAGGACGAACGACAGGGCCAGGAAGCAGAGCGTGGCGAGGAGGTCGGCGCGGCGGACCGCGCGGGCCTTGAGGGCGGTCAGTTCGGCGAGGACCCGTACGTAGTCCAGGGGGCGGACCTTGGAGCCCTCCTGGTGGGACCAGCGCACGGGCACCTCGGCGACCGGCCAGCCCGCCCGGCGGAAGTACTGGAGGATCTCGACGTCGATGCCCCAGCCGCGCAGCCGGGACGCGGCGAAGGCCTCGCGGGCGCGGTCGCCGTCGAAGAGCTTGAAGCCGCACTGGGTGTCGCGGATGCCGGGCACGGCGACCGAGCGTATGAGGAAGTTGCCGGTGCGGCCGAGCAGCTCGCGCAGGCGGTGCTGGTGGGCGCCGATGGTCGCGCCGGGGCGGGCGCGGGAGCCGATCGCCGCGGTGGGGCCTCGGCGAGCGCCTTGTCGAGGTGGTCGAGTTCCTCGATGGGCGCGGCGAGGTCGGCGTCGGTGACCAGGACGCGGCGGCCGCGGGAGGCGAGGACGCCGCTGCGCAGGGCGTGGCCCTTGCCGCGGTTGCGTTCGCCGCGGATGAGCTGGACGCGGGGGTCGGCGGCGGCGGCCTCGGCGGCGATCTCGGCGGTGCGGTCGGTGGAGCCGTCGTCGACGACGATCAGCTCCCATTCGCCCTGGTCGGAGGCGTCCAGGTGGGCGCGGACGGCGTCCAGGGTGGGGCCGAGGCGCCGTTCTTCGTTGTACGCGGGGATGACGACCGTCAGGTCCGTGCCCAGGCCCACCGCCGGCTGCGCGCTCACTCGGCTCTCCGTGCTCATGCGGTGGCCAGCCGTTCGATGAGGGACAGGGAGTGCGCGTTGTACTCGGCGACGATCGCGTGGGCACCCGCCGGGTCGCGGCGCACCAGGGCGTCGACCAGTTCGGTGTGCCGGGACCAGAGCGTGCCGCGCAGGTCGCCGCCGCCTCCCTCGCTCCAGCGGCGCAGGTGCGTGACGGCGCAGACCCAGGACTTCACGCGCAGGCGGTGCAGGAAGTCGGAGAGGTGGGGGTTGCCGAAGAGGGCGCTCAGCTCGCGCCAGAAGCGCAGGTCGTAGCCGATGAGGACGTTCAGGTCGCCCGCGCAGGCGGCGCGGGCGGCCTCCTCGCCGCGGCGGCGTACGGAGAGCAGGGCGTCGGGCGCGTCGCGCAGCTCGCCCCTGGCGACCTCCGCCATCAGTTCGCGGAACATGCCGTCGGCCACCAGGCTGCGGGCCTCCAGCATGCCGCGGTAGTCGGCGAGGGTGTGCTCGTGGACGCGGAAGCCGCGGTGCTGGTCGGCGTCGAGAAGGCCCTGTGCCGTGAGGTTCACCAGGGCCTCGCGGACCGGTGTCGCGGAGACGCCGTACTGCTCGGCTATCTCCTTGACCGTGAACTCCTGGCCCGGCTCCAGACGGCCGGCCAGGACCTCGTCGCGGAGGGCGTCGGCGATCTGCTGGCGCAGCGTGCTGCGGATGACGGCGGGGCCGTCGGGTCCGGGCATGGTGGTGGGCCTCCCCCGCGGAGTCTGACGTGGTCGCTTATCCGACCTGGTCGCTTCATGGTCGCTTCGTGCTCGCTTGTGAGCACGTCAGACTACGCGGTGAGGGTTTCGGCTCGGCTGTGGCGGTTCTCCGGGGGTGGGGCGCTGGAGGCCTGCGAGGCGGGCGGTGTTCGGGGGCGGGCGCGGGCG
>RBWT01000113.1 GCA_004010275.1 Streptomyces huasconensis
ACCAGCGCCGCGCGGCCCGGCGCTCGCACCGCTGCTCTCGCTTCTCGCGCTGCGCGAGGCCGGGGGCTGGGCGGGGCTCGGCGACCGCGCGGGGTGCGAGCAGTCGCTGGCCCGCGCGCACGCCCTCTTCGACAGCGGCCCCTCGGACGCCGACCCGGAGTGGATGAGCTTCTACGGCCCGGCCGAACTGGAGGGCCTGGAGGCGCAGTGCTGGACGGCGCTCGGCGAATGGGAGCGGGCGGCCCGGCACGCGCGGCGCGCGGCGGCCACGGCCTCGGCGCAGACCCCGCAGTTCACCCGGAACATCGCGCTGTACACCGCCGAGCTGGCCGACGACCTGGCCCGCGCGGGCTGCCCCGACGAGGCGGCGACGGCGGGCCTGCGGGTGCTCGCGCTCCTCGACGAGGTGCAGTCCTCCCGCATCCAGTCGATGCTCGCGACGACCGCGCGGGTGCTCCTTCCGCACCGCAGGGCCTCCGGGGTGGCCGGCTTCCTGGAGCGGCACGCCGCGCTGCCGCTGGCGCGGGCCGTATAGGCGCCGGGCGGGGCCGGTCAGGCCAGGTGGCCCGTCTCGTTCCACGACTCGATGGCGGGCTCTCCGTAGGCCCAGCCGAGGACCGAGAGGGACGTCGGGTTGAGGCGGATGCGGGCCGCGAAGCCGATGTCGAGGCCGAGCCAGCGCGCGCCGATGACCCGCAGGATGTGGCCGTGCGCGAAGACCAGCACGTCGCGGTCGGCGCTCCTGGCCCACTCCACCACCTCGTCCGCGCGGCGGACACCTGGGCGAGCGTCTCGCCGCCGGGGACGCCGTCGCGCCAGATGAGCCAGCCGGGGCGGACCGCCTGGATGTCGGCCGGGGTCATGCCGTCGTAGTCGCCGTAGTCGAACTCCATGAGCGTGTCCCACGGCCGGGCGCGGTCTCCGAAGCCGGCGATCTCGCAGGTCTCCCGCGCGCGGGAGAGCGGGCTCGTGCGCACCTCGATGTCCGGCAGGCCGTCATAGGGCGCGCGGTGCAGGCGCTCGCCCAGGAGTTTCGCGCCGCGGCGCCCCTCTTCGAGGAGCGGGATGTCCGTCCTGCCGGTGTGTTTCCCGGACAGTGACCATTCCGTCTGTCCGTGCCGGGCCAGCAGGATGCGGGGTGCCATGGGGGACCTCTTCACGTTGCTCTCAGCGGCTTCCGCGCCGCTGTCTCGCTGCTCTGTGCGGGCAGGGGGCGCCCGCCCCTCCATCATCGCCCACCTGTGATCGACGGCTCGTCCCGGCCCGCAACCCCTCGGTCGATCCCTGCGTCCCCCCAAGAGGGGCTTCCCCCGCGGGCCTCGCGTACGCCGTAAAGTGACGCGGCGGCCGAGACAGAGTGAACAGAGATGATGGGGGACCGACCGGATGCCGATGAAGGACGTACCAGGCACCGGCCGCATAATCGGACACCGCCTGCGCTGGTGGACCGAGCTGCCGCTGATCGTGCTGGTGTACGCCGCGTACTCGGCGGGGCGGCTGCTCGCGCGGGGCGATGTCTCCAGCGCCGTCGACCACGGGATCGGCATCCTCAAGGCCGAGCGGTCCCTGGGGATCGACGCGGAGAGCCCGCTGAACCGTATTTTCACCGACCACGCCTGGATCGGCGTGCCGGCGGACTTCTGGTACGCCTCGCTGCACTACCTGGTCACGCCCGCCGTGCTGGTCTGGCTCTTCCGCAGCCGGGCGGTGCACTACCGCGCGGCACGCGCGTGGCTGATGATCTCCACGCTGATCGGCCTGGTGGGCTTCACGCTCCTGCCGACCTGCCCGCCGCGGCTGCTGAGCGCGGGCCACGGCTTCGTCGACACCATGGCGCAGTACAGCGACTACGGCTGGTGGGGCGCCGAGGCGAGCGCACCGCGCGGGCTCGGCGGCATGACCAACCAGTACGCGGCCATGCCGAGCCTCCATGTCGGGTGGGCGCTGTGGTGCGGCGTGATGCTGTGGCGGCACGGGCGTTCGCCGCTGATGCGGACGGCCGCGGTCGCTACCCCCTCATCACCACGCTCGTCGTGATGGGCACCGCCAACCACTACCTCCTCGACGCGGTCGCGGGCGCCGTCGTGATGGGCGTCGGGCTGCTGCTCGTACGGCCCGTGCGGCGGCTCGCCGAGCCGGTGATGGACCGGCTGCGGGCGCGGTTCCTGCGGTCGCCGCGGTCCCGCCCGCCGCCGTGCCGGCGGCCGCGGCCTCGTCGTCACCGGTGCCGTCCGGGGCAGCCTCGTCCGTCGCCGTGCCGTCCGGGGCGGCCTCGTCCGTCACGCCGGCCGCCGCCGCGTTCCCGTCCGTCACCGTCTCTTCCGCCACAGAGTCCTCAATTGTCAGTGGCGAGTGCCACCCTTCGCCGGGTGAGCGATTTCCCCGACAGCGCAAGCAGAGTGCCTTCCCGGGCGCGGGGCCCGCGCCCACCCCGCCGACGCGGGGGACGGCGCTGCGGCACCGTCTCGCTGAGCTGCGCGGCGGCGGTGACGTACCCGCACAGCCACTGGGCCGCGCGCTCGCCGCGCTCGCGGCCAACCCCGGTTGCCGACGGCGCGCGCTCCGCGACGAGCGGGCGTGGACAAGACGGCGCTGGCCCGTTCGCTGGGCTCGCCCTCCGGCTTCGGGCAGTCCCAGTTCGCGTTCATGCGGGGCAACGCCTTCGAGGCGAGGGTCAAGGCGGACGGCGGTCGCGGAGCTGCTGCGGCTGACCCGTGGCCGCCTCGGCGGCGGTCCCGAGCCGGTGCCGGGCGAGTCCGCCGTCCCCGACCTCGCGGCGGCGGGCCCCGAGGGCCGGGCGGCGCGCACGCTCTTGCGCTGCGCGAGGCCACGGAGTCCGGCGGCTGGACGCTCCTGGACCACCCCATGCTCGGAGCTGGGCGTCGCGGGGGACGCCCGCCTTCCTGGAGCCGGACGCGGTGGTCGTCCATCCGGACGGCGGCTGGACGGTCGTGGAGATCAAGTCCTTCCCGATGATCGACGGTTCGGCGGACGCGGCGAAGGTGGGTGCGGCGGCCCGCCAGGCCGCGGTGTACGCGCTCGCGCTGGAGCGGGTGGCCGCGCGCCTGGACCCGGCGCCCTCCGTCCGGCACCACGTCCTGCTGGTCTGCCCCAAGGACTTCTCGAACCTCCCCACGGCCTCGGCGATCGATGTCCGCAAGCAGCTGTCGGTGACCAGGCGTCAGTTGGCCCGCCTCACCCGGGTCGAGGACATCGCGGCCCAGCTGCCCGAGGGCACGACCTTCGATGTCCGGCGCCCCGCCGCCGAGCTGACGGCGGCGGTCGAGGCGGTCCCCGCGACGTACGCCCCCGAGTGCCTCTCCGCCTGCGAGCTGGCCTTCCACTGCCGGACCCGCGCCCGCGAGCAGGGCGAGGTGACGGCCCTCGGCCGTTCGATCCGGGGCGAGCTGGGCGGTCTGACGACGATCGGCGAGATCCTCGCGGCGGCCGCGGGCACCGCCGGCGACCCGGACGACCCGCGGGTGGCGACGCTGCGCGGCGCGGCGGCGCTGCGGTCGGAGGCGCTGGCGGGCGCGGGCGCCTTGGGAGCCGCGTGATGACGGAGAAGGGCCACCCGTGTCGCTGATCGACAACCTCGCCCGCCTGGAGGCCGTGGACACCGGACGCGCACAGCCGCGCGCGACGGTGTGCCACCGGCACCTCTCCCGGCGGCCACTCGTCCTGGTCCCGCTGACGACTGCCGGCGAGGCAGGCGCACCGCTGGGCGCGCTCGTCGGCACGGAGCGCACCTCGCCGCGCCTGCTCGTCGTACCGCAGCCCCGCGACCGCGACCTCCGCTTCGCGTTCCTGGCGCAGCTCGCGGAGACCGTCCTGCCGTACGTCGAGTCGTTCGCGGACGAGGTCGAGGCGGCCGAGCGCAGCGAGACCGACCCCGAGACCGGCAAGCGTGTCAAGGTCGAGGTCGAGCTGTGCGCGGACGCCCCGCAGCTGATCGTCCCGAGCCGCGCCGGCATCGAGTTCGTACGGCTGCTCGGCCGCTCCATGCGGTTCCGCCGCACCGCCGAGCAGGACCCGGAGGCGCCGTACCCCGCGCCGCCTCGCGTGCCCCTCCTCGGCCGCTGGCTGACGCACTTCGGGGAGCGCGCCCGCGTCCCCGGCTCGTCGCTGCTGGTCGCCATGACCGAGCTGCTCTCCCGGCACTGGGCCACCGGCCAGTCCAGCCTGGAGGACCAGCACCTGGGTGCCCTGCTCGCCTGGATCGAGGCGCCGGAGGGCACCTCGGGCGCCGAGGCCGCACTCCGGGCCGAGCTGGCGCGCGACAAGGACGGCCAGCTGCTGTGCCCGCCCGCGGGCCCGGCCACCGACCCGGCGTTCGACAACGACCTGCTGGCCCCCGCCATCGAGCTCGACGACCGCGCGCGCACCGCCCTGGCCGCCGCCGAGGACGGCGTCGAGGCGGACGCGCGGCTGGCCGGGCTGACCGCCGCCGAGCGGGAGATCCAGGCCCTGATCGAGAGCAGGACCCGCCCCACCTGGGACGCGGTGTGGCGTGGCCTGGACGCCCTGTGCACGCTGCCCGTGGCCGCGCACGACGCGGACCGGTGGACACGTGACCGCTGGTCGTTCACCGGGCACCGCGACCGGGTGACGGCGGGCGAGCCCCCGCAGCCCCGCGTCGACGACGCGATCACCGCGGCGAACAAACTGGCCACGCGGGAGCGCGAGCAGGCCCGGCTCGACGCCCAGGAGGCCCTCGACGACCCGCTGGTGATGGCCGGCCGCCGGCTCGCGGGCGAGGCCTTCGCGGGTGAGGTGACCGAGGTCGTCATGGCGTACAGCGAGGCCAAGAACCCGAGGCCGCGCCCGCTGATCACCGTCCGCACGGACGACCGCCCGCACCTCGGCGAGCGCACGAAGGTGTACCGCTCGCTCCAGGGCAAGCCGCAGACGGCCGAGTTCGTGGCGTACGAGAGCGAGGGCGCCGGGGGCGCGGTCGTGCTGCGGCTGCTCGACAAGATGGGCCGCGGCAAGGAGCCCGACGCGGGGTCGGTCCCGGAGAAGGGCGAGCGGATCTGCTGGACCCTCTTCGAACACGAGCAGCGCGGCGGGCCACGCTGCCCGACCCGGAAGCGACCCCGTGGACCCACGGCGGCCCGCCGTCGGACACCCCGGAGAGCCCTGACCCCGTCACCGCGGAGGACACCCTGTGATGCAGCTCGCCCCGCCCGCGGGCCACGCCTTCGACCCCGGCGCCGAGGCCGCGCGCGCCACGGACGCGATCCTCCACGACACGCTGCACGGCGCGCACCGCGGCGTCGTCGTCGACTCCCCGCCCGGCGCCGGCAAGTCGACGCTGGTGGTCCGCGCGGCACGGGAGCTGGCCGCGGCGGGCCTCCCCCTGATGGTGATCGCGCAGACGAACGCGCAGGTGGACGACCTGGTGCTGCGGCTCGCCGAGAAGGACCCGGAGCTTCCGGTGGGCCGCCTGCACAGCAGCGACCCGGACCCCTACGACAAGGCCCTCGACGACCTGCCGAACGTCCGCAAGTCGACCAAGGCGGGCGACCTGGCCGGTCTGGACGTGGTCATCTCCACGGCCGCGAAGTGGGCGCACGTCAAGGCGGACCAGCTCGACGCGCCGTGGGGACACGCGATCGTCGACGAGGCGTACCAGATGCGGTCGGACGCGCTGCTGGCCGTGGCGGGCCTCTTCGAGCGAGCGCTGTTCGTGGGCGACCCGGGACAGTTGGACCCGTTCTCGATCGTCGGCGCGGAGCAGTGGGCGGGCCTTTCGTACGACCCCTCGGCCTCCGCCGTGGCGACGCTGCTGGCCCACAACCCCGAGCTGCCGCAGCACCGGCTGCCGGTGTCCTGGCGGCTGCCCGCGTCGCGGCGCCGCTCGTCTCCGGCGCGTTCTATCCGTACACGCCCTTCCGCAGCGGTACGGGTCCCGGCGACCGGGCGCTGAACTTCGCGGTGGCGTCGGACGGTTCGGCGGCGGACCGGGTGATCGACGAGGCGGCGCGGGCGGGCTGGGGGCTGCTGGAGCTGCCCGCGCGGAACACGCCGCGTACGGACCCCGAGGCGGTGCGGGCGCTGGCCCAGGTGGTGCGCCGCCTCCTGGACCGGGGCGGCGCGGCGACCTCGGAGCGCGCCCCGGACCCGGCCCCGCTCACGGCCGACCGCATCGCCGTCGGCACCGCCCACCGCGACCAGGCGGCGGCGGTCCGCGCGGCCTCGCGGAGCTGGGCGTCACGGACGTCACGGTGGACACGGCGAACCGCCTCCAGGGCCGTGAGTACGACGTGACGGTCGTCCTGCACCCGCTGTCCGGGCGCCCCGACGCCACCGCCTTCCACCTGGAGACGGGCCGCCTGTGTGTCCTGGCGTCCCGCCACCGGCACGCCTGCATCGTGGTCTGCCGCGCGGGTGTGGACGCCCTGCTCGACGACCATCCGTCCACGGAGCCGGTTCAGCTGGGCGTCACGGTGAAGTTCCCGGACGGCTGGGAGGCGAACCACGCGGTTCTCGCGCGGCTCGCGGAGCATCGGGTGCGGTGGTGATCTTGAGCGGCGGAGGCCTTGCCGCGGGGCGCCGGCCCGTCTGCCGGGTTCTCGGGAGTCGCGTCTGCGGGTCCTCGTGGGCTGAGCGCGCAGTTCCCCGCGCCCCTTACGGCGGTGAGCCCGCGCCCCTTACGGCGTGGGCCCGCGGCCCTTACAGGGCTGCCCCCTTGTGTGGCGGGGGACAATGGGAGATGGCCCGACGCCGCGCGGGCGGCACGCACCGTACGAGGAGGACCCACCATGGCGGAGCCCGAGCGGCCCCGGACCGAGCAGCGCATGCGCCCCGCGCCCCTGCTCTTCGAGCCGGCGGAAGCGGCGTCCGACCCCGAGCACTTCTTCGACCTGGAGTCGATCGAGGACCCGCGGGAGCTGCTGGACCGCGCGACGGAGCTGACGCACGCGTTCCGCGCCGCGACGGACCGGTCGTCGAGTTCCAGGCGATGGCGGCCGCCCAGCTCGCCGACCCCCGCCGCTTCGACCGGCTGACGCCCGCGGGGATCGCGGAGCGCGCCGAGTGGACCGAGGACTACGCGAAGAAGATGGTCGAGTTCGGCCGGAACCTGCTGCGCGGCGGCGCCGACCGGCAGGCGTAGGGCGACCGGCAGGCGTAGGGCGAAACAATCTTCCGGCATATGCCGGGAGGGCAAGGTACTCCATACCGCCCGTCACTGTCCCGGCTTTCGGCAACTCTCCGACGCGACTCACCACCGGTAGACGTACCTGTCATGACCGCCCGCACCCGCCTCCGCACCCCCGCAGCCCCGTCCCCGACCGGAACCGCCCGCGACGGCCGCCACGCCTGCGACCTCACCGCCGAGGGCGCCGCCTGGCTCGCCTCGGCCGAGACGTATCCGCCGCTGCCTCGCCCAGTGGCGCGCCCGGCCCACCGCGCCCCGCCGTACTGCCCTGCGGTTCCGCCTTCGACGTGGTGAGCGTCCCCGCGGTCTTCGGCCGCCGGATGCTCGACCGCTTATGGGAGGAGGGCCCCGGCTCGGGCCCCGTCGCCGCGCAGCGCGGCCGCACGCTCCTGTTCGCCGCCCCCGGCACCGCGTCCCGCCTGCCCTCGCTCCTGGAGTGGGAGGAGTGGGGCCGCGCGGTCCCCACCGTGCTCTGCCACGGCACGGGCGACGCGGTCACCGTGCCGCCGCTCACGGCCGCCGCCGAGGACGCCGGCCCCGGCGACACCCGCCTCGGTTCGCGCTGGCTGGTGGCACCGGACACCCGCCATCCCTGGCTGCCGGGCCCCGAGGTGATGCTCTGGGCCTGCGTCCGCGCGGCCCGCTCGGCGGCCTCCTCCGCGGTCCGCGTATCGATTTTTCCTGGCGCCGATCAGGATGCTAAGGTCTACGACGTCAGCAGGCGCCGCTAGCTCAGTTGGTTAGAGCAGCTGACTCTTAATCAGCGGGTCCGGGGTTCGAGTCCCTGGCGGCGCACAGACAACAGGAAGCCCCTCGCGAGAGCGAGGGGCTTCTTGCGTTTGCCGGGACGACAAGGGGCCCGCGGGCGTCAGCCCACCGTGACCTTCACCGTCCAGGAACCCGACGCCGTCCGGCCCTCCACCTCGACGCGGATCGCCTCGCCCGGCACCCGGAAGGTCTCCCCCGTCTGCACCGGGGCGTCCGCCAGCTGCGGGTACACCGAGTCGCCCCAGCAGGACTCCGACTCCGGGTGGGCGTCGACGACCTCCACGGGACCGTCGCCGGAGGCCGTCCCGCCCCGTACCTCGTAGACGAGGACGCCCTCCGTGCACGTCGCGTGGTCGTTGCCCGCGGCGGCCCGCACCTCCAGGGCGATCGCGGAGTCCCGGCCCGTACGGACCACGGCCAGCCGGGTGCCGCCGTGCGCCCCGCGCGGGAGCGGCGCCGCCAGCGGTTCCAGGGTCAGCCGCTGGGCGCCCGCCGCCACGCAGTGGACCTGCCGCGGCTCCAGCCAGCCCAGCTTCCACTTGTGCCAGGCGAAGAGGTCGGGGGCGAGGCCGAACTGGCTGCCCATGACGTCCCAGTCGCCCACGTGGGTGTCCCAGTCGCCCTCGCCGTCGGTCGGGCGGTGGTAGAGGTCGGGCAGGCCGAAGACGTGGCCGGTCTCGTGGGCCAGGACGTTGCGGTCGGGCGGATGGCGCTCGAAGACCGTGACGATGCGCCGGATGTCCGTGCCGTCGGCCCGCATCGGCCGGTCGAAGTTCACGACCTTCGTGGCGTCCGAGTCGACGCCGGGCGCGTCCGGGTCCGCGACGAAGTAGACGATGTCGTACCCCGAGAAGTCCACGCGCGGATCGGCGGCGGCCAGCGCGTCCCGCAGATAGGCGGCGCGGCGCTGGGTGTTCCAGTCGCGCTTTATGGCGTACGCCAGGGAGCTGCGCGGCATCTGGACCCACTCGCGCTGCGGATGCGGCCGGAGCCGGAACTTTCCGTAGGAGGCCTGTTCGAAGAAGCGGCTGGTGGCGGGGAAGTGGTCGGCGGCCAGTTCCTCGGGCGTGGTCAGCGGCGGGGAGTCCGGGAAGGACAGGAAGACCATCACCGCGTTCAGGGTCCTGGCCGGCCGCGGATAGGCGGCGTTCCAGGTGTCGAGGCCCTCCGAGTGGTGTGCGGCGGTGCGGCGCAGGGCGCATGGTTCCGCGACGGACTCGGCGACGGCGGGCCCCGCGACGAGCGAGGTGGCGGCCAGGGCGGTCAGCGAGGTGAACATCGCCGCGGTGCTGCGCAGTCGGTGGCTCCCTCCTGGCCTGGGGTTCCTCCCTCCACGGGTGAGTCCCCAAGGGGGGAGCTGACGCGGCACGTCGACCTCCGGGGTGCGGAATGCGGGACACCCCACCCACCTTGTGATGTTTTGTTGTAGTCCGCCCAGTTTGTCTGGCCCTTCCGGGTGAGCGGGGGACGGAGCCGCGACACCCCGACCGCTCACGGAACGTCACAAGTGATCGGGCCTTGCAGCAACCAGTTCACTGCCGAGCAGAAACGATCTGTCATCGCCCATGGAGTCCACTCGGTCCGGTGGCATGGCTGGATAGCCCTTCAGGCGGGCCTCTATGATCGGCACACTTTCCAGCGCGGGCCCGGCCCCACAACGCCGCCCGCCCCCTGCACGCCGCCCGACGAGACCTGTTCGAGAACAACTGCACTGCGGGAGCAAGCGGTGAACGGAACGTCCCAAGGGCCCACCCCCACGGCGGCCACAGCACCCGGCCGAGCCCGTCCTGTCGTCACGGAATGTGTCGCCACGGAGCGCGTCACCACGGAGCACGTCGCCATCGAACGTGCTGTCGCGGAATGCGCCGCCACGGAGCACGTCTCCCTCCAGCGTGCCGCCACGGAACGTGCCGCCACCGAGCAGCGCGGCCCGGAGCGGGCCGACTACCGCGGCGCCTTCGCGCACGCGCCCCTCCCGCTGGCCGTCGTCGACGGCGAGGGCCTGGTCGTCTGCGCCAACGACGCCCTCGCCACCCTCCTCGGCACCGGCCCCGGAGGGCTCGTCGGCCGTGTCGCCGCCGACCTGGTCGACCTCACCTCCGACACCCGTACGTGGCACGCGTACCGCGAGGTGCTCCGCGGCCGGCAGGCCAAGCTGCGCTGCACGCGGCGCCTGAAACATCCCGACGGGCACTCGCTGTGGGTGCAGATCACGGTCACGCCGATGGCGGAGTCCGCCGAGCGGCGCGAGGACAGGACCGTCCTGCTCTCGGCCGCCGACATCAGCGCGCGCCGGGAGCTGCAGGCCCGGCTGCGCCATGTGCAGATGCACGACCCGGTGACGCGGCTGCCCAACCGCAACCTCTTCTTCGAACGTCTGGCCGCCGCCCTGGAAGCGGGCGCGTACGACGACACGAGCACCGGCCGGATCGGCCTGTGCTACCTGGACCTGGACGGGTTCAAGGCGGTCAACGACACCCTCGGCCACCGGGTCGGCGACCGGCTGCTCGCCGCCGTCGCGGAACGGCTCACGCGCTGCGCCGACCGGGCCGGGTGCAGCGCGGTCGCGGCGCCGCTCGTGGCGCGCCTCGGGGGCGACGAGTTCGCGCTCCTCGTGGAGGACTCGACCGGGACGGAACAGCTGGCGGACCTCGCCGACGCGGCGCTGAAGGCCCTTCAGGAGCCGTTCGACCTCGCGGGGCAGCGGCTCTCCGTCTCCGCCTCCATCGGCGTGGTGGAGCGGCGCGTCGCGGGCACCACCACGACGGGGCTCATGCAGGCCGCCGACACCACGCTGTACTGGGCGAAGACGGACGGCAAGGCCCGCTGGACGCTCTTCGACCCCGAGCGCAACGCCCACCGGATGACCCGGCAGACGCTCTCCAGCTCGCTGCGGCCCGCCGTGGAGCGCGACGAGTTCGTCCTGGACTACCAGCCGCTGGTGGGCCTCGCCGACGAGGGTGTGCGGGGCGTCGAGGCGCTGGTGCGGTGGCGGCATCCGCAGTTCGGGCTGCTGACGCCGAATCGGTTCATCGGATTGGCGGAAGAGGACGGCTCGATCGTGCAGCTCGGCCGCTGGGTGCTGCGGACCGCCTGCCGGCAGGCCCGGCGGTGGCAGGTCGCGCACCCCGAGCGGGAACCGGTGTTCGTGAGCGTGAACGTGGCGGTGCGTCAGGTGTGGGACTCCGACCTGGTCGCCGACGTGGCGGAGATCCTCGCCGAGACGGGGCTGCCGGCCCGGCTGCTGCAGCTGGAGCTGACCGAGTCCGCCGTCATGGGGTCGGCGGGCCGCCCCCTCCAGGCCCTCCAGGCGCTCAGCGACATGGGGGTGCGCATCGCCATCGACGACTTCGGGACGGGGTACTCGAACCTCGCCTACCTCAGCCGGCTGCCGGTGTCGGTCCTGAAGCTGGACGGCTCCTTCGTGCGGGGTTTCCAGTACGAGGAGGGGGAGACGCACACCAATCCCGCCGACGAGGTCATCGTCGAGGCGTTGGTGCAGCTGGCCCACCGCCTGGGGATCACGGTCACCGCGGAGTGCGTGGAGACGGCGGCGCAGGCTGCGCGGCTGCGGCGGATCGGTTGTGACACGGGGCAGGGCTGGCTCTACTCCCGCCCGGTCCCGGCGGACCGCATCGCCGCCCTGCTGCGCGCCTCGACCGCCCCGTAAGGGGCGCCCCGAAGGGGCGCGGGGACTGCGCGCCCAGCCCCATACGGCCCGCACCGGCCCACGCAGACGCGTCTGCCAGCGAGCGGCACGCCCGCCGCGTGCGGGCAGACAAGGGTTGCTCGCGCCGTTCCCCGCGCCCCTTGCGGGGCGCCCCAAAGGGGCGCGGCTGCCCCTGACGGGCTACGCCCGAGGCAACCCGTACGCGTCAGCGATCAGTTCATACGACCGCACCCGCAGGTCACCACTGTGCGCGTTGCCGGTGATCATGAGTTCGTCCGCGCCCGTCCGCTTCGCCAGGTCGTCCAGGCCCGTGCGGACCTGGTCGGCGGTGCCATGGATGACGTTGGAGTTCCAGCTGTTCACGAACTCCCGCTCCATCTCGTTGTACTCGTACGCCTCCGCCTCCTCGGGAGTGGGGACGAGGCCGGGGCGGCCCGTGCGCAGGCGGACCATGTTGAGGGCGGCGGCCGCCACCTGGCGGCGCGCCTCGTTCTCGTCGTCCGTGGCGAGCGCCGAGACGCCGATGAGGGCGTAGGGCGCGTCGAGCACCGCGGAGGGCTGGAACGACTCGCGGTACAGATCAAGCGCCGGGATGGTGTTCTGCGCGGAGAAGTGGTGCGCGAAGGCGAACGGCAGGCCGAGGACACCGGCGAGGCGGGCGCTGAACCCGGAGGAGCCGAGCAGCCACAGCGGCGGCCGGTGCCGGGACTGGACGCCGCCGGGCGAGGTCGCCTGGATGGGGCCGGGCACGGCGTGGATGCGCCGGTAGGGGTGGCCGTCGGGGAAGTCGTCGTCCAGGAAGCGCGTCAGCTCGGCCAGCTGCTGCGGGAACTCGTCGGCGCCCACGCTCGCCGGTCCGCGCGGCGCAGCGCGGCGGCGGTCGCGCCGTCCGTGCCGGGGGCGCGGCCGAGGCCCAGGTCGATGCGGCCGGGGGCCATCGCCTCCAGGGTGCCGAACTGCTCGGCGATGACGAGCGGGGCGTGGTTGGGCAGCATGACGCCGCCGGAGCCGAGCCGGATGCGGTCGGTGTGGGCGGCGAGGTGGGCGAGGATCACGGCCGGGGACGAGGAGGCGACGCCCGGCATGGAGTGGTGTTCGGCCACCCAGTAGCGGTGGAAGCCGCGGGCCTCGGCGAGCCCGGCGATCTCGACGCTGGTGCGCAGCGCGTCGGTGGCGGTGCGTCCGGCGCCGACGGTGACGAGGTCGAGGACGGACAGGGGGACGGGCGCGGTGCCGTGCGCTCGCCGCGGATGCCTTCGTCGCGGGTGCCGTCGCCGGTCGGGTCCACTGTCACTGGGGTGCCTCCTGCACTGCGTACGTACGTCTCGTGGGTACGCGAATGCCAACAGGAGGCACACTCCGTTTTATTCCGTGACCGTCGCCGCCCCCTTTCCGGCACCCCCCAGGGGGTACCGTGCCCGCCATGGCTGATCCCCTGAAGACGCTGGTCGACGGAGTCGAGGTCGAGGTGCCCAACACCATCCCCGACATCCGCGCCGCCCTGCCCGAGGACCGGCGCGCGGAGTTCGACCGGGCCATCAACGCCGCCGGGGTCGACGAGATCCACGCCGTGATGCGGCACTGGATGCTGGAGGCCGTGCCCGATCCGGACGCCGAGGCGCGGCTCGCGCGGCTCGCCTCCGACGAGGCCGAGCCGGCGGGGGACGGCGTGAGCCCCCGTCACCGCCGGGGCCACCGGGTCACCTACGCGCCGCCCGCGGACGACACCCTCGCCAAGATGGGCGACGCCGAGGCGTTCCGCGCCGCGCTGGCGCGCACGATCGGCCGCGACCCGTACGGCCACGGCTCGACACCCGTACGGGGCGAGGAGGACCGCAGGGAGGCGACCGTCGAGGGCGCCATCGTCCTGTACTACGTCTCCGGGTCGGTGCAGACGTTAACGGTGGTCAGACTGATCCTCAGCCCCTAGGGGTGCCCTCCGCCTGGACCACGGGTTCCTTCGTGAACAGGGAGCCGAGTTCGGGGGCGTTGATCCGCCGCTCGGCAAGCCGCAGCGCCTCCCAGACCGTGACCTGGTTGGCCGTCAGGACCGGCTTGCCGACGGCCGCCTCCAGGTCGGGAACGTACGCCGCC
This sequence comes from Streptomyces huasconensis, assembly GCA_004010275.1. Taxonomy (GTDB): domain Bacteria; phylum Actinomycetota; class Actinomycetes; order Streptomycetales; family Streptomycetaceae; genus Streptomyces; species Streptomyces huasconensis. The sequence continues at coordinate 13,695 of RBWT01000113.1, forward strand.
GTGTGCAGCGCCGTGTCCGGCAGGAGGAGCGCGTCGGCGTCCGGGTGATCGCCGGCGCGGGCCAGGGCGAAGACCTCGTCGCGGCCCCAGGTGCCGACCTCCGCCGCCGTGATGACGCCGCTCCCCCGCGCCGAGACGACCTCCAGGCCCGCCGACTTCAGGAACGCCGTGAAGTGCGCGGCCACGTCGTCCGGGTACGTCGCCGCGATCGCGACGCGGGCCGCGCCCACCTCGCGCGCGGCGTGGGCGAAGGCGAACGACGTCGACGAGGCTCAGGCCCGCCGCGCGGGCGAGGGCGCGCACCTGGTCGTGCGCGCCCTCCCAGCCATAAACGAAGCTGCCGCTGGTGCACGCCCAGACGACCGCCTCCGCGCCGGAGAGCCGCAGCTCCTCGACGCCGGCGGCGAGCCGCGCGGGCGAGCCCATCTCCAGGAGCGCGTCGACCCGGTGCGCGTCCTCGCCAATGTCCGTGTGGACGACCTGCAGCCGGATGTCGCTGCCGAGCATCTGCTCCATGCGGGGGTAGTCGTCCTCGGCCGAGTGCCCCGGGTAGAGAAATCCGAGTGCCGTCACGTCCAGCCTCCTCCTTCTGCGGGTGGTCCTGCCGGTGGTGCTGCCGGTGGTCCTGCCGGTGGGGCCTTGGGCAGGACCTGTGGGGGCGGCGGAGCGAGCGGACTCGCGCCCGGCCGCGCCCCCGGGTCGATCAGTGCCTGATAAGGCCCTACCGCACGCGTACCCAGCCGACGCAGGGCCGACCACATCGTCACCTGGTTCGCCGAGATCACCGGCATGCGCAGTTCCGCTTCCAGTTGCGGGATCACGTCGTACGTGGGGAGGTTCGTGCAGCTGATGAAGAGGGCGTCCGCCCTGCCCCGGACCGCGCGGCGCGCCATGTCGGCCACGTCCCGGTAGGGGACCTTCCAGATGTGCCGGGTCAGCCCGAGGCAGCCGCGGGCCGTGACGGCCACGCCCGCCTCGGCGAGGTACTCCTCCAGGGCCCGCGTCACCGACCAGGTGTAGGGGGTGACGAGGGCGATGCGCCGGGCGTCCAGTTCCGCCAGGGCCTCCAGGAGCGCGCCCGAGGTGGTGACGGAGACGACCGCGCCCTCGCGGGTCATCGCCTCGCACATCGCCCGCTCCCCCGCGATGCCGCCGACGAAGCTGCCCGAGGTGCAGGCGTACGCGAGGGCTTCGGGCTCGGCGGCAGGTCAGCGCGCGGACCGCGTCGGCGAGCGTCTCGTGCTCGCTGACCAGGCGGGCCAGGTCCAGGCTGACCTCGACGGGCACGTACGGCGTGCGGGTGAGGTGGAGGGAGACCTCGTCCGGGACCCAGCGCCACAGTTCGCGGTCGAGGGCGAAGTCGAACGGGGCGACGACACCGATCCCGCGTTGCGGGTGAGGTCCACCGAGAAAGGAGACATCCATGAGCAGGCCCCAAGTTCGTGCGTGGTGATCAGGGACCGGCCGGGGGCCGGGGACGAGCTGCCCGGCGACGGCGCCGGGACCTGCGGTGCGCACGGGCGTACGGGTGCACGGAACGTGATCGGATGGTGCCGCACCGCTGCCGCAGCGCCTCTGTTGACGAAGGTAGATTCGGGTGCCAGCGTGGTCAATCCGCGTCTTTCAGACGGCCGGCCCGTCCCTCCCCAGGAAACGGAACGCCCTTGTCCACGACCACCGTTCTCGTGCTGGACGCGGAGCCGCCTGCGTCCCCGCCACGCCTCGGCGCCCTGACCGGCCGCGCCCGCATCCTGCTCACCGACGAGACGGGCCTCGCCGCCCGACTGCCCCTCGCCGACGTGCTGTTGGTGTGGGACTTCACCTCGGACGCGGTGCGCCGCGCCTGGCCCGGCGAGGGTCCCCGGCCGCGCTGGGTGCACACCGCGAGCGCGGGCGTGGACCACCTGATGTGCCCCGAACTCGCCGCGTACGAGACGGGTGGTGACGAACGCGCGCGGCGTCTTCGACCAGCCCATCGCGGAGTACGTCGCCGCGCTCGTCCTCGCCCTGGCCAAGGACCTGCCGCGCACCCTGGAACTCCAGCGCGAGCGCTCCTGGCGCCACCGCGAGTCACGGCGGATCGCGGGCACGCGCGCGTGCGTGGTCGGTTCGGGCCCGATCGGCCGGGCCGTCGCGCGGACCCTGAAGGCGCTCGGCATCACCACCGCCCTGGTGGGCCGCACGCCGCGCCCCGGGGTGCACGGCGCCGAGGAGCTGGACCGCCTCCTCGCGCGCGCCGACTGGGTGGTCTGCGCGGCGCCGCTCACCGACGAGACACGCGGCATGTTCGACGCGCGGCGCTTCGGCGTCATGCAGCCCTCGGCGCACTTCGTCAACGTCGGGCGCGGTCCCCTCGTCGTCGAGGACGACCTGGTGGCCGCCCTGTCGAAGCGGTGGATCGCGGGCGCGGCCCTCGACGTCTTCGCGCACGAGCCGCTGCCCGCGGACAGCCCGCTGTGGACGGCGCCGGGCCTCCTCGTCTCCCCGCACATGAGCGGTGACACGGTCGGCTGGCGCGACGAACTGGGCTCCCAGTTCGTCCAGTTGTACGACGCGTGGGAGGCGGGCCGGCCACTGCCGAACGTGGTCGACAAGGAACGTGGGTATGTCCCGGGTCACTGATCTCGCCTAGGAGGCCGGATGTCCGAGCTCACGGATCTCACCGCCGTACGACTCGTCGACGGGTACCGCAAGGGCGAATTCAGCCCGGTGGACGTGGTCCGCGCCGCGTTGCGGCGGGCCGAGGAGACCCAGCCCCTGGTCAACGCCTTCGTACGGATCGAGGCGCGGGCCGCCCTGGAACAGGCCGAGGCCAGCGCCGGGCGGTGGCGGCGCGGGGAGCCGCGGGGCCTGGTGGACGGCGTACCGGTGTCGGTGAAGGACCTCCTGCTGCTGCGCGGCGGCCCGACCCTGCGCGGCTCACGCACCCTCCGCGCGGAGGCACGTGGGACGAGGACGCCCCTTCGGTGGCGCGGCTGCGGGAGCACGGCGCGGTGTTCATCGGCCGCACGACCACCCCGGAGTTCGGCTGGAAGGGCGTGACGGACAGCCCACTCACCGGCGTCACCCGCAATCCGTACGACACCTCGCGCACCTCGGGCGGCTCCAGCGGGGGCGGCGCGGTGGCCGTGGCGGTCGGCGCGGGCCCCCTGTCGCTGGGGACGGACGGCGGCGGCTCGGTGCGCATCCCGGCGGCGTTCTGCGGGATCTTCGCGCTGAAGCCGACGTACGGCCGGGTGCCGCTGTATCCCGCGAGCCCCTTCGGGACGCTCTCCCACGTGGGGCCGATGACGCGGGACGCGGCGGACGCGGCGCTGATGATGGAGGTGATCACGGGCCCCGACCCGCGGGACTGGTCCCAGCTCGGGGCGGTGGCCGGGAGCTTCCGCGCGGGCCTGGACGGCGGTGTGCGCGGGCTGCGCGTCGCCTACTCGCCCTCGCTGGGCGGGCAGGTCGCGGTGCGGCCCGCCGTCGCGGCGGCCGTGCGGCGGGCGGTGGAGTCCCTCGCCGCGCAGGGGGCGTACGTCGAGGAGGCCGACCCCGACTTCTCGGAGCCGGTGGCGGCCTTCCACACCCTGTGGTTCAGCGGGGCGGCGCGCGTCGTCCAGCATCTGGCGCCCACGCAGCGGGAGTTGCTCGACCCCGGGCTGCGGGAGATCTGCGGGCAGGGCGCGCGGTACAGCGCGCTGGACTACCTCGCGGCGGTCGACGTCCGCACGGATCTCGGGCGCCGCATGGGCCGCTTCCACGCCACGTACGACCTGCTGGTCACGCCGACGCTGCCGGTCACGGCGTTCGAGGCGGGCGTCGAGGTCCCCAAGGGCTCCGGGCACCGGCGCTGGACGGGGTGGACGCCGTTCACGTACCCCTTCAACCTCACCCAGCAGCCCGCGGCGACCGTGCCCTGCGGGGTGGACGAGGAGGGGCTGCCGGTGGGGGTGCAGATCGTCGCGCGCGGCACACCGACACGGTGGTGCTGCGGGCGGCACACGCGCTGTACGAGGCGGGGGCGGGCGGTGTCGCGCCGCCCGCGCTGGGTTAGGCGCGCCGGAAGGTCAGCGTCTCGCCCTGGGCGCCCGCGCGCCACAGGTCGTTGCAGGCCTCGGCCATGCGGTCGAGGCGGTCGACGATCTGGCCCCAGACGATGCCGGGCACCCAGCCGACGTCGCCGTTCAGGAGCAGGTTGTTCCGTTCGTAGAACAGGGCGAGGTCGACGACGGTGGTGCCCGCCCGCACGCCGGCCTCGGGTTCGTAGCCGTACGCCGGTGTGCCCAACTCCGTACCGGCGAAGGAGAAATAGCAGAGATCCCCCGGAATGGGGGTGACCGTCGGATTCTCCAGGGGCGGCTCGCGGTCCGCGAAGGCCGGGAAGAGGGCGTAGATCTCGTTGCGCGCGTACTTCGCGTGGTAGACGTCGGAGCCGAGCGGAAGCGCCTCCCACACCGCCGCGCAGGTCACCGGCGCCCGGTCGTCGAGCAGCTTCGCCGTGCACTGGACTCCCCGCCGTGCGAGGGAGACGTCGATGTATCGGTCTGCCATGAGATCCATGCTCCTCCCGGGGTCAAGAGCGCAACGATCGCATCAGGGGCCGGAATTGGTCGGCATACCTCGCGTCGAGTCGGGTAGCCGCGCGCCCATGGCTCCACCACTTGGGAACAACGAGGGAATCACTGGCAGAGCGGTCCGCCGCCGCGCCCTGCTCACCGGAGCGGGCGGGGCGGCTCTCGGCGCGTTCGGGCTCGCGGCATGCAGCAGGGTGCCCGAGGAGGGGAAGGTTCAGGGGGGCGACCTGCTGGAGCGGCTGCGGGACAGCGGCACGGTCAGGATCGGCGTCGCGGGCGAGGTCCCGTTCGGCTACATCGACGAGGACGGCGAGGTCACGGGCGAGGCACCGGAAATCGCCAAGGTCATCTTCCCCCGCCTCGGCGTGCCCGAGGTCAAGGCGGTGCCCACCAAGTTCGGCGCCCTGATCCCCGGGCTGACGCAGGCACGGCAGTTCGACGTGGTCTCGGCGGGCATGTACATCAACCCCACGCGGTGCGAGCAGGTCCTCTTCTCCGACCCCGACTACCGCATGCTCGACTCCTTCCTCGTACGGAAGGGCAACCCCCACGGCATCCGTACGTACGAGGACATCGCCGAGAAGGGCCTGACGCTGGCGAGCGGCACCGCCTACGCGCAGATCGACTACGCCAAGGCCGCGGGCGTCGAGGACGTGCTCGTCCTGCCCGACCAGGTGGCGGGGCTCGACGCCGTGGCCCAGGGCCGCGTCGACGTCTTCGCCGGCACCAACGTCACCGTACGCATGGTGGTCAAGAAGAACCCGCGGGTCGAGGCGACGAAGCCCTTCCAGCCGGAGGTCGACGGCAAGCCGGCCTACGGCGCCGGCGGCTTCGCCTTCCGGCTGTCCGAGAAGAACCTGCGGGACGCCTTCAACAAGGAGCTGCACAAACTCAAGCGGAGCGGCGAACTCCTGCGGATCGTCAGGCCGTTCGGTTTCACCGAGGCGGAGATGACGGACCTGACCGTGCGGAAGCTGTGTCCCTCGGCGAAGGGCGCCTCCTCATGATGTCGTCGGAGTTCCTCGGGAACTGGTTCCTGCCCGGCCTCTGGATCACCCTCCAGGTCACCTTCCTCAGCGCGGCCCTCGCCTTCGTGATCGCCTTCCCGATCGGGGTGCTGCGCACGCACCGGCTCTGGATCGTGCGGTTCCTCGCCGGGGCCTACTTCGAGATCTTCCGCAGCACGTCGTCGCTGGTCTTCATGTACTGGATCGCGTTCACGGTGCCGCCGGTGTTCAACATCAGTTTCCAGCCGATGTTCGCGGGCGTGCTGGCGCTCGGCATCACCTACGGGGCGTACGCGTCGGAGATCGTGCGCGGCGCGCTCGCCGCGGTGCCGCCCGCGCAGCGCGAGGCGGGCATCGCCCTGAACTTCACGCCCTTCCAACGGCTGCGGCGTATCGAACTGCCGCAGGCCTGGCCGGAGATGATCCCGCCGTTCAACAACCTGCTCATCGAGCTGCTCAAGGGCACCTCCCTGGTGTCCCTCATCGCGGTGGCCGACATGACGTTCGCCGGTGACCTGCTGCGTCTCGTCACGAACGACAGCGCGCCCATCTACACGCTGCTGCTCGTCCTCTACTTCGTCCTCGCGTTCGTCCTCACGCGCGGCATGCGGCTCCTGGAGCGGCACGCCAAGAAACGGGTCGGCCAGGCGCCCGAGAAGACGGGCCTGTTCGGCGGGGTGCGCGCCACGTCGTCCATCGACGCCGTCACCGGCACGGGGGGTGCCAAGTGAACTGGAACTGGTCGCATGTCGACGACTTCATGCCGCTCTTCTGGGACGGCGTGCAACTCACCCTCAAGGCGCTGTTCTTCGGCACGCTGATCGCCTTCTCGCTCGGCCTGGTCTGGGCGATCGCGCAGCGCTCCGAGAGGAAGTGGATTCGGTGGCCGGTCACGGCGGTCACCGAGTTCATCCGCAGTACCCCGCTGCTGGTGCAGCTGTTCTTCCTCTTCTACGTGGTGCCTCAGTGGGGCCCGTCGATGTCGCCCCTCACCACGGGCATCGTCGGCCTCGGGCTGCACTACTCGACGTACACCTCGGAGGTCTACCGCGCCGGGATCGAGGGCGTACCGGCCGGCCAGTGGGAGGCGGCGACCGCGGTGAGCCTCTCCCGGCGCCGCACCTGGACGGCCGTCATCCTGCCGCAGGCGGTGCGCCGCGTGATCCCCGCACTCGGCAACTACGTGATCATCATGCTGAAGGAGTCGCCGCAGATGGCCGCCATCGGCGCGCTCGACATGCTGGGCCAGGCCCAGGGTTACAGCCAGGCGACCTTCACCTACGAGGCGATCAGCGTGGTCGGTGTCGCCTTCATCGTCATCGCCTACCCCGCCTCCGTCCTTCTGCGAGTCTTGGAGCGTCGTCTTGTCCGCTGACAGCAGCACTTCCCAGGAAATTGCCAACCCCGCCGTCGACGGCAGCGAGCTGATCCGCTTCGACAAGGTCGTCAAGCGCTACGGCTCGAACACCGTCCTGGACGAGCTGGACTTCTCCGTCGCCTCCGGCAAGCACGTGACGCTGATCGGACCCTCCGGCTCCGGGAAGACCACGATCCTGCGGCTCCTGATGACGCTGGTGAAGCCCGACGAGGGCACGATCGGGGTGGGCGACAGGTACCTCACCCACGAGGAGCGGGGCGGCAGGCTCGTCCCGGCCGGTGAGAAGCACGTCCGTGAGGTCCGCAAGAACATCGGGATGGTCTTCCAGCAGTTCAACCTCTTCCCGAACATGAAGGTGCTCAGGAACGTCACCGAGGCGCCCGTCAGCGTCCTCGGCCTCTCCAAGGACGAGGCGGAGGCGCGGGCGCGCGAGCTGCTCGACCTGGTGGGGCTCGGCGACCGCTGCGACGCGTACCCCTCGCAGCTCTCCGGCGGCCAGCAGCAGCGCGTCGCCATCGCGCGGGCCCTGGCGATGCGGCCGCAGGTGCTGCTGCTCGACGAGGTGACGTCCGCGCTCGACCCCGAACTGGTGGCGGGCGTCCTGGACGTCCTGCGGGACATCGCACACACAACGGACATCACGATGCTCTGCGTGACCCACGAGATGAGCTTCGCCCGGGACATCTCGGACCAGGTACTGATGTTCGACGCGGGCCGAGTCATCGAGTCCGGCCCCCCGGAGCAGATCTTCACCGAGCCCGAGCATGAGCGGACGCGGGAGTTCTTGGGGGCGGTGCTTTGAGGGTTTGGGGCGGGGGGGCGGGCTTTGGGCGTCCGCCCAGGTACGGGGCCATGGGCATCCGCCCGGGTACGGGGCTCTGAGTGTCATGCCGAGGCACGGTGGTGTGAGCATCCGGCCCGGGGTCGAGGCTTTGAGCGGCCGCCCGGGGCACGGGACTCTGCGCGTCCAGCCCCGGGCACGGGACTTTGGGCGTCCGCCCGGGTACGGGGCTCTGAGTGTCACGCCCAGGCGCGGTGGTGTGAGCATCCGGCCCGGGGTCGAGGCTTTGAGCGGCCGCCCGGGGGCGGGCCTTTGGGCGTCCGGCCCCGGCACGGGACTTCAGGCGTCCGGCCCCGGGCACGGGACTCTGTGCGTCCAGCCCCGGGCACGGGACTTTGGGCGTGCGCCCGGGCACGGGGCTCTGGGCGTCACACCCAGGCGCGGTGGTGTGAGCATCCGGCCCGGGGGCGAGGCCCTGAGCGTGTGGACCCGGAAGCGGGGCTTTGGGCGTCCGCCCGGGTACGCGGCTCTGAGTGTCACGCCCAGAGCAGTGGTGTGAGCATCCGGCCCGGGAGTGAGGCCCTGAGCGTGTGCACCCGGAGGCGGGGCTTTGGGCGCGGCCCGTGCTCGGGCTCTGGGCATCCAGCCCCCGGCACGGGACTCTGCGCGTCCAGCCCGGGCACGGGGTTCCGGGCGTCCGGGCTCCGGTGCGGGGCATCGGCGGGGGCCCCGCCCGGGGCACCCCCTTGGCATATGCCGAAGTGGCGTGTTTCTGTCGGCAGGGGTGGAGCACGGCGCCAATATCCTCAACCGGCGTCCCTTGTGCGCCACTTGGCGGCTATCGTGAGAGGAGCCCGACTGTCCGGAACCGCTCCACGCAGGGGGAAGCCGTGGCGTTGAAGCACAAGGCGACCGCGCCGCAGGACTCCGTCCAGAGCGCGCTGCGGGTGCTCGAGATCGTCGCCCGGCACGGTTCCGGTGTCACCACCGTCGAACTCGCCCGCGAGACCCGCCTCCCCGCCGGCCGCCTCGCACCCCTGCTCCGCATGCTGCGCCGCGAGGGATACGTCGAGCAGACCACCGACGGGGCCTACGTCACCGGCCAGTGCCTCAGCCGGCTCGCCTCGGCCGACCACCACGACGAGGCGCTGCGCGAGAAGCTGCGGCGCACCCTGAACGGCCTGCGCGACTCCATCGGCGCCGCCGTCTACATCAGCCGGTACGTCGACGGCGAGGTCCGCGTCACCGACATCGCCGCAGGACCCCGCACCCCGGCGGTCAACGAATGGGTGGACTTCCGCTCCGCCGCCCACGCCAGCGCCGTCGGCAAGAGCCTGCTCACCCAGCTCGACGTGAACGGCCGCCGCGACCACCTCTCCCGCCACCGGATGGCCCGCCTCACCTCGCGGACGATCACCAGCGAACGGGTCCTGCTCAACCGCCTCGCCGCCCAGCCCGCCACGGTCCCGGTCCTCGACCTCCAGGAGTACGCGGTCGGCACGGTCTGCGCGGCCGTCCCCATCACCGCGGGCTCCTCGGTCGGCTGCCTCGCCCTGTCCCTGCCGGTCGAGCACGCCCACCGCCTGCGCGAGGCGGCGGACACGCTGAACCGCGGGGCGGCGCCGGTGCTGCTCTCCCTGGCGATCTAGCGCGGCGTGCCGGCGTGGCGGCGTGGTCAGGAGCACCCTTTCAGGCCAGGTAGTATTTACGTGTCAGCAGGCGCCGCTAGCTCAGTTGGTTAGAGCAGCTGACTCTTAATCAGCGGGTCCGGGGTTCGAGTCCCTGGCGGCGCACTTGCGAATGCCGAAAGGGCGTTCCCGGTCTCCGGGGACGCCCTTTCGCGTACGTCCCGGCTCGCCACGCCCGCGGGGGTGCGGAAAACCGCACCCCGACTCGACGGCAACCCCCATACCCTCGCCGACCTGCGCTTTCTAGCGTCTCTCCCATGGACTTCATGACTCTCGCCCTCCCCCAGGAACCCGCCGGCGGCATAGCCGGGTGGGCCGCCGACCTCGTGGACACCATGGGCGGCCCCGGCGCCGGGCTCGCCATCGCGCTGGAGAACCTCTTCCCGCCGCTGCCCAGCGAGGTGATCCTGCCGCTCACCGGCTTCGCCGCGGGCCAGGGGGTGATCACCCTGTTCTCCGCGCTGTTCTGGACCACGCTTGGCTCGGTGGTCGGCGCCGCCGCCCTCTACGGCATCGGCGTGGCCTTCGGACGCGAGCGCATGCACGCCCTGTGGGCGAGGCTGCCGCTGGTCAAGGCCTCCGACCTGGAGCGCACCGAGGCCTGGTTCGCCCGGCACGGCACCAAGGCCGTCCTCCTCGGGCGGATGGTGCCGATCTTCCGCAGCCTGATCTCCGTACCGGCCGGCGTGGAGCGCATGCCGCTGCCGACCTTCCTCGCGCTCACCACACTGGGCAGCCTGGTCTGGAACTCCGTGCTCGTCCTCGCCGGCTACTGGCTGGGCGACCAGTGGGACACCGTCGGCACCTACGTGGGGGTCCTCTCCAAGGTCGTCCTGGTCCTCGCCCTCGCGGCCGTCGCCGCGTACGTGATCGTGCGCGTACGGTCCCGCAACCGGACCCCGGTGGGTGCGGCCGCCCGCCACCGCCGCCGCGACTAGGGGTCCGCTAGTGTCGGACGACGTGAAGCAGCCCGTGGCCGCCCCGTTCCTGCTCAGGGTCGCCGGCGTGCTCGTCGGCTGCCTCACCGCCGTACTGAACCTGCTGTACTTCGTCGTCGCGGGCGCCGTCCTCGGTGCCTTCCTGCTCTGGCCGCGCACCCGCCCCCGCGCGCCACGCGCTGCTCGCCGCGGGCGCGCGCAGGCTCACCGGGGTCGAGCGGCGCCGCCGCTCCCTCTTCTTCCGCGACGCGTTCCCCGAACACCGGGCCTCCGACCAGCAGATCCTGCGCTACCTCGCGGCCCGTACGTACTCCGGGCTGCTCTGCGCGGTCGTGGTCGGCCTGGTCGACTTCGGCGCGGTGCTCGCCGGGATCTTCGCCGTGTCGCTCACCCACACCTCGATGACGTGGGTGGACATGCTCGGCCAGGTCGTCCTCGGCGGCACTCTGCTCTTCCTCGCCGTGCAGGGCCTGCGCGCGCTCACCGAGCAGGACGCGCGGCTGGCCCACGAGTGCTTCGGCCCCTCCGAGCGGGAACTCCTCCGGCGCCGCATCGACGAGCTGGCCACCAGCCGGGCCGCGGTGGTCCGTGCCGTCGACGTCGAGCGGCGCCGGGTCGAACGCGACCTGCACGACGGCGTCCAGCAACGGCTCGTCGCCCTCGCCATGCTGCTGGGCAGGGCACGCAGGGGCCGCACCCCCGAGCACGCCGACGCCCTGCTCGAACAGGCCCACAAAGAGGCCCGGGAAGTCCTCACCGAACTGCGCGAGGTGGCCTGGCGGATCTACCCCACCGCCCTCGACAGCCTGGGCCTGCGCGAGGCGCTCGGCGGGGTGTCGGAGCGGTGCGCGGTGCCGGTGCGCATGGAGTACGACGTGCCGGAGCCGCTGCCGCCCGCCGTCAGCACAGCCGCCTACTTCGTCGTCTCGGAGGCCGTGAACAACGCCGCCAAGCACGCCTCCGCCGACGAGGTCTTCGTCCGCGTACACCGGGACGGGCCCTCGGTCGTCGTCCTCGTCCGGGACACCGGTGTCGGCGGCGCCGACCCGTCGGGCAGCGGCCTGACCGGGCTCGGCAGCCGGGTCGCCGCGCTCGACGGCACACTACGTGTCGACAGCCCCCTCGGGGGACCCACCACGATCACCGCGGAGCTGCCGTGCGCGTAATCCTCGCCGAGGACTCGACCCTGCTGCGGGAGGGCGGTCCGGCTGCTCGCCGAGGAGGGCCACGAGGTGCTGGCCGCCGTGGGCGACGCGGAAGCGCTCCTCGCGGAGGTCGAGGCGACGACGCCGGACGTCGTCGTCACCGACATCCGGATGCCGCCCGACCACACCGTCGAAGGCCTGCGCGCCGCGGTGCGCATCCGCGAACTGCGGCCGGAGATCGGCGTGGTGGTCCTCTCCCAGTACGTGGAGCGCAACTACGCCACCCAGCTGCTCACCTCCAGCGCCGAACGGGTCGGCTACCTCCTCAAGGACCGCGTCGCGCAGGTCGAGGAGTTCCTCGACGCGCTGGAGCGGGTGCACGCCGGGGGCGCCGCCATCGACCCCGAAGTGGTCCGGCAGCTGCTCATCCGCACCACCCACGCCGACCCGCTGACCCGCCTCACCCCGCGCGAGCGCACCGTCCTGGAGGCGCTGGCCGAGGGGCACACCAACGCGGCCATCGGGGAGAAGCTGCACATCTCGCTGAGCGCGGTCGAGAAGAACCTCAACGCCATCTTCGACAAGCTGGGCCTGTCCCGGACGACCGGCTACAGCCGCCGGGTCCTCGCGGTCCTGCGCTACCTGGAGTCCTGAGCCGGGCGGCGCGTCCGCCGCGCGGCCGGGGTCACGACAGGACCACGCCGTCCATGACCAGGGCCGCCACGAGCCCCGCCGCCAGGAGCCAGGTGCCGAGCCGCGTCCGGCCGCGGCGGCTCAGTTCGATCACCACGCCGCAGAGGATGAGCAGCAGCCCGTAGACCCCGACGACCAGCACCGACGAGCGGCTCGCCAGACGCAGCGCGAGGACCACCGCCGCCGCGGCCATCAGCAGCCCCGGCCGCGGCGATGCGGGCGCGGCGGGCGCGGGCGGCGGGGGTGGGGGCGTCGGAGGCGGGTGCGGCGGGAGTGGATGCGGCGGGAGTGGGAGTGGGGCCTTGGGGGTCGGTCTGGTCGGGCGCGCTCATGAGAGTGGATCGTAATCGCTCAGGCGAGCGGGCCGGGG
>RBWT01000114.1 GCA_004010275.1 Streptomyces huasconensis
GTGGTCGCGGGCGGGGGCACCGCCGGTCGCGGTGCACCCGGCGTGAGGCGCTGCCGGCGACAAGGCCGGCGCCCCCCGCGCAGGGCTCTGCGGCGGTCGTCTCGATCACGCGACCATTTAATGGGGTAAGCGGGGAAAAGATGCTGATTGCCCGCTTCGGTCTCCTTGCGGGTCGAGGGCCGGAGGGGCGGACCCTGTTCCTCTCCGCTTGCGTATCGGCTGCCACAGGGTGTGCTTAACCAGCGTTTACCAGGCAGGTGTCCCATCTCACCAAGGATTCACCTCTAAACTGTCACGATTTGTCCCTCTATCGCCCGATAGGCAGTTTTGGATCGATGACGCCCGTCTGCCATAGTCGGGGACACGACCCCCATTGACCCGGGCCCAGGTCGTCACGGCACCGTGGAACACACCCCATACCTCCACGGCGCTTCCCGAAAGCCCCCACCGTGCCCGACCGCGGCCGCCGGGGGCTTTCGTGTATCCGCCCCCTCTTCCGCGCGTCCGCCCTCAGCGGTCGCAGGCCCGCATCTCGAACCAGGTCGTCTTGCCGCGCGGCAGCAGGTCCACGCCCCACCGGTCGGAGAGCTTGTCGACGAGGAAGAGGCCGCGGCCGCTCAGGTCCAGCTCATGGACCGGCATCAGACACGGCAGGCCGCGCGAGGGGTCGCGGACCTCGACGCGAATCCAGCCCGCCTTGTCTCCATGCGCAGTCCGAAGACGCGGGCGCCGGTGTGCCGCACGGCGTTCCCGACCAGCTCGGAGACGAGCAGGACCACGTCCTCGGTGAGCTTCGGGGAGAGCCGCCAGGTGCGCAGGACGACGACCTGGGCGAGGCGGCGCGCGATGCGGCGGACTCCGGGCGCGACGGCAGCGGCACCTCCCCCTCCGTCGGATTTCCGAACAACTCCAGCGCTTTCAGCGCGTGTTCGTCCTCTACCGCCGGCGACCAGCGTGCCGCGGTCGCACTCGCGTGCCGCCGCGGGCGTTCGTAACCCTCCAGCCCCGCCATGCCCCCCATCATGGCCGCCCAGAAGGCGCTCCGGGGCCGTTCCGACGGAATGAGCCCCCCGGAACCAACCATTCCGGGGGGTGGCACCGGCATATGCCAGCGGCAGATCAGCGCCGAAAAAACGCTTCTGACCTGCGGCTTCCTTCCACGCTCAGACGTTTGCAGGGTGGCGGGCGCGGAGCACGCTTAAGGTTGCGTTAAGCCTGCCGTAAACCGCCCCTTCGGGGGACGGGCCCGGCTGACGGCTTCCAACTGGAGGACGGACGGCGGGAGTTCAGAGGAACTTCGCCTTGCCCGGGCCCTCCTCGACGAAGCTGCGCATGCCCCGCTCCCGGTCCTCGGTGGCGAACAGACCTGCGAACCAGGTGCGCTCGATGGCCAGTCCCGTGTCTAGGTCCGTCTCCAGGCCCGCGTCGATGGATTCTTTGGCGGCGCGCAGCGCGATGGCCGGGCCCTGCGCGAGGCGTGCGGCCCAGGCGTGTGCCTGCTCGTACACCTCGGCGGCGGGCACGACACGGTCCACCAGGCCGATGGCGAGCGCCTCGGGGGCCTTCACCTGGCGCCCGGTGAAAATGAGGTCCTTGGCCTTGGCCGGGCCGACCAGGCGGGCCAGGCGCTGGGTGCCGCCCGCGCCGGGGATGAGGCCGAGCAGGATCTCGGGCTGGCCGAGCTTGGCGTTCTCCGCGGCGATGCGGAAGTCCGCGCAGAGCGCCAGCTCGCAGCCGCCGCCGAGGGCGTAGCCGTTGACGGCGGCGACGACGGGCTTGGGGATGCGGGCCACGGCGGTGAAGGACTCCTGGAGGGCCCCGGAGCGCGCGATCATGGCCGCGTGGTCCATGGCCTGCATCTCCTTGATGTCCGCGCCGGCCGCGAACACCTTCTCGCCGCCGTGGAGGACGACGGCGCGCACGTCGTCGCGGCGCGTGGCCTCGGCGGCGAGTTCCTTGAGGCGGTCCTGGGTGGCGATGTCCAGGGCGTTCATCGGGGGGCGGTCGAGGCGGATCGTGCCGACGCCTTCGGCGACTTCGAGGGTTGCAGTCATGCGCAGCAGGTTAACGGGGGCTAACGCGGAAGAGGAGAGGGGCCCGGCGCACTGGTCCACAGTGCGCCGGGCCCCGGGTCGCTCACCGCGAGGGTCACTCGCGGGCAGGCGTCAGGCCTTCCACTTCTCCCACGGCAGGTTCCAGCCGTTGAAGCCGTTGTCGGGCTGGATGTTCTTGTCCGCGGAGTTCTTCACCACGACGACGTCACCGATCATCGAGTTGTTGAAGAACCATCCGCCGGGCGTCTTCTTGCTGTAGCCGCCGCGCACGTCGCTCAGGCCTATGCAGCCGTGGCTGGCGTTGGTGTTGCCGAAGGCGCCGCCCGACCAGTAGTTGCCGTGGATGAACGTGCCGGAGGTCGACAGGCGCATGGCGTGCGGGACGTCCTTGATGTCGTACTCGCCGCCGAAGCCGACGGTCTCGCCGTTCATCCGGGTCACCTGGAGCTTCTCGCTGATGACCATCTGACCGTTGTACGTGGTCGTGCCCGGCGCGCCCGCGGTGATCGGGATCTTCTTGATCTGCTTGCCGTCGCGGACGACCGTCATCTGGTGGGTCTTGGCGTCGACGGTGGAGACCTGGCTGCGGCCGATGGTGAACTTCAGGGTCTTGGACTGCTTGCCGTAGACGCCGGGGCGGCCCTCGACGCCGTCGAGGTTGAGCTTGACGGTGACCTTGGTGCCGGCCTTCCAGTACTTCTCCGGGCGGAAGTCGAGGCGGTCGTTGCCGAACCAGTGGCCCTCGACGGGCACCGACGGTTCGGTCTTGATCCGGATGGCCTTCTCGACGGCCTCCGGGTCGGTGATGCCCCGGGTGAAGCGCACCGAGAACGGCATCCCGACGCCGACCTTCGAGCCGTCCTCCGGGGTGAACTGGCCGATGAAGGTGTTCTGCGGGGTCAGGGTGGTGAAGGTGGTGTCCTTGGCGGACGCGCGGCCCTCGGAGTCCTTGGCGACCGCGTGGACCTTGTACGTGGTGGCCGCCGCGAGGTGGTGCGCGGGGGCCCAGCCGGTGCCGCCGGCGGTTATCTTGCCGGGGACCGGGTTGCCCTTGCTGTCCTCGACCTCGACCTCGGCGAGCTTGCCCTTGTCGGCGGATATCTTCAGGGCGCCGCTGGTGGCCACCGACTTGGCCCCGTCCTTGGGGGCTATCGTCACGACGGCCACGGAGGGGGCGTTCTTGTCCGCCTCGTCCTTGCCGCCGTCGCCCGCGTCCGAGCCGCCGCCGCATGCCGCGACCGCCAGCAGTGCCGCTCCCGACAGCACCGCCGTCAGCCCTCTGGCGCCCCTTCGCCGCACGCGCCCGCGCGCGTCCACCGAAGCCCCCGATATAGGTCGCCCGTTCACGATGTGTCTCCCCTCGCACGGCCTGAATCCAGGCCCGCACCCCAGTGCACCTGCGCGTTTCAGCCACGCGCCAGCGCTAGATAACCACACGGACCCGGGCACCGACTCCCCGCCAATGTCACCGTTCCGTTCCAACTGCCCGTGGGGTGCGGATGGATCTTGGTCAGCCGCCCGTCACCCCGACTTCACCCAGTCCTTCCACTCCATGTTCCAGCCGCCGAGGCCGTTGTCGGGAGCGACTTTCTTGTCCTTGCTGTTCACGACTTCGACGACGTCGCCGATGAGGGTCCGGTCGAAGAACCAGCCCGCGGGCGTCTTCGGGCTGCCGCCCTTCACGTCGCGCAGACCGACGCAGCCGTGGCTGACATTGGTCTCTCCCGGGGCGTCGGGCGCCCAGTAGTTGCCGTGCAGGAAGGTGCCGGAGGTCGTCAGGCGGATGGCGTGCGGCACGTCGGGGATGTCGTACTCGCCGCCGAAGCCGACGGTGCGGCTGTTCATGCGGGTCACCTCCAGCATCTCCGTCACCACCATCTTCCCGTTGTACGTGGGGGTCTTGGGGGCGCCCGCGGTGATCGGCACGGTGGAGATCAGCTCGCCGTCGCGGCGTACCTTCATGGTGTGCTCGGCGGCGTCGACCAGGGATTGCTGGTGGCGGCCGATGGTGAAGGCGAAGGTCTTGTCCTGGAGGCCGTAGACCCCGGGGGCCGCCTCGACGTCCCGCAGGCGCAGGGCGACGGTGACCTCGGTGCCGGGCTTCCAGTACTTCTCGGGGCGGAAGTCCACCCGGGTGCGGCCGAACCAGTGGGGGCGGATGTCGACGGCGGGCCGCGCGCTCACCTTGATGGCGCGCTGGACGGCCTCGCGGTCGCGGACCTCCTCGTTGAACTCCAGGGAGACGATCATTCCGGTGCCGACCGTGGCGCGGTTCTCGGGCGCCACGTAGGCGACGAAGCGCTCGTCGGGGACGGCGGTGCGGAAGGTGGTGTGCCGGGCCGAGCGGCGGCCGTGGCTGTCCAGGGCGACGGCGTCGACGGCGTACGTGGCGGCGACCGCGAGCGGGCCCTTGTCCACCGGCCGCCAGCTCATGCCGTCCACGCTGATGCGGCCGGGCACCTCGAACTTCTGCGCGTCCTGCGTCCGGACCACCCTGACGGACTCAAGGCGGCCGCCCGGGACCTGCACCGTCAGCCGTCGGCCGGGCTCGACCCCCTTGCTCCCGTCGTCGGGCGACACCCGGATCGCGTCCGCGGGCGAGCGCGATTTGCCGAGGACCGTGTCCAGTCCACCACCGGTACAGCCCGCCGCCCCCGCCAGCAGGCCTGCCCATGCCACCACCGCGGCCAGCGCGGTTCCTGCGCGCCGTGCGCGCCTCGCAACCTGTCTCACGTGGGACCCAACGACCGTCGTCCCCCGGGGAAACGTGAGTGCGATGCGCGCGCTGGGCAGAACAGTGGGGAGGACGACGTAGGGGGAGCCGCGGCCGGGACGCCGTATGCCCTTCTTCGCGCGTCGGCCGACAGAGCCGCGGGAGGCTGACAGGTGTCGAGCGCATCGAGCAAGGGACAGTGCGGGAGGCACGGGCGAAGGGGCGCGCCGCGCCCGAGGTGCCGGCCCCCGCGGTGAACGGGAGCAGGCGGCCCGCGGGGCGCGTGGTGCCGACGCGGCCGGTGTGGCCGGGGGCGCCGACGCCGCTCGGGGCGCGCTTCCGGGTGGGGCCCGACGGGGTGGCGGGGACCAACTTCGCGCTGTGGGCGGGCGGGGCGGAATCGGTGGAGCTGTGCCTGTTCGACTCGGAGGGCGGTGAGACGCGCTGTCCGCTGACCGAACTGACGCACGAGATCTGGCACGGCTTCGTGCCGGGCGTGCGCCCCGGGCAGCGGTACGGCTACCGCGTGCACGGCCGGTGGGACCCGTGGACGGGCGCCCGCTGGAACCCGGCGAAGCTGCTCCTCGATCCGTACGCGCGTGCGGTGGACGGTGACTTCACGCTGCCGGCGGAGGTGTACGGGCATGTCCGCGACTGGCCGCAGCAGCACGTGGCGGACACCGTGCGCGACGACCGGGACTCGGCGCCGTACGTCCCCAAGGGCGTGGTCGTGCACGACGACGCGCCGGACGACGAGTGGGCCGACGACCGGCGGCCGAAGACGCCGTGGGCGGACTCGGTCATCTACGAACTGCATGTGCGCGGCTTCACCAAGCTGCACCCGGGGGTGCCGGAAAAGCTGCGGGGCACGTACGCGGGGCTTGCGCATCCGGCGGCGCTGGAGCATCTCGTACGACTGGGGGTGACGGCGGTCGAGCTGCTGCCGGTGCACCAGTTCGCGCACGAGGACCATCTGCTGCGGCGGGGGCTGAGGAACTACTGGGGGTACAACTCCATCGGCTACTTCGCGCCGCACGCGGCGTACGCGGCGTCGGGGACGGCGGGGCAGCAGGTCGGCGAGTTCAAGCGGATGGTGCGCGCGCTGCACGAGGCGGGGATCGAGGTGATCCTCGACGTGGTCTACAACCACACGGCGGAGGCCGGTGAGCTGGGCCCGATGCTGTCGCTCAAGGGCATCGACAACCGCGGCTACTACCGGCTCCAGCCGAACGACGCGCGGCGGTACGCGGACTACACGGGCTGCGGCAACACCCTCCAGGTCGTGCAGCCGCACGTACTGCGCCTGATCACGGACTCGCTGCGGTACTGGGTGACGGAGATGGGGGTGGACGGCTTCCGCTTCGATCTGGCGGCGGCGCTGGCCCGGTCCTTCCACGACGTCGACATGCTCTCGCCGTTCCTCGCGGTGATCGCGCAGGACCCGGTCCTGCGGCGGGTGAAGCTGATCGCCGAGCCGTGGGACGTGGGGTCGGGGGGCTACCAGGTGGGCGCCTTCCCGCCGCTGTGGACGGAGTGGAACGACCGCTACCGGGGGGCGGTGCGGGACTTCTGGCGGGGCGCGCTGCCGGACGTACGGGATCTGGGGTACCGCCTTTCGGGGTCGAGCGACCTGTACGCGTGGGGCGGGCGCAGACCGTACGCGTCGGTGAACTTCGTGACCGCGCACGACGGCTTCACCCTGCGGGATCTGGTGACCTACGAGCGCAAGCACAACGAGGCCAACGGCGAGGGGAACCGGGACGGCTCCGACGACAACCGCTCCTGGAACTGCGGCGCGGAGGGCGAGACGGACGACGAGGGCGTCACGGCGCTGCGGCGGCGGCAGCTGCGGAACCTCATGACGACGCTGCTGCTCTCCACCGGCGTGCCGATGTTCGTGGCGGGCGACGAGATGGGGCGTACGCAGCGCGGCTCGAACAACGCGTACTGCCAGGACAACGAGGTCAGCTGGGTCGACTGGAGTCTGCGGGAGGAGCCGGGCTGGCGTGAGCTGTTCGCGCTGACAGCACGCCTGATGGAGCTGCGGCACCGGCACCCGGTGCTGCGGCGCCGGGCGTTCTTCTCCGGGCGGGCGCACTCGGCGGACGGTCTGCGCGACCTGGCGTGGTTCACGCCGCGGGGCACGGAGATGACGGAGGCCGACTGGTACGCGCCCGCCGCGACGCTCGGGATGTATCTCTCCGGGCGGGACATACCGGGCCGGGACGCGCGGGGGGCGCCGGTGGTCGACGACAGTTTCCTGGCGGTCCTGCACGCGGCGGACCGGCCGCTGGAGTTCGTGCTGCCGGGGCCGCCGTGGGCGCGGTCCTACGAGGTCGTCGTGGACACGGCGCTGGAGGAGCAGGCGGCGGCGCCGGGCACCGTGCACCGCGCGGGGGGCGCGGTGACGGTGCCGGGGCGGACGGTGCTGCTGCTGCGGGTCAGCCACACCTGACGTAGGCGGAGGCGCTGTTGGTGCGGTCCTCCAGGCCGTTGATGGTGACGAGGGCCTCGGCGGAGTTGCTGTTGTCGCACTTGGTGCCCACCGTCGGGCCGAAGCAGCCGATCTGCTCGCCGGGGTCGAGGCGGGTCTCGTTGCAGGAGGCGTTCCCGCCGAACGAGGTCAGGATGTTGTTGCGGGTGACGTTCGCGCCCTTGGTGCCCCGGTTCGCGAGCACGAGCACGGCCTGCTGCTTGGTGCGGTCCGGCGTGCGGACGAGGCAGGTCTGTATGGCGATGTTGGCCGAGACGCGGTGGTTGACCGAGGTCGAGCAGTCGACCCAGTTCGCGTTGGGCGTGAAGGACTGCCAGATGGGCGCGGCGGTGGCCGGGCCCGCCGCGAAGAGCGCGGCGGCCGTGGCCGCGCCCGCCACCATCAGTCCCTGTACGAGTCGACGCATGTGATCCCCCTCGTTCCGGATGCGATCCGTGGTGGCCAAGCCCCCGTGTGGATCATGGCGCGTTCGCGACGGTGACCTTATGTGATCCCTACCTTCGGAAACCACCGCTCCGTTTCCCCTCCGGGACTTGGTCCAGACCGGAGTATTGCCGCGCCCCCGGGCGGGCGCCAAGCTCGGCCCATGGACCTCGAGTTGCGGCACCTGAGGACGATCCGGGCGATCGCCGACGCGGGCAGCCTGACCAAGGCCGCCACCGTGCTGGGGCTGGCGCAGCTCGCGATGAGCGCGCAGCTGAAGCGGATCGAGCGCGCCCTCGGCGGGGAGCTGTTCGAGCGGGGGCGGCACGGGGTGCGGGCCACCGCGCTCGGCGAGTTCGTCCTGGCGCGGGCGCGGGTCGTGCTGCCCGCGGTGAGCGGGCTGCGGGAGGAGGCGCGGCGGTTCGCGCGGGCCTGGGAGGGCGGCGGCGGGTTCCGGCTCGGCGGGACGCACGGGCCGCTGCTCGGCGCCCTGGTGGACCGGCTCGCCACCGCGCACCCGGGGGTGCCGGTGTCGACGCACACCTCCTGGTCGGAGCGGGAGATCGCGGCGCTCACCGCGGCCGGGAGCCTCGACTTCGCGCTGGTGGGCACGTGCGGGGCGAGCGCGCCGCCGGAGAGCGAGGTGCTGGTGTGGCGGGAGGTGGGCCGCGACCCCGTCTTCGTCATGCTGCCGACCGGCCATCCGCTCGCCGGGCACCAGGAGATCGAGCTGGGGTGGCTCGCCGAGGAGGCGTGGACGGACGTGCCGGGCGACGGCTGCTTCGCGTCTGCTTCACCGCGGCGTGCGCGCGCGCCGGGTTCACCCCGCGCGGGTGTACGAGACGGATGTGGCGTCCTGCGTCCATCTGGTGCAGGTGGGGCGGGCGGTGGGCTTGTGCCGGGCGACGTTCCCGCCGACGCCGGGCCTGGTGACGCGGGCGCTCGCGGCACGCCGCTGTACTGGCGGCACGTGCTCGGCTGGCATCCGGCGGCCCCCGCCCACGACACCGCGGCCGCGGTCTTCGAGCAGGCCCGCGCGGCACACGCCGAGGCCGCGGCCCGCAGCGAGAGTTACACGGCGTGGCTCGCGGCGCCGCCCATAACGCCGGGGACGGGGGTCGACTGACAGCTACTGGGCGGCAGTTGAGGCTTCTACGGTGTGGGGCGATCCACGCGAGTTCTCCGCTCGTTCCCCGCTCATTCCCCCCTCCCCCTCGCGAACCGAGGAGACCCCCGCATGCTCCCCACCGCTCCGAACGCCTCACGCGGCGTATGCCGCGTTCGCCGCGGCCGGTGCCCTGGTCCTCGCCGGTCTGCCCGGCAGCGCCTCCGCCCAGACCGACCCGGCCGCCGCCTCCGCCTCGCCCTCCCCCGCCGAGAGCGCCGCCGTCGGCAAGACCTCGCCCGGTGTCCTGAAGGCGATGCAGCGCGACCTCGGCCTGACGCCGGCGCAGGCCAGGGCCCGTCTGGTCAACGAGGCCGAGGCCGGCGCCGACGACGGGAGCCCTGCGCAACGCGCTCGGCCGCTCCTTC
The DNA here is from genome assembly GCA_004010275.1 of Streptomyces huasconensis. Lineage (GTDB taxonomy): Bacteria > Actinomycetota > Actinomycetes > Streptomycetales > Streptomycetaceae > Streptomyces > Streptomyces huasconensis. The sequence goes on from RBWT01000114.1 coordinate 9,218, forward strand.
GCGGGCGCCTGGGTGCACGGCGCCACCTCCCAGAAGCTCACCGTGGCCACCACCGACGCCGCCGAGGTGCCCGCCATCGAGGCGCGCGGCGCGACCGCCGAGGTCGTGCGGCACTCCGTGGCACGCCTCGACGCCGCGAAGGCCCGTCTCGACCGGGCGGCCCGGAAGACGGCGACGCGCGACGCGCCCGTCTGTACGTCGACGTGCGCTCCAACGCGGTCGTGGTGCGCGCCGTCAAGGCCGCCGCCGCCACCTCGCTCGTCTCCGCCGCGGGGGTCGACCCCGGCCTCGTACGCGTGGAGGAGACCGCGGAGCGGCCGCGTCCGCTGTACGACCTGGTGGGCGGCGACGCGTACTACATGGGAGGCGGACGCTGCTCCATCGGCTTCTCCGTCACCAAGGGCGCCCAGCAGGGCTTCGCCACGGCGGGGCACTGCGGACGCGTGGGCACGGCGACCACCGGCTACAACCGCGTGGCGCAGGGCACCTTCCAGGGGTCCATTTTCCCCGGCAGGGACATGGCCTGGGTCGCCACGAACTCCCAGTGGACCGCCACCCCGTACGTGAAGGGCCCGGGGGGCCAGCGGGTCGGCGTCGGGGGCTCCACACAGTCCCCGGTGGGTGCGTCGATCTGCCGGTCCGGCTCCACTACGGGGTGGCACTGCGGCACGATCTCGCAGCACAACACCAGCGTCACCTACCCCGAGGGCACCATCAGCGGCGTGACCAGGACGACGGTCTGCGCCGAGCCCGGTGACTCGGGCGGCTCCTACATCTCCGGCAGCCAGGCGCAGGGCGTCACCTCGGGCGGCTCGGGCAACTGCCGCAGCGGCGGCACGACCTACCACCAGCCGATCAACCCGCTGCTCCAGCAGTTCGGGCTGACGCTGCGGACCACGGGGGGCGGCGAACCCGGCCCCGGCCCCGGCGAGCCCGAGCCGGGCGGCACCTGGGCTGCCGGAAAGGTCTACGCGGCGGGCGACTCGGTGACGTACGGCGGCGCCACGTACCGGTGCCTCCAGCCGCATCAGGCGCAGCAGGGCTGGGAGCCGCCGAGCACCCCCGCGCTGTGGGAAGCCGCCTGACCGGCCGCCGCGCGGCCGCTCAGCCGAGGATGCCCTCAGATGCGTCTTCGCCGTGGCCTCACTGATGAACAGCTCCACCGCGATGGCGCGGTTCGACGTGCCCTCGGCGACGAGCGCAAGCACCTCCCTCTCACGGGTGCTCAGCGGCTCGTCACCGGGGGCACGTACGCGTGCGCCGAGCCGGGAGGCGACGGCGGGCGACAGGAACGTGGCGTCGGGGACGCGCAGTTGGCGGGGGGGGGTGACGCGGTGCCGGGCGAGCAGGGTGATGGGGGCGTACGACCACGGGGTCCGTGGCGCCTGGCGGTCGCCCGGACCTAGGACCTGCGGAGTACCCCGCCCGGGCCAAAACTCGGTGGGCGCTGTCAGTGGCGATCCGTAGGCTCGCTCATGATGCCGAAATCAGATGCCGCCCCTTCAGATGCCGCCGCTTCGGAGGCGCCCGCTTCAGAGGTGCGCGCTTCGGAAGCTGCCGCTTCAGAGGTGCCCGCTTCAGGGGTGCTCGCTTCAGAGGTGCCCGCCAAAGGGCGGTCCACCGTCCGGTCGCTGCTGCGCCTGTGGCCGTACGTGCGGCCGGTCCGAACTCGACTGATCACCGCGGCCGTTGTCGCCGTCATCGCCTCCTGTACGGGGCTGCTCTTCCCCCTCGTACTGAAGTGGATGGTGGACGGCCCGGTGGCCGACGGGGACGAGGCGGGCGTGTGGCTCGGGGCGCTCCTGCTGCTTCTGCTCGGCGTGACGGAGGCGTTGCTCTTCGGGCTGCGGCGGTGGCTCGTCGCCCGGCCGCTGGCGAGCGTGGAGGCCGCCATGCGGGCGGACCTCTTCCGCCACCTCCAGCGGTTGCCGGTGGCCTTCCATGACCGTTGGGCGTCGGGGCAGTTGCTCTCGCGCGGCACGACGGATCTGATGCTGCTGCGCATGTTCCTCGCCTTCCCGCTGACGTTCCTGCTGGTCAACGGCGCGACGATCGTGGTCGGCGTGATCATCCTGCTGGGCCAGGACTTCATGCTCGGCCTTGTGCTGCTCGCGCCCGTGGCCCCGATGGTGATTGTCTGCGCGTACTACGAGGGGCGTTACAGCGCGGTGGCGCGGCGCGCGCAGGACCAGGTCGGCGATCTGACGACGGTCGTCGAGGAGAGCGTGCTCGGCATCCGCATCATCAAGGGCTTCGGCCGCCACCGCAGCCAGGCACGGGCCTTCCGCGAGCTGTCGCACACGCTGCGCGGCACGGAACTGGCCAAGGCGCGCATCCTCGCGGCGATCTACGCGGTGATCATGTCGCTGCCGGAGGCCGCGATCGGCGCGGCGCTCGTGCTCGGCACGGTGCGGGTCGCCGACGGCGGCCTGTCGGCGGGCACGCTGGTCGCCTTCCTGTCGACGGCGCTGGCGCTGCGCTGGCCGGTGGAGTCGATCGGCTTCCTCCTCGCGATGACACAGGAGTCGGCGACGGCCACGGAGAGGTATTTCGAGGTGATGGACGCGGAGCCGGAGGGCGGGGCGTCGACTGTCGGCGGGACCAAGGCCGCCGTCACGCCCGAGGACGGAGCACCGGCCGTCGGCGGGACCACGGCCTCCGATGGTGCCGCCCCCTCGGAAGCCGGCGGGCTGCGCTTCCACGACGTGGAGTTCAGATACCCCGATGCCCCGCCGGACGCGCCGCCCGTCCTCAGCCACGTCGACCTGCACATCCACCCCGGCGAGACGATGGCCCTGGTCGGTGCGACCGGTAGTGGCAAGACGACTCTCACCGCGTTGGTGCCGCGCCTGCACGAGGTGAGCGGTGGGCGCATCACCCTGGACAGCGAGGACATCACGGCGATGGAGCGCGAGCGGCTGCGCGCGCTGGTCGCCGTCGCCTTCGAGGAGCCCACGCTGTTCTCCGCGACGGTCGGCGAGAACGTCCTGATGGGCGCCGAGGACGGCGCCGGTGAGGCCGAGTTGGCGCGGGCGCTCGACGTGGCGCAGGCCGACTTCGTGCACGCCCTGCCGCAGGGCACCGACACCCAGGTCGGCGAGCAGGGCCTGAGCCTGTCCGGTGGTCAGCGCCAGCGGCTGGCCCTGGCGCGCGCGGTGGTGGGCCGCCCCCGCTTCCTCGTCCTGGACGACCCGCTCTCCGCGCTCGACGTCCACACGGAGGCGCTGGTGGAGGCGGCGCTGCGGCGGGTCCTCGCGGACACGACCGCGCTGGTCGTCGCACACCGCCCCTCCACGGTGCAGCTCGCCGACCGGGTCGCCCTGCTGTCCGGCGGACGCGTCGCCGCCGTCGGCACCCACCAGGAACTGCTGCGGGAGAACGCGGAGTACGCCTGGCTGATGTCGGGTGCCGAGACCACCGAGACCACTGACGCCGCCGCCGAGGAGGCCGCCCGATGACCACGTCGTCGACGTCCACGTCACGGACCGTGGAGCCAGAGCGGCCGCTGCCCACGGCCGACACGGCCGACCCGGCCCCGGTGGAGACCGCGGCCGTGCACGAGGACCCCTTCGACAAGGACGACCTGCCCGCGCCGCCCGGCGCCACCCGCGCGCTCCTGCGCTCGCTGCTGTCGCGCTGCGCGCGTCGTCCTCGCCGCGGTCCTGCTGCTCGTGCAGCTGGCCGTCGTGCAGGCCGGCCGCTGCTTGTCGCGTACGGCCATCGACCGGGGCGTGCCGGCCGTGCGCGCCGACGACTACGGCCCGCTGACGGCGGTCGCCGTGGGCTATCTGCTGTGCGCGGGCGCGTCGGGCGCCCTCCAGTACGCCTTCATCGTCGCCTCCGCACGCGTCAACCAGGACGTCCTGCTCGACCTGCGCGGCCGCATCTTCCGGCACGCGCAGGCGCTCAGCGTCGACTTCCACGAGCGGTACACCTCGGGGCGGCTGATCTCCCGCTCGACGACCGACGTGGAGTCGCTGCGCGAACTGCTCAGCGAAGGCCTCCAGGAACTCATCACCGTCCTGCTCTCCTTCGTCTACATCTCGGTGATGCTCCTCTGGCTCGACCTGGGCCTGGGCGCGCTCGCGGTGGCGTCCTTCGTGCCGCTCTACCTCCTCGTACGCCTCTACCAGCGGCGCGCCGGGGTGATGTACCGCAACCGCTCGACCGCGATCGCCGCCGTCATCGTGAAGTTCGCGGAGACCATGAACGGCATCCGGCCGGTGCGGGCCTTCCGCAGGGAGCGGGTCAACGACGCGGAGTTCGCCGTGCTCAACCGCCGCCACGAGCGCAGCAACGGCGACGCCATCCTGGAGATGGCCCGTTACGTCGTCGGCTCCCGCTTGGTCGCCAACATCGCCGTCGCCGGAATCGTCCTGTGGGGCGCGCACCGCGTCGCGGACGGCGGGCTGGCCCTCGGTGTGCTCGCCGCCGCCGTGCTGTACCTGCGGCGGCTGTACGATCCCATCGACCGGCTCGGCATGTTCCTCAACTCCTACCAGTCGGCGGCGGCGTCCCTGGAGAAGGTCGCGGGCCTGCTCGCCCAGACCCCGACCGTGCCGGAGCCGGACGCCTCCGCCGCGCGTGAGCTGCCCGCGTCGGAGTCCGAGCACCCGGGCCGCGAGGTGCGCTTCGACGGCGTGCGGTTCGCCTACCGCACGGGCGGCGAGGTGCTGCCCCGCTTCGACCTGGCGCTGCCCGCCGGGCAGACCGTCGCCGTGGTCGGCTCGACCGGCGCGGGCAAGTCGACGCTGGCGAAGCTGCTCGCCCGCTTCTACGACCCGACGGAGGGCCGCGTCCTCCTGGACGGCGTCGACCTGCGGGACCTGCCCGTCACGGAGCTGCGGCGCGGGGTGGTCATGGTGACGCAGGAGGCCTTCCTGTTCTCCGGCACCGTCGCCGAGAACATCGCGATCGGCCGCCCCGACGCCACCCGTGAGGAGATCGAGCACGCCGCCAAGGCCATCGGCGCGCATGACTTCATCACGGCGCTCCCCGACGGCTACGACACGGACGTCCGCAAGCGCGGCGGCCGGATCTCGGCGGGCCAGCGGCAGTTGGTGGCCTTCGCGCGTGCGCTGCTCGCCGACCCGGCGGTGCTGATCCTCGACGAGGCGACGAGCTCCCTGGACATCCCCGGCGAGCGGGCCGTGCAGCGCGCCATGCACACGGTGCTGCGCGGCCGCACGGCGGTGGTGATCGCCCACCGCCTCTCCACGGTGGAGATCGCCGACCGGGTGCTGGTGATGGAGCGGGGCCGCATCGTGGAGGACGGCAGCCCGGCCGAACTGATCGACGGCAGCGGGTCGTTCGCGGACCTGCATCGGGCGTGGCGGGAGAGCGTGGTGAGTTTCTGACCTCGGGTCCCCGCGTACGATCCGGCCGGTCGGCTCATGTCCGGGACGGATTTCGACGGCCGGACCCTGACCTACACGCACGCTGTGGCAGGCCGTCTGGCATCCCGCCATGCCCGGGGACCGGCCGGTACAGCACCGCGCATACACCTACCGGGCCGACGGGACTCTCACCGGCGTCGACGACCGGCTGGCGGGCAGCCGCCGCTTCGATGTGGGCATCATGCGCCAGGTGGAACCCGCAGGTGCGCAAAGCGGTGGGGAGGGGCGACGTCATCCCCTCGGCGTGACGAGCGAGGCCCACGGAAATCAAGGGTTCCAAATGCAACCGCACGGCAGTGGCACCGGCGGCACCAACAGCGTCACGATCTGGAATCGCAAGCGTTGACGAGAGGAAAGACAACATGCCCCCGGAACTGAGTCGCCTCACCCAGTTGCTGCCGACACCCGCCGTCACGGGCCCCGCCCCGGACTGGGACATGGCCGAGGCCGCCTTGGGGACCGCCCTGCCGACGGACTACCGGGAACTCGTCGAGACGTACGGCGGCGGGTTCGTCGACGGCTACCTGCTGCTCCTTGAGCCGGGTTGTTCCAACGACGTGTACGACCTCCTCAAAGTCTCCGCGGAGCGTGAGGAGGCCAACGCCTCGCTGTGGCAGTTCGAGGACAGGCCGAGCGAGATGGAGACCGACGGCAACCGGCTGATCTGCTGGGCGACCACGGACAACGGGGAGTACCTGTACTGGCTCGTGACCCCCGGCGATGATCCCGGCTCCCGTCCGGTGATGGTCAATGACGCATCGGGCGAGGAATGGGAGCGGTACGACATGACGGTGACCCGTTTCCTCACCGCTGTTCTCGGTGGCGAGGTCCGGTCGCAGATCTTCTGGGACGCCTTCCCTCTGCCCCGGCACGAGTTCCGCCCCGCTGGGGAGATGCGGACCGACTGACCCTCGAAGCGGGGTGTCGTAGGGCTGACCATCAGGACGCTGATGGGGCGCCGCTTCCCCAAGATCCGCACGGAACCACCTGACAGCTCCGGCCGTGCCGCTTGAGCAGAGCGGCCACACCCCTGCCGTCCGGGTCCGGAGCCGCTCCCGCCGCCGGTCGTCGAGGGCCGCGGTGCCAGGCGCCAACACCGGCCACTGTGACGACACCCGGCACCGGCACCCGCGCGCAAAGCCCGCACCGCGACGGGCCGCACGGGGCGGGCAGCGGCGTCGGCAGGACCTCGTCACCGGCGCCAAGGAGGCCACTCCGCATACCGAACCCGTCCATCCGGCCAACGGACGATTTCCGGCCAACTCTTGATGCGCTCCTGACAGACCCACGGCTCCGGTGCCACTCTTCCCCTCGACCGCCGCACGGCTTTCAACAACGCGACGGTTTCTCTTCACGCAATACCCGTTGTGCACCGCCCAGTTCTGCGTACCGCCCCCGCACTGCCCGGACGGCGATCCAGCCGCCCGGTAGCTCTGGCCGCGCACGCCGCGGCGCGCAGAAGGAGTCCGTGTTGAGAAACGCCTCCCACAGACCGTGCCGCCGCAGCAGGCGCCCTCTCCGCCGTCGCCGCTCTGCTGGCCGTCGCCGTCCAGGCGGGCCCCGCATCGGCCGACGACCCCGCGGCGAAGTCCACCGCCGCCGCCCAGAAGCTCGGCAAGGTCGACCCCGGCGCGCTCGCCGTCAAGCTCTCCCCCGCCCAGCGCGCGGAGCTGCTCCGCAAGGCCAACGCCACCAAGGCGGAGACCGCCAAGGACCTTCGTCTGGGCGCCAAGGAGAAGCTCGTCGTCCGCGACGTCACCAAGACCGTGACGGCACGGTCCACACCCGCTACGAGCGCACCTACGACGCTCTGCCCGTCCTCGGCGGCGACCTCGTCGTCGACACCGCCAAGTCGGGCAGGACCGAGGGCGTCACCAAGGCCGCGAAGGCGCGGCTCACGGGCATCGACATGAGCGCCGAGGTCAAGGCCTCGGCCGCGGAGAAGCAGGCGCTGAGCGCCGCGAAGGCCGAGGGCTCGAAGAAGACGGAGGCGGACCGGGCGCCGCGCAAGGTCGTGTGGCTGGCCAAGGGCGAGCCGGTCCTCGCGTACGAGACGGTGGTCGGCGGTCTCCAGCACGACGGCACGCCGAACGAGCTGCACGTCGTCACGGACGCCGCCACCGGCAAGAAGCTCTTCCAGTGGCAGGGCATCGAGAACGGCACGGGCAACACGCAGTACAGCGGCCAAGTGACGCTCGGCACCGCCCAGTCGGGGTCGAACTACACGCTCACCGACGCCGCCCGCGGCGGCCACAAGACGTACAACCTGAACCGCGGCACCTCCGGCACCGGCACCCTCTTCTCGGGCGCCGACGACGTGTGGGGCAACGGCCTGCCCGCCAACCTGGAGACCGCGGGCGCCGACGCCCACTACGGCGCCGCGCTGACCTGGGACTACTACAAGAACGTGCACGGCCGCAGCGGTATCCGCGGGGACGGCGTCGGCGCGTACTCCCGGGTCCACTACGGCAACAACTACGTCAACGCCTTCTGGTCGGACTCCTGCTTCTGCATGACGTACGGCGACGGCGCGGGCAACGCCAAGCCGCTCACCTCCATCGACGTGGCCGCCCACGAGATGACGCACGGTGTGACGGCCGCGACCGGCAACATGACCTACAGCGGCGAGTCCGGCGGCCTGAACGAGGCCACCTCGGACATCTTCGCGGCGGCCGTCGAGTTCAACGCCAACAACGCCCAGGACAAGGGCGACTACTACGTCGGCGAGAAGATCGACATCAACGGCGACGGCACCCCGCTGCGCTACATGGACAAGCCGAGCAAGGACGGCTCGTCCAAGGACTCGTGGTACTCGGGCATCGGCAACGTCGACGTGCACTACTCGTCGGGTGTCGCCAACCACTTCTACTACCTGCTGAGCGAGGGCAGCGGCAAGAAGGAGATCAACGGCGTCCAGTACGACTCGCCGACCTCCGACGGCCAGCCGGTGACCGGCATCGGCCGGGACAAGGCCTCGCTGATCTGGTTCAAGGCGCTCACCACGAAGTTCACCTCGACCACCAACTACGCGGCGGCCCGCACCGGGACGCTCGCGGTCGCCGGTGAGCTGTACGGCACGACGAGCGCCGAGTACAAGGCCGTGGCGCACGCCTGGGCCGCGGTGAACGTCGGCAGCCGGCCGGGCGGCGAGGAGCCGGGCGGCACCTCGTTCGAGAACACCACGGACGTCGCCATCCCGGACAACGGCGCCGCGGTGACCTCCTCGGTCAACGTCACGGGCCGCACCGGCAACGCGCCGAGCGCGCTGAAGGTCGACGTCGACATCGTGCACACCTGGCGCGGTGACCTCCAGGTCGACCTGGTGGCCCCGGACGGCACGGCGTACCGCCTGAAGAGCACCAGCTCCTCGGACTCGGCGGACAACGTCAAGGAGACCTACACGGTCGACGCCTCTTCCGAGGTGGCCAACGGCGCCTGGAAGCTGAAGGTCCAGGACAAGGCCGCGCAGGACACCGGTTACATCAACAGCTGGAAGGTCACTTTCCCGTAGACCTGACCGCTGTACGGACGGCGCCGCCCCGGGTGACAACTCCCCCGGGGCGCGCGCCCGTTCCCGGCCCCCGCCGTCCGCATCCCGGGCCCCGCCTGTCCAGGCCCTGTCCGCATTGCGTATGTTGACCAACGCTCAACGGACCACTTCTGGCCAATATCCGGCCAAAGTCATGACATGTACCTGGCCCGAATGACACTGTTCCACCGCAACACGCCGCACGTTCAGCACCACGCTGCACTCCCGCGCCGCGTTGTTCCTGCCCTGGGCGGCCTCCTGGCCACCCAGGTCCCCCACAGAAGGAGCCCGCGTGACCTCTCACATATCCCGCCCGTCCCGCAGACGTTCGACGCTCGCGATCGCCACCGCGGTCACCGCCGGGGCGCTGCTCACCGCCGGACTGACCACCGGTGCCTCCGCCCAGCCGGAGAAGGACGCCGCGCCCTCCGACGCGCCCGTCACCCTCTCCGCGTCGGCCCGCGCCGAGCTGCTCCAGGACGCGAACGCCGACAAGGCGGCGACCGCCGACCGGATCGGCCTCGACGCCAAGGAGAAGCTCGTCGTCCGTGACGTCGTCAAGGACAGCGACGGCACCACCCACACCCGCTACGAGCGCACCTACGACGGCCTGCCCGTCCTCGGCGGCGACCTCGTCGTGCACGCCGCGAAGAGCGGCAAGGTCGAGGACGTCACCAAGGCCACCGAGGCCTCGGTGAAGGTCCCCTCCACCGACGCGAAGCTGACCAGGTCCTCCGTCGCGAAGTCCGCCGAGTCGAGCGCCGCGAAGGCGAAGACCGCGCAGGCCGACGCGCAGGCGCCGCGCAAGGTGATCTGGGCCGCCTCGGGCAAGCCCGTCCTCGCGTACGAGACGGTCGTCACCGGCGTGCAGAAGGACGGCACGCCCAGCCGCCTGCACGTCATCACGGACGCCGCGACCGGCAAGAAGCTGTACCAGTTCCAGGAGATCGAGACCGGCACCGGCAACAGCCAGTACAGCGGCAAGGTCACGATCGGCTCGAAGAAGGGCACGAGCGCCTACGAGCTGACCGACAAGGCCCGCGGCGGCCACCGCACCTACGACCTGAAGCACGCGGAGAGCGGCGCGGGCAAGCTCTTCAAGGACGCCAACGACGTCTGGGGCAACGGCAAGCCCTCCAGCGCGCAGACCGCCGCCGTCGACGCCGCCTACGGCGCCCAGCTCACCTGGGACTACTACAAGTCCGTCCACGGCCGCAAGGGCATCAACGGCGACGGCAAGGGCGCGACCTCGCGGGTCCACTTCGGCAACGGCTACGTCAACGCCTTCTGGGACAGCGGCTGCTTCTGCATGACGTACGGCGACGGTGAGGGCAACAAGAAGCCCCTGACCTCGATCGACGTCGCGGCGCACGAGATGACGCACGGCGTCACCTCGGCGACCGGCAACATGGAGTACAGCGGTGAGGCCGGCGGCCTCAACGAGGCCACCTCGGACATCTTCGCCGCCGCCGTCGAGTTCAGGGCCAAGAACCCCAAGGACGTCGGCGACTACCTCATCGGCGAGAAGATCGACATCAACGGCGACGGCACCCCGCTGCGCTACATGGACAAGCCGAGCAAGGACGGCGCCTCCCTGGACAAGTGGAAGGCCGGCGCCGGAAGGGTCGACGTCCACTACTCCTCGGGCATCGCCAACCACTTCTTCTACCTGCTGTCCGAGGGCAGCGGCAAGAAGCGGATCAACGGCGTCCAGTACAACTCGCCGACCGCCGACGGCTCCAAGGTCCTCGGCATCGGGCGCGCCAAGGCCGAGAAGATCTGGTTCCGGGCCCTGACGCGATACTTCACGTCGACCACCGACTACAAGGCGGCCCGCAAGGCCACCCTGCGCGCCGCGAAGGACCTGTACGGCGCGACGTCCACCGAGTACAAGCGCGTGGCGGCGGCCTGGGCCGGCGTCAACGTCAAGTAGCACCCTCGGGCGACACTACGTCGCGAAAGGGGCGGCGTCCTGACGGGACGCCGCCCCTTTCGCGTCACCTCATGCTTCGCGTCACCTCATGAGCAGCCCGGCCGCCTCCCCCGTCGCCTCCGAGGGCACCGCCACCAGCCCCAGCTCCGCCCCGTCGGCCAGCAGCCGGTGCGCCGGAAGAATCCGCACCGTGTAGCCGAACGACCCCGTCCGGTCCAGGGCGAGCGGTCCCTCGTACACGCGCCGCCCCTCCTGGTCGGGCCCGCCGACGGGCTTCAGCGGCACCGGTGTGGCCCCGGTGATGTGGTCCTCGGGGTCCACCCGGCCGGTGACGGCCTGCACCTCCACGTCGTCCGGGGTCAGCTCCCCCAGGTGGACCCGGACCCGCAGGGCGAGCGTGGCGCCCAGCTCGGCGGTGGTGCCCGTCGCCGACGCCTCCACGTGACGTCGACGGCCACCCGCGGCCAGGCCGCGCGCACCCGGGCCTTCCACGCCGCCAGTTCCCCGGCCGCCGTGCCGTCCAGCGCGCGGTGGGCGCGGGCGGCGGGGGCGTACAGCTCCTCGACGTACTCGCGCACCATGCGGACCGCGAGGACCTTCGGGCCGAGCCGGGTCAGCGTCCTGCGGACCATCTCGATCCACCGGTCGGGCAGGCCGTCGGGGCCCCGGTCGTAGAAGCGGGGCGCGACGCGGCGCTCCAGGAGGTCGTAGAGCGCGGCGGCCTCCAGGTCGTCCCTGCGGTCGTCGTCGGTGGCGGCGCCGTCCGCCGTGGGGATCGCCCAGCCGAAGTCGGGCTCGAACCACTCGTCCCACCAGCCGTCCAGGACGGAGAGGTTGAGGCCGCCGTTGAGGGCCGCCTTCATGCCGCTGGTGCCGCACGCCTCCAGGGGCCGCAGCGGATTGTTCAGCCACACGTCGCAGCCGGGGTAGAGCTTCTGCGCCATCGCCATGCCGTAGTCCGGCAGGAAGACGATGCGGTGGCGTACGCGGGGGTCGTCGGTGAAGCGCACCAGCTCCTGGATGAGCCGTTTGCCGCCGTCGTCGGCCGGGTGCGCCTTGCCCGCGACGACGATCTGGATCGGCCGCTCCGGGTGCAGCAGCAGCTCCATCAGCCGGTCCCGGTCGCGCAGCATGAGCGTGAGCCTCTTGTACGAGGGGACGCGGCGCGCGAAGCCGACGGTGAGGACGTCCGGGTCGAGGACGTCGTCGATCCAGCCCAGCTCGGCGGTGGCGGCGCCGCGCTGGCGCCAGGATGCGTACAGGCGCCGCCTGACCTCGTCGACGAGCTGCCCGCGCAGCGTGCGGCGCAGCCCCCACAGGTCGCCGGCGTCGACGTCGGGGAGGTCGCGGGCGCCGAGCGCCTGGACCTCGGGAGCGACCCAGGTCGGGGCGTGCACGCCGTTGGTGACCGAGGTGATCGGGACCTCCTCGGGGTCGAAGCCCGGCCACAGGCCCGCGAACATCTCGCGGCTGACCGCGCCGTGCAGCGTGGAGACGCCGTTGGCGCGGCTGCCCAGGCGCAGGCCCATCACGGCCATGTTGAAGAGGTTGGGCTCGCCGCCGGGATACGTCTCCATGCCGAGCCGCAGGATGTCGGCGACGTCGAGCCGGGGCAGTTCGGCGCCGGGCCCGAAGTGGCGGGCGACCAGCTCCCGGTCGAAGCGGTCGATGCCGGCCGGGACGGGGGTGTGGGTGGTGAAGACGGTCCCGGCGCGGACGGCTTCCAGGGCGGTGTCGAAGTCGGCGTCGGCGCCGGTCAGTTCGTGGATGCGCTCCAGGCCGAGGAAGCCCGCGTGGCCCTCGTTGGTGTGGAAGACCTCCGGCTCGGGGTGGCCGGTCAGCCGGCAGTACGTCCGTACGGCGCGCACTCCGCCGATGCCGAGGAGCATCTCCTGGAGCAGCCGGTGTTCGCTGCCGCCGCCGTAGAGCCGGTCGGTGATGTCGCGCTCGCCGCGGTCGTTCTCCTCCACGTCGGAGTCGAGCAGCAGCAGCGGTACGCGGCCGACCTGCGCCTGCCAGACGTGGGCGCGCAGCGCGCGGCCGCCGGGCAGGGCGAGCGCGACGAGGGCGGGGGTGCCGTCGGCCTCGCGGAGCAGGGTGAGCGGCAGTTCGTTCGGGTCCAGGACGGGATAGTGCTCCTGCTGCCAGGCGTCGCGGGAGAGGGACTGGCGGAAGTAGCCGTGCCGGTAGAGCAGCCCGACGCCGATGAGCGGCGCCCCGAGGTCGCTGGCCGCCTTCAGGTGGTCCCCGGCGAGGATGCCGAGGCCCCCGGAGTACTGGGGCAGGGCGGCGGTGATGCCGAACTCCGGCGAGAAGTACGCGACGGCGCGCGGCAGGTGCGCGTACCCCTGTGCCTGCTGCTGGTACCAGCGCTCTCCGGTGACGTACTCCCGCAGCTCGTCGGCGGCCTCTCCGAGGCGGCGCAGGAAGGCCTCGTCACGGGAGAGTTCGGCGAGGCGTGCGGCCGGTTCGCCGCCGAGCAGCCGCAGGGGGTCGCAGCCGGACGCCTCCCACAGGCCCGGGTCGACGGACCGGAAGAGGTCGCGGGTGGGCGGGTGCCAGGACCAGCGCAGGTTGCGGGCCAGCTCGGCGAGGTCCGCCTGAGGGGGTCGGGAAGGACGGGACGGACGGTGAAACGACGGATTGCCTTCACGGTCTCCACCTTCGCGGAAAATCGCCGGGATTTACGGGGGATGCGGCACATATCGACCTACGGGACACGAAGGTAGCGGCGGGCCGCCTCGTACCACCACGGCGCACGGGGCGCACGCCCCGGCGGTCCGGTGACCCGCGTCGGCCGTCCGGGCGGCCGGGATCAGCCGAACCAGCGTGCGCGCTCGGCCCGGAAGGGGTCCGTCACCAGGGCGGGTTCCTCCTCCCAGAGGCGGGTGGCGCGGCGGTCTCGGGTGTAGCGCGGCCATGCCCCGCCCGGGTCGAGGCCGCGCACGAAGGCGGTGAGGGCGGCGTGCACCGCGTCGGCCAGGTGCTGCGGCGGGGCTTCACCGGCGGCCGCCGTGACGCCCTCGGCGCCGAGCACGTCGAACGCGAAGGGCAGGTCCAGGCAGTGAAAGGCCTGGCCCCGCCTGTCGCCCGGCGCGGGCGAGGGCCAGCCGAACTCGTACAGCCAGGTGGGGCGGCCGCGGGCGGCGCGGGCCTCCGCCACCGCGAGGTTCGGCCTGCGGAAGACGAGGTCGGTCAGCTCCTGGCCGCCGAAGGCGTGGAACTCGTGGCGCGTGAAGCCGAGCAGCAACGGCACGTCGGCGCCCAGGTCGCCCTCGGTCAGTTCGGCGAGCACCGGGCGCGGGATCAGCTCGCCGTCGGCGCGGGGCTGGAACAGCCGTCCCGGCAGGTGCGCGCGGTCGGGGCCCGGCGCGTCCACGGCCTCCTGGAGCGCGTGGAGCCGGTCATGGCTCAGGTCGCGCAGCGCCGCGGCGGTGGCGGGCACGCCGGTGCGCCGCGTGAACAGCTCGGCCACGGCGGGCCGCGTCCACCGGTCCTGCGGCTCCATCAGCGGGGCGGACATGCTGATCGCCGCGCGGAACAGGCCGCGCGCGGCGGGGGTCACCAGCAGCGTCTGCACGGCGCCCCCGCCCGCCGACTGCCCGGCGACGGTGACCTTCCCGGGGTCGCCACCGAACGCGGCGATGTTGTCGCGCACCCACTCCAGGGCGGCGATCCAGTCGCGTACGCCGCGGTTATCCAGGGCGTCGTCCAGGGGCAGGAAGCCCTCGATGCCGAGCCGGTAGCGAGCGAGACGAGGACGACGCCGCCGCGGTTGAACGCCGCCCCGTCGTACCAAGGGCTGGCGGCGGACCCGGCGGTGAACCCGCCGCCGTGTATCCACACCAGGACGGGCAGGGCCGCGCCGGGGCCGGGGTCGGGGGTGAAGACGTTCAGGTTGAGGACGGCGTCGCCCGGGAGGGACGGCTCGGGAATCGTGGCGCCCTCACCGAGCCCGCGCCGCTGCGCCGTCGGCCCGTACGCGGTGGCGTCCAGCGGGCCGGTCCACGGCGCGGGGGCGACGGGCGGCGCGAAGCGGAGGGCGCCGACGGGGGGTGCGGCGTAGGGGATGCCGAGGAACCGGAACGAGCGGACGCCATCGGTGCGACGGCACTCGCCCCGGACGGGGCCGTGGACGGTGGGGACGGTCGGATGAGCGGGCATGAAGGCAGCTGACACGGGGTGCGCCCGCGGGGGCAAGACCGGCGGCGGGGGACATCGCGGGCGGCGCGGGCAAACTCCTGTGCCGCCACGGCGCCCCGCGGGACACGGCAGCGGTGGCCCTGGCGGGCAAGCGGTGCCGGCCGTGGGCCTGTACGAGATGTGGGCCCGCTCCACCACCGGCGGCCTGGACTCGTACCGCAGGCAGTAAGTCCCCCGCCCGACGGGGGACGGAGTTCGACGACAGCCGGCCGCTCGGCGCCCCGCTGTACGCGGGCGACGTCCTCTTCACCCCCACCAGCGACGGCCGGATCGTCTCGGGGTACGCGCCCCGATCGCCCCCAGGAGACACAGCCACCGGCCACATCTCACTCCCCGCGAGGAAGAAACGCGCCAGTCCCGCGTGGCCGCGCCACGCGTCCGCACGGCAAGCCGGACCCGCCCGCCGCGCCGTGCCCGGCCCCGGCCGCGTACCTGACGGCCAGAATGCGCGGGGCATATGCGTCTGCCCCGTACTGAACAGTGCATTTTCGGACCCGGCCCGCCCTCTGCGTCGGGGCCGGTCTTGCACGGGCCGTTACGCACTAGTAGTTAACAAAGCGCCGGATTGCCCACCCGGAGGGTGTGGGAAGGCTCCTGCGGTACACACTCCGGCACACCGCGGCCGGCACGCGCCGCGGAACCTCTCCACACCCCCGTATCCGTGCACGCGGACAGGAGCGGTCAGACATGCCTCTTGGTTCAACCCCCCAGCCCACCATCCCCGTTCTGGACGTCCGGCCCGCCGTCCACTGCGGCCGAAAACCGGCGAAGGCCGTGCCCGGCGAAACGTTCCAGGTGTCCGCCACCGTCTTCCGCGAAGGACATGAGGCGGTCGCCGCCAACGTGGTGCTGCGCGACCCCGCGGGTCGCCCCGGCCCCTGGACCCCGATGCGCGAACTGGCCCCCGGCACCGACCGGTGGGGCGCGGACGTCACCCCGGACGCCGAGGGACGCTGGACGTTCGCCGTCGAGGCGTGGGGCGACCCGGTCTCGACCTGGCGGCACCACGCGCGGATCAAGATACCGGCGGGCATCGACACCGACCTCGTCCTGGAGGAGGGCGCCCGCCTCCACGAACGCGCCGCCGCCGGGATGCCCGGCGAGGCACGGACCGCCGTGCTCGGCGCGGCGACGGCGCTGCGCGACAACGGCCCGCGGGCCCGCCGCCCGCCTGGCGGCCGCCCTCACCCCGGAGGTGGTGGCGGCACTCGACCGCCATCCGCTGCGTGAACTGGTCACGTCCTCCCCGGAGTTCCCGCTCGTCGTGGAGCGGAGGCGGGCGCTGTTCGGGTCGTGGTACGAGTTCTTCCCGCGCTCGGAGGGCGCGGTGGTCCGCGAGGGCGAGCCCCCGGTGTCGGGGACGTTCCGCACAGCGGCCGAGCGCCTGCCGGCCATCGCGGACATGGGGTTCGACGTGGTGTACCTGCCGCCGATCCACCCGATCGGCAGAACCTTCCGCAAGGGCCCCGACAACTCCCTCTCCCCCGGCCCGTACGACGTGGGCGTGCCGTGGGCGATCGGTTCGCCGGAGGGCGGGCACGACGCCGTACATCCGGACCTCGGGACGCTGGATGACTTCGACGCGTTCGTACGGCGCGCGCGGGACCTGAACCTTGAGGTCGCGCTGGACTTCGCCTTGCAGTGCTCGCCGGACCATCCGTGGGTGGACAAGCATCCGGAGTGGTTCCGGC
>RBWT01000115.1 GCA_004010275.1 Streptomyces huasconensis
CGCCGTCCTTGTACTTGTCGGCCTCCTTGCCCGCCTTCTCCACCCAGGAATCGGCTGAGGTGAGACGGGACTTGGCGGAGGCGAGGTCGGCCTGGGCCTCACGGCCCTTCACCAGAGCCTTGTCGGCGAGGGTCTGGGCGCGTTCCAGTTCCGGCCAGTACGCGGACAGGGCGTCGCCCGCCATCCCGTAGGACTTCTTGAGCTTCTTCAGCTTGGCCGGCGCGTCCTCGAACTGCTCCGTGAACGCGTCCGCCGTCTTGCCCGCCCACCGCAGGATCGCGTCCTCGCCCGCCATCCCCTTGATGTCCCGCAGCACCTTGCCGACGTCATCGGAGAAGTCATGCAGATCCTTGGCGAGCTTGCGCACCCGGTGCGGATCACCCGGCGTCGGATCCTTGTCCAGATCCAGGACATGCCAGTCCTTCGGCCGATGGCCCGCCATGCCGCAACCCCCGTATACGTACTTCACCAGCAGCTTTGCGCACCTAGGAATGTACAAGGGCGGAAGTACCGACGGAAAGTCCAGGAGATGGGTGCGGGGCGCACCGGGGCTGTCCACCCGGTGCGCCCCGCGTTCAGGGGGGGCGGATCAGCCGCCCAGCTCCTGGTGGCGGGCCACCAGCCTGGCCGCGCCGTCCTCGGTGAGCGAACCGAAGAGGCGCAGGCGGGAGATGCCGCCGTCCGGGAAGATGTCGACGCGTACGTGCGTGCCGACGACCGGGGTGTCCAGGACGAACCGGTGGTTGGTGTCGGGCTGCAGCCGGGTGCGGGGCAGCGCCTCGGTCCACTCACCGCTCTCGCCGTCGCGTACGGACAGGGAGGCCCAGCCCGCCGAGTTGCCCTTGAGGTAGGCGGTGTCGATCTCGACGGCGCGGATCTCGGACTGCTGGACGAGCCGGTAGCGAATCCAGTCGTTGCCGGTGTCACGGCGGCGGCGGGTCTCCCAGCCGTCGTCCATCTTGCGGGAGCGGCCCGGCTGGATGGTGTTGGTGGCCGGGGAGTAGAAGCGGTCGGAGGCGTCCTCGACCTGGCCGCCGTTCTCCAGGGCGACGACGTCGAAGGTGCCGAGCGCGGCGAGCCACTTCGGGTCGGCGGCGACCTCGCCGTACACGCGCAGGCGGGCTATGCCGCCGTCCGGGTGCTGGTTGACGCGCAGGTGCGTGAAGCGCTGCTCGACGTCGACGGCGAAGCCGTTGGCGGCGTGCCCGCCGACGGGCGTGCGCGGGACCAGGGTCGTCCACTTCACGTCGTCGCCGATCAGCTCCTCGGGCGTCGGCGAGCCCTCGACGCTGGTGCCCTCCACGGAGACGGCCTGCGGGTAGTTGCCGCGGAAGTGGGCGGTGTCGACGACGATGCCGCGGATGACGCCGGGGGCGCCGAGCCGCACGAGGGCCCAGTCGTGGTCGGCCTCGGTGGGCCAGGGGTGTTCGCCCGAGACACCGCGCCGGCGGCGGGTCTCCCAGCCGTCCATGACCTTGCCCTTGTGCCCGAAGTGCTCGGGGTCGAAGACCGCGGGGTGCGGGAGCAGCAGGTTCTCGCGCATCGCAAAGAACTCGTCGTTGGCGGCGATCACCCCGGCGCCGAGCTGCCGGTCGGCGAGGTTGGCGTACTGGGTGAAGGGGAAGTCGGCCGTGCGGTAGTCGGCGTAGGGCTCGCCGCCGCCGTAGGGGCTCGCGTCGCCGGTGAAGGAAGGTATCGCCACTGGTTCAGTTGTTCCTTTCCAGAAGTCGGCCCGCGGGTTCGGTGAACTCGCCGCCGTGCAGGATGCGTTCGCCGCGCAGCCAGGTGGACTTCACGACGCCGCTGAGGGTCTTGCCCGCGTACGCCGTGACCCGGTTCCTGTGGTGCAGCTCCGCGGGGTCCACGGTGAAGGTCTCGTCGGGCGCGAGGACCGCGAAGTCGGCGTCGCGGCCGGCCTCGATGGCGCCCTTCCGGTCGAGTCCGACCAGCTCCGCGGTGCGCGTGGACATCCAGCGCACCACGTCGTCCAGGGTGTGACCGCGCTTGCGTGCCTCGGTCCATACGGCGGGCAGGCTCAGCTGGAGCCCGGAGATGCCGCCCCAGGCGGTCGCGAAGTCGTCCGTCTTCAGGTCGGCGGTGGACGGGGAGTGGTCCGTGACGACGCAGTCGATGGTGCCGTCGGCCAGCGCGTCCCACAGGAGGTCCTGGTTGCCGGCCTCACGGATGGGCGGGCAGCACTTGAACTCGCTGGCGCCGTCGGGGACTTCCTCGGCGGTCAGGGTCAGGTAGTGCGGGCAGGTCTCCACCGTCAGCCGGACACCTTCGCGCCTGGCGGCGGCGATCAGCGGGATGGCGTCCGAGGAGGACAGGTGGAGGACGTGCACGCGGGCGCCGATGCGCTTGGCCAGGGCGATGAGCTTCTCGATCGCGGTGTCCTCCGAGACGCGGGGCCGGGTCGCCAGGTAGTCCGCATACTTGGGGCCGCTCGTGTGCGGGGCGGCGTCCAGCTCGTGCGGGTCCTCGGCGTGCACGATCAGGAGGCCGCCGAACCCGGCGATCTCGGCCATGGAGGTGGCGAGCTGGTCCTGGTTCAGCTCGGGGAACTCCTCGACGCCGGAGGGCGAGAGGAAGCACTTGAAGCCGTAGACACCGGCGTCGTGCAGGGGCTTGAGGTCCGCGACGTTGTCGGGCAGGGCGCCGCCCCAGAACCCGACGTCGATGTGCGCCTTGCTGCGGGCGACGTCCTGCTTGGTGCGCAGGTTGTCGACCGTCGTCGTCGGCGGCAGGGAGTTGAGGGGCATGTCCACGAGGGTCGTGATGCCGCCGGCCGCCGCGGCGCGGGTGGCGGTCCAGAAGCCCTCCCACTCCGTGCGTCCGGGGTCGTTGACGTGGACGTGCGTGTCGACGAGGCCGGGCAGCAGGACGTCGTCACTGAAGTCCTCGAGGCGTGCGCCGGGCGGCACCGCGGCGTCGTACGCGGCGACGGCCACGATCTTCCCGCCGGAGACGGCGACGGAGGCGGCGCGCGTCCCTTCCGGGGTGACGACGCGGGTGGAGCGCAGCACCAGCTCCACACCCGCGGCAACGCTCGTGTCCACGTCCACGTCCTTCTCGGACACCCGTGTCCCCTCTCTTCTGTTCCGCTACACAGACCTTTTGTTTCCGCTTAACGGAATTCAACGTTCTGTTGAAGGAGTTTTCACGCTCGCCTGCGCGGCGTCAAGGGTTGACTTCGGCGACCGGCACCCACCCGAGGCCACCAGAGCGCCACCAGAAGCCGCCACTGGACGTTTCCACAGAGTGGAATTAAAATTCCACCAACCAGACGTAGCTATCCACAACCACACCGCCGTGGGCCACCGGACAAGCCCGCGAAGACACGGACAAAGCCCCCCTGACCGGCTACGACGCCCCCACGCGCGAAACCCCTCGGCAGGAACCGCCCGGTAGGCTGCTTCCTTGCCCGCCAGCACCGAAAGGAACGCGCCGTGCCGACGTCAAGCGCCAACGACGCCCCTGCTGAAGTCGCCGCCTCGAAGCCCCCCGCCGCGAGCGGTGGCGTCCAGTCACTTGAGCGCGCCTTCGATCTGCTCGAACGGATGGCGGACGCGGGTGGCGAGGTCGGCCTGAGCGAACTCTCCGCCAGCAGCGGCCTGCCCCTCCCCACGATCCACCGCCTGATGCGCACGCTCGTCGCCTGCGGGTACGTGCGCCAGCAGGCCAACCGCCGCTACTCGCTCGGCCCGCGCCTGATCCGCCTCGGCGAGTCGGCCACGCGGCTGCTCGGCACGTGGGCGCGGCCGTATCTGGCGCGGCTCGTCGAGGAGACCGGCGAGACGGCCAACATGGCGCTGCTCGACGGCGACGAGATCGTGTACGTCGCGCAGGTGCCGTCCAAGCACTCCATGCGGATGTTCACCGAGGTCGGCCGGCGGGTCCTGCCGCACTCCACGGGCGTCGGCAAGGCGCTGCTGGCGCACACGCCGCCGGAGGAGGTGCGGGCGCTGCTGGCCCGTACGGGGATGCCGGCGGCCACGGAGAAGACGATCACGACGCCGGAGGGGTTCCTCGACGCGCTGGAGGAGGTCCGCCGGGCGGGGTACGCGGTGGACGACAACGAGCAGGAGATCGGCGTACGGTGCCTTGCCGTGCCGGTGCCGAACTCGCCCACGGCGGCGGCGATCTCGATCTCCGGCCGGGCGGGGCGGGTGACGGAGGCGGCCACGGAGAGGATCGTGCCGGTGCTGCAGCAGGTGGCGGTGGAACTCTCCGCGGCCCTGGTCAACGCGGGCCCGACGCCGTCCTGACGGGCCCCTGCGGGGCACCGGGCGGCCACTTTCCCTGAGGCAAGGCCCTCCGGGGCACCCGGCGGCCACTTTCCCTGCCGCAAGGACCGCCGGGGCCCGGGGGGGGTAACCCGGCGTCCAGACGTGGGAGCCTGCCCTCACTCCCCCGCCAACGCGAAGTCCTCCGCCGTCATCTTGAGCAGCGCCCTGCGCACGCGCCGCGGCACCGGCGGGGCCGGGACCGTGAGGATCGGGCAGGTGGTGCGGGCGCGGACGCGGCGGTGGGTTCGGGTCGGGCGGTGTCTGCCGGGGCGGGTGCCGAGTACCAGGAGGTCGGTCGGGGTGCGCGGCGAGGTCGCTCAGGGCACGGGCCGGGTGGGCCCTGACCACCCGGCGTTCGGTCCTGACGCCGGCGCCGCGCCGCCGAAGCACCTCGTCGAAGGCACGGTCGAGGCGGGTCCGCGCCGCGCCCCACCAGTGGCGGGCCCACTCCCGGTCGGGGTGGCGCAGATACAGCGTCTCGCCCTCCGGCGGCTCCCAGGCGATCACCGCGACGAGAACGCGGCGGCTACGCCGGGCCTCCTCGGCGGCGACCCGCAGGGCCGCGAGGCTCGCCAGGGAACCGCTCACCCCCACCACCACGCGTCCCGTCCCGCTGCCGGTCCGCGACCCCATCCGCGTCATCGCTGCCCCTCCCAGGCCAAACAAGCTCACTGAAGCCGTCGGGAAGGGAGTCTGTACGCTGATTGGCCTGGAGAGCAGGGCCAATCAGCGGGAGTTGGCATGGCAGAGGCACGGGCGGTCCACAGCATGGACAGCGCCGCCCGGCGGGTGGACCGAAGGCTGGGCAGCCGCCGGCTGGCCGATCTGGTGACCGGCACCGCCGGCGAGCGCCCCGGCTACCGCGCGCTCGCCCAGGGCGTGCGCACGCTCCTGATCGACGAGCGACCCGCTGCACACCCGGCTGCCCGCCGAGCGCGAGCTGGCGGCGGCCCTCTCGGTGAGCCGGGCCACGGTCACGGCGGCGTACGACGTCTGCGCGAGGGCGGTTACGCGCGCAGCCGTCGCGGCGCGGGCACCTGGACGGAGCTGCCGGAAGGGCAGCGCCCGTCGAGCGTGGCGGCGTTCCCGGTGGGGGACGACGTGCTCGACCTGGCGGTGGCGGCGCCCGGCGCCCCGGAGGCGGAGCTGAGCTCGCGCTCGGCGCGGCGGCCCGGCTGCTGGCCGCGCACGCGTCGACGCCGGGCTACCACCCGTACGGCATCCCGGAGTTGCGGGCGGCGGTCGCCGAGCGGTTCACGCGGCGTGGTCTGCCCACGCTCCCCGACCAGATCCTGATCACCACGGGCGCCCAGCACGCGCTGTCACTGACCCTGAACCTCCTCGGCAGGCCGGGCGACCGGGTCCTGGTGGAGAACCCGTCGTACCCGAACGCCCTGGACGCGATTCGCGGCGCGGGCCTGCGCGCGGTGCCGGTGCCGGTCACGGACGACGGCTGGGACAGCGCTCGTCGAGTCGTCGTTGCGGCAGGCGGCGCCCCGTATCGCGTACCTCGTCCCGGACTTCCAGAATCCGACGGGCCGGTTGATGCCGCGCGAGCAGCGGGTGCGCGTCCTGGAGACGGCCCGGGCCACCGGTACCTGGCTGGTGATCGACGAGACCATCTCCGACATCGCGCTGGACGTCCCGCGCCCCGCGCCGTTCGCCTCGCTGGCACCGGCCGGCGCGGGTGAACAGGTGGCCACCGTGGGGTCGTTGAGCAAGTCGCACTGGGGCGGGCTGCGGATCGGCTGGGTGCGGGCGGGCTCGAAGCTGGTCACCGAGCTGGCGATGGCGCGGGTGCCGGTCGACATGGCGACGCCCGTCATCGAGCAGCTGGTGGCGCTCCATCTGCTGCGCGGCATGGACGACGTACTGCGCGAGCGGCTGCCCGCTGCGGGCGCAGCGGGACGCCCTGGCGGCGTCGCTGGCCCGCCGGCTGCCGGAGTGGCACTGGCGGTTGCCGCCGGGCGGCCTCTCGCTCTGGGTGGACCTGGGGCGGCCCGTGGCGTCGTCGATGCGCCCGCGCGCGCTCGCGCACGGCGTACGGATCGAGGGCGGGTCGCGGTTCGGCGCGGACACTGGGACTTCCCGAGCACCGGCTCCGCCATCCCCTACACGCTCCCGCCCGACCTGCTGGAACAGGCGGTGGCGCGACTGGCGGCGGCGTCGGCGGGCGACCTGCGGGGCGCCGGGGACGACGTGAGCCGCCGCCACTGGGTGGCGTAGCGCCCCCGGCCCGGTCCTGCGGGACCGGGCGTCCCGTCAGCGGCCGCCCGTCTCGCCGAACGTCTCGACCGCCCCCCGCACCCCCGCCAGGCCCGGCGCCAGGGCGCTGACCGCGCCGATCGCGCCCGCCACGAGCAGGAGGGAACGCCGCAGCCGGAGGATCTCCGGGGTGCCGCCGTCGGCCAGCGCGGCGAGCGCCGCCAGTTCGTCCTCGGCGATGCCGCGGTCGGCGAACTCGACGGGGTGCGCGGCGAGTTCGCGGCGCAGCCGGGACACGGCGGTGCGCAGTTCCGCCACCCGCGGGTCCTCGTCGCTGCCCGTCACTCGCCTCTGCCCCATGCTTTGCAACACAGTTCTCCCCCTCGCACGTCTTCGTGCGGCTGTTCTCGTGCGTCTTCCAGGACCCCCGGTCGGCGCTGGTCAGGCGCCGGGGGGCCGTGGATCAGTAAACCGCCCCTCGCCCGGGCGGCGCCACTTTCCGGCCGTGGCCGCGGCCGGAACGGGCTGCCCCGATCGGGTGTATCCAGTAGGCATGAGGACAGAACCGATGAACGGACATCCCCAGGGCACGGCCGCGGCCGAGGGCACGGATGTGACCGAGGTCGCCGGGCTCCTGCTGGCGGCCGGCGGCGGCCGGCGCCTCGGCGGCCGGCCGAAGGCGCTCCTGGAGCACCGCGGCCGCCCCCTGGTGGAGCACGCGGTGGAGGTGCTCCAAGCGGCGGGCTGCACGCGGTGCACGCTGGTCCTCGGCGCCGCCGCCGACACCGTACGCGCGCGTGCCTCGCTGCCCGGCTGCGTACTGGTCGACAACCCGGAGTGGGAG
Organism: Streptomyces huasconensis; assembly: GCA_004010275.1. Taxonomy (GTDB): domain Bacteria; phylum Actinomycetota; class Actinomycetes; order Streptomycetales; family Streptomycetaceae; genus Streptomyces; species Streptomyces huasconensis. The sequence goes on from RBWT01000115.1 coordinate 7,339, forward strand.
CAGGGCATGGGTTCGTCGCTGCGGGCCGGTCTCGCCTCGCTCCGGGGCACGGGGGCGGGCGCGGCGCTGGTCTCGCTCGTCGACAGCCGGGGATCGGGGCGGCGGCGACGGCGCGGGTGCGGGACGCCTACCGCTCGCCGTCGACGCTCGCGGCGGCCGCGTACGACGGGCTGCGCGGCCATCCCGTGCTGTTCGGTTCCGCGCACTGGGCGGGCATCGAGGCGACTGCGGTCGGCGACCGGGGGGCACGCGACTATCTGCGGGCGCACGCCGACGCGCTGACGCTCATCGAGTGCGGGGAGGTGGCCGAGGCGTACGACATCGACACGGCGGAGGACCTGATCCACTTGGAGTGACCGGGGTGGCACTCAGCGACACGTTCTGTCGACGAAGAGAATCTCGACATCAACAAACGATTGAACTTCCACCATGAGAAAACTAGTATCCACTGACCAGAAGGCCCGTTCCCTCGGACGGGGCCCCGCAGCCGCACCTCGGCTCCTGTGGCACTCAGTGCCACCGTGTCTGCCCGGCGGCTCGCCCGGCACCGTCCGTGCAGCTCTCTGAAGGAAGTGACAGCTCATGTCCGCACTAGCGCCGTCGCCGCTGGCCATCGTCGACGCAGAGCCCCTGCCCCGGCAGGAAGAGGTGCTCACCGACGCGAGCCCTCGCCTTTGTGGCCGAGCTGCACCGGCTGTTCACGCCCCGGCGTGACGAGCTCCTCGCCCGGCGCGCCGAGCGCCGCGCCGAGATCGCCGCCACCTCCACCCTCGACTTCCTCCCGGAGACCGCCGCGGTCCGCGCCGACGACTCCTGGCGGGTCGCCGAGGCCCCGGCCGCGCTCAACGACCGCCGGGTCGAGATCACGGGCCCGACCGACCGCAAGATGACCATCAACGCCCTGAACTCGGGCGCCAAGGTCTGGCTCGCCGACTTCGAGGACGCCTCCGCGCCCACCTGGGAGAACGTGGTCCTCGGCCAGCTGAACCTCACCGACGCCTACGAGCGCCGCATCGACTTCACCGACGAGCGCACCGGCAAGTCGTACGCCCTGAAGGACGCCGGCGAGCTGGCCACGGTCGTCATGCGCCCGCGCGGCTGGCACCTGGACGAGCGCCACCTCCAGGTGGAGGGCCGCCCGGTCCCCGGCGCGCTGGTCGACTTCGGCCTGTACTTCTTCCACAACGCCAAGCGCCTCATCGAGCTGGGCAAGGGCCCGTACTTCTACCTCCCGAAGACGGAGTCGTACCTGGAGGCGCGCCTCTGGAACGACATCTTCGTCTTCGCCCAGGACTACGTCGGCATCCCGCAGGGCACGGTCCGCGCGACCGTCCTGATCGAGACGATCACCGCCGCGTACCAGATGGAGGAGATCCTCTACGAGCTGCGCGACCACGCCTCGGGGCTGAACGCGGGCCGCTGGGACTACCTCTTCTCCATCGTCAAGAACTTCCGTGACGGCGGCGAGAAGTTCGTCCTGCCGGACCGCAACCAGGTCACGATGACCGCCCCGTTCATGCGCGCGTACACCGAACTCCTCGTGCGCACCTGCCACAAGCGCGGCGCGCACGCGATCGGCGGCATGGCGGCGTTCATCCCCTCCCGCAAGGACGCGGAGGTCAACAAGGTCGCGTTCGAGAAGGTCAAGAACGACAAGGACCGCGAGGCCGCCGACGGCTTCGACGGCTCGTGGGTGGCCCACCCGGACCTGGTCCCGATCGCCATGGAGTCCTTCGACGCGGTGCTCGGCGACGAGCCGAACCAGAAGGACCGCCTCCGTGAGGACGTGCGCGTCTCGGCCGCCGACCTGATCGCCATCGACTCCCTCGACGCGAAGCCCACGTACGACGGTCTGGTCAACGCCGTCCAGGTCGGCATCCGCTACATCGAGGCGTGGCTGCGCGGCCTCGGCGCCGTCGCCATCTTCAACCTCATGGAGGACGCGGCCACCGCGGAGATCTCGCGCTCGCAGATCTGGCAGTGGATCAACGCCGGTGTCGTCTTCGAGAACGGCGAGAGGGCTACGGCGGACCTCGCCCGCGAGGTGGCGGCGCGGGAACTCGACGCCATCCGCGCCGAGATCGGCGACGAGGCGTTCGCCGCGGGCAAGTGGCAGCAGGCCCACGACCTCCTCCTCCAGGTCTCCCTGGACCAGGACTACGCGGACTTCCTGACGCTCCCGGCGTACGAGCAGCTCCGCTGACACCTCTCGCGCATACGTTCCTTCCGTCCGCCCCCGGCACCGCACAGCGCCGGGGGCGGATCGCGTGCGTCAGCGGGCAATCCGGGGCGCCGTCGGCTACGTATCAGTTCTGTACGCCGACCCGCGCCCCGTCCCCGAAGGATCACCGCGTGAATGATGTCGTCCGCATCGGCTCCCGGTCAGCACCCGGGCCCGACCTCCAAGAGCTGGTCGCCCGCGTCGCCCGCGGTGATCAGCAGGCCTTCTCCGGTGTCTACGACGCCGTGGCGGGCCCCGTCCTCGGCGTCGTGCGCGGGGTGCTGCGCGACCACGCCCAGTCCGAGGAGGTCGCCCAGGAAGTCCTGGTCGAGGTGTGGCGCACCGCGCCCCGCTACCGGCCCGACCTCGGCACGGCGATGAACTGGGTGCTCACCCTCGCCCACCGTCGCGCGGTGGACCGCGTCCGCTCGGTGGAGGCGTCGGCGGCCCGTGAGCACAAGGCCGCCCTGCTCTCCCGGACCCCGGAGTTCGACGAGGTCAGCGAGCAGGTCGAGACCCACCTGGAGCGGGAACAGGTGCGCCGGTGCCTGCGCGCCCTCACCGAGGTCCAGCGCCAGTCCGTGACGCTCGCCTACTACCGGGGCCTGACCTACCGGCAGGTCGCCGAACTCCTCGCCCTGCCCTTGGGCACGGTCAAGACCCGCCTGCGCGACGGACTCATCCGGCTGCGCGACTGCCTGGGGGTGACCGCGTGAGCGCCACAGCCGATCTGCACACCCTCACGGGTGCCTACGCCGCGACGCGCTGGACGTCGCGAACGCGCCCGGTTCGAGGAACACCTCGCGCTCTGCCCGTCGTGCGCCCAGGAGGTACGGGAGCTGACGGCGACCGTCGCGCGGCTGGCGATGGCATCCGCCGTGGCTCCCCGGCGCGCCATGAAGGACGAGGTGCTCGGGCGCATCGCCACGGTCCGCCAGGATGTCCCACGCGGCGAACCGGACACGGCCCCGGCCACGAAGCCGCGCAGGACACCCGGGTCACAGGGTGCCTCCCGCTGGGCCCTGGCGGCGTGCCTCGCCGCGGCCGTGGCCTTCGGCGGCACGACGGTCTGGCAGCACCAGCGGGCGCAGGAGGCGCGCGAGCAGGCCCGGCAGGTCCAGGAGCAGGCCAGGGAACGCTCCCAGGAACTGGCGGAGGTGCTGGCCGCCCCCGACGCCAGGGCGCGCACCGGCGAGATCGACGGCGGGGCCAGCGGCACGGTCGTGGTCTCCAAGAGCCTCGACAAGGCCGTGTTCGTGGCCGACGGCATGGCGCGGCCACCGCGCGGCAAGGTCTATCAGCTCTGGTTCAACGACGGCGACGCCATGCGCCCGGCCGGTCTGATGGACCCCGACCGCCCGACCGAGGCGGTGCTGATGCGGGGCGAGGTCGGCGACGCGAGGGGCATGGGCATCACGGTGGAACCCGCGGGCGGCTCCAAGGAGCCGACGTCCACGCCGGTGGCGCTCATGACCTTCCCGAGCTGACGTACGGAAAGGTCTGGCGTCCGGCGTCGCCGCCGGAAGTCCGTTCACTCGATCGGGGAATCGACCAATCCGCACGGCCGTCGGCCACGGATACCCCACGTGAAGACAGAACGGAAGGTCCCGCGGCGGCACGCCGACCGGTGGCGCGTGGCGGTCGGCGCGCTCAGCGGACTGCTGGCCGGCTGCGCGGCGCTGGCGGTGGCGGAACTGCTGTCCGCGGCGGTCCGCCCCGAGTCCGGTCCCGTGGACGCGGTCGGCGGCGCCGCCATCGACCGCACGCCGCCGCCGTCAAGGACTGGGCGATCCAGCGCTTCGGCACGGACGACAAGCTCGTCCTCCAGGCGGGGATTCTCGCGGTGCTGGCTCTCCTGGCCCTCGCGCTGGGGCTGCTGGCGCTGCGCCGCCGCCGGGTGGGCGCGGCGGGTGTGCTGCTCTTCGGTGTGATCGGCGCCGTCGCGGCGACGACCCGCCCGGACTCCACGAGCCTCGGGGACGCCGTGCCCTCGCTCGTGGGTTCGGTCGCCGGTGCGGCGGTCCTCTACGTGCTCGCGGGACGCCTCGTCCGGCGCGCGCGCCCGCGGCGGCCGGGGGCGGCGAGGGGTGGGACCGGCGCGGCTTCCTCATCGCCGCGAGCGCGGCCGCCGCCGCGTCGGCGGGGGCCGGTGTCCTCGGCAAGTCCCTGAACGCCGCGAGCGGCAAGGACGCCGTCGCCTCGCGCGCGGGCATCGTGCTCCCGGGCCCCGCGTCGCCCGCCGCCCGCGTACCCAGGGGCGTACAGCCGCGAGTGCCGGGCATCAGCTCCTTCGTCACGCCCACCAAGGACTTCTACCGGGTGGACACCGCGCTCGTGGTGCCCAAGGTGAACGCCGAGACCTGGCGGCTGCGGATTCACGGCAAGGGCGTCACGCGCGAAAGGACCTTCTCCTTCGCGGATCTGCTGCGGCGCGACCTGATCGAACGGGACATCACCCTGACCTGCGTCTCGAACGAGGTCGGCGGCCCCTACGCCGGCAACGCCCGCTGGATCGGCGTGCCGTTGGCGGAGCTGCTGGAGGAGAGCGGTGTCGTACCCCCGTCCCGGGGCGGCCCCGCCGACCAGCTGGTGGCCCGGTCCGTGGACGGCATGACCATCGGCACACCCGTGGACGACGTGATGGACGGCCGCGACGCGATGCTCGCCCTGGGCATGAACGGCGAACCGCTGCCCTTCGTGCACGGTTTCCCTGTGCGCATGCTGGTCCCCGGCCTGTACGGCTATGTGTCGGCCTGCAAGTGGATCAGGGACATCGAGCTGACCACGTTCGACGACTACGACCCGTACTGGGTGAAGCGGGACTGGGCCCGGAAGGCTCCCGTCAAGACCCAGTCGCGGATCGACACCCCCAAGCCCTTTGCCCGGCCCGCAGCGGGCACGGTGATGGTCGCCGGGGTCGCCTGGGCGCAGCACCGCGGCATCGACAAGGTCGAGGTGCGTGTCGACGACGGCCTGGCGGCCCGCCGACCTCGCCGCCGAGGACACCCGGGACACCTGGCGCCTGTGGTCGTTCCCCTGGGAGGCCACGTCCGGCGGCCACACCCTCACCGTGCGGGCGACCGACCGCACGGGCACGGTCCAGACCGGGAAGCGGACCCGCACGATCCCCGACGGGGCGAGCGGCCGGCATTCGGTGGTGGTCACCGTCGACTGATCCCCGCCCGCCTCCGGCACCCGCGCGAGCCCTCCGCTCTCACCAGAGAAAACCAATCCCCGCGGATCAGATCCGTACCGCGGCCGTCTCCCAGGAGAGAAACAGCCATGAACACCACACCCCGCCGTCTGCGCCGCACCGCTCTCGCCGTCGCCTCGGTCGCGTTCCTCCCGCTGGCCCTCACGGCCTGCTCGGACGACAGCGGCGACAGCTCCTCGTCGTCCGACGCGTCCAAGTCGTCGGCCGCCGAGAAGAAGGCCGACGAGAGCCCCGCCAAGGACACGGCCGCCATGACCGAGCCCTTCGGCCCCGCCTGTTCGTCCGTGCCCAAGGACGGCAAGGGCAGCTTCGACGGCATGGCCGAGGACCCGGTCGCCACCGCGGCCTCGAACAACCCGGAGCTGTCGACGCTGGTCACGGCCGTGAAGAAGGCCGGTCTCGTCGACACGCTCAACAACGCCAAGGACATCACCGTCTTCGCCCCGACGAACGACGCCTTCGCGAAGATCCCCAAGGCCGACCTGGACAAGGTCCTCGGCGACAAGGCCCAGCTCACCAAGATCCTCACCTACCACGTGGTCGGGGAGAAGCTGGAGCCCAAGGACCTGGAGAAGGGCTCCTACGAGACGCTGGAGAAGAGCAGGCTGACGACGTCCGGTTCCGGGGAGGCGTTCAAGGTGAACGGCTCGGCGAACCTGGTCTGCGGCAACGTCGAGACCTCCAACGCGAAGGTCCACATCATCGACACCGTCCTGATGCCCAAGAGCTGACCGTCCGTCCGCTCCGGTGAGACCGGTTGACGGCGTGCCCCCGCTTCCCCGGGCGGGCGCGCGCCGTCAGCCCACGTGCCGCGTCCAGTCCTGCTCCGCCGCCGGCTTGCCGTGCAGGTCCGGCACCCGCTTCAGCCAGGCCGGGCGGGCCGCCTGGGTGGCGGCGGCGCGGCGCGCGACGCCCGCGGCCAGTTCGCCTCGGGTGGGGAAGCCGGTGGGCAGCCAGGCCGCGGAGGAGCGGGCGCGGGCCAGGAGGTGGCCGGACGTACGCCTCGCGCACCACGTCGGGCGAGGCGAAGCCCGGCTCGTCGGCGAGCCAGGCGTCCGGCACGAGGCGACGATGTCCCGCAGCACGGACTCCGTGACGAGCGGGGCGAGTTCGGCGTCGGCGGCGGCCATGTCGGGGCCGTAGCCGCCGAGGGCGTGGTGGCGGAAGTCGTACGCCTTGTCGGGCGCGGACGCGCCCCAGCGGTGGTGGAAGACGAGGGCGGCGCCGTGGTCGATGAGCCACAGCTTCGGGGGGCGGGTGCCGAAGGTGGGCCAGATCATGAGGTTCGAACTGTGCACCGTGCGGTCGACGTTGGCCGTGAGGGCGTCGAGCCAGACGACCTTGCCGGCCTCCAGCGGGTCCACGTCGATGGCGTCCGGGGTGAAGTCCTTCGCGCCCGGCAGCAGGTCCATGCCGAGGTTGAGGCCCGCGCTGGCGCGCAGCAGGTCCTGGACCTCCTGATGCGGCTCGTCACGTGCGACCGCCGGGTCGAAGTGGACGAGGACCAGCTCGGGGAAGCGCAGCCCCAGGTGGCGTGCCAGTTCCCCGACGACGATCTCGGCGACCAGCGCCTTGCGGCCCTGGGCGGACGCGGTGAACTTCACGACGTACGTACCCAGATCGTCGGCCTCGACGACGCCGGGGACGGAGCCGCCGGTGTGCAGGGGCTCGATGTAGCGGGTCGCGGTGACGTCTCTCAGCATGAAGTGAGCATAGTGACCGGTGATCGCGGGTGAGGAGTGGGTTTCGCTTCTTCGGCGCGCGGCGGCGGGGCGGACCTGCCCGGCCGCCCCGCAAGGCATGCCGCTGCCCTCTGTCGACGCACGACGCGACCGGTTGGTGCTAACTTCAATAGCACCATGCTGCTGAAGCTGAACGTTTCGGACTCCCGCCCGCTGCACGAACAGGTCGCGAGTGCGATCAGGCGCGCGGTCGCGGAGGGCGAGTGCGCCCCCGGTGACCGGCTGCCCCCGGCCAGGGAGTTGTCCCAGGCGCTGGGCGTCAACACCAACACGGTGCTGCGCGGGCTCAGGACTCTGCGGGACGAAGGTCTCCTGGAGTTCAGACGCGGCCGGGGCGTGACCGTGGCCGCCGGGGCGGACCGCCGCTCCGACCTGGTCGACCTCGTGCGCGCCCTGGTCGAGGAGGCAGCCCGCAGGGGCTACAGCAAGGCGGACGTCATCAAAGCGATCGAGGGGGTTTCGTGAACGCACAAGTGCGGCGCGCCGACGGCACCGTATGGGCGGCGGCCGCTTGGGGGGCCGGTGTCCTGGCGCTGCTGCTGGGCTTACCGCCGGCGGCGAGCAGGCGGCTTCCGGACCGGCTGGCGACCCACTGGGGTGCGGGCGGGAGGCCTGACGGCTCCATGCCGTTGTGGGCGGCGGCGCTGTTCCCCGCGCTGGTCTGGCTCGCCCTGATGCTGGTCGTGGCGTTCCTCGCCGGGCGGCCGGGCGGCTCGACGGGCCCGGCGCCCAGAGGGTGGGCCGGGGTCACCCTGGCGTCGGGAGGTGTCTTTCTGGCCGGTGGCCAGGCGTCGATCGTGTGGGCCAACCTGGACAAGTCCACCTGGCGCGACGCCGATTCGGTGACCCCGTGGGTGGTGTCGATCTTCGCCATCGCCCTCGCCGCGGGCGTTCTCGCCTGGCTGGCATTCCGCCGACCGGCCGACGGGGCACAGGGGGTCACAAGTGGCCCCGGCATGAGCATTCCCGCAGGCCAGCAGCTGGCCTGGTTCGCCCGTACGTCCAACCGCCGGCTCACCATGGCCGCGACCGTCACCGGAATCACGGGCCTGGCCCTCCTCGTGGCCGGGTATGGCGGCCTTTTCTCCTTGCACCCAGCGCTGTTCGCCCCGTTCGCGCTCGCCGCCCTCGCGTTCCTGGGGTGCTCCTCCGTACAGGTGCGCGTCAGCGAGCGGGGCATGAAGGTGACGTTCGGCCCCCTCGGCTGGCCGAGCCGCCATTGGGCCGTCAAGGACATCGACTCCGCCCGCGTCGAGCACCGCACCCCCGCGCAGGTGGGCGGCTGGGGCTATCGACTGAGCGGTCTGGGCACCACCGTGATGGTGCGCGGCGGTCAGTGCCTCGTCATCCGTGCCAAGGGGAAGGACTTCGCCGTCAGCGTGGACGACGCCGAACGCGGCGCCGCACTCCTGAACAGCTTGCGTGAGGCCTCCCGTACGAACTCGCCCGCTGCCGAGGGCACGTCCCACTGAGGCGCTCGTTCTTGCTCGTGACGCATCACGGCCTCGGCGGGGCGTGGCGGATAGGGCGGGTTTCCGTCAGGCGCTGGACGTGCCGGAGGACCGGGCCGTACGGGCCGCCTCGCCTGCCTCGGTCAGGCAGGTGCGCATCGTGTGGTGGAGGTCGTCGAGGAGCTGCTGGAACTGTTCGACCAGCTGCGCCGGATAGCGGTCGATGACGGCCTGGGTGCGGCGGGCCACGGGGGTGAAGAACTGTTCGGCGAGCAGCCGGGCCTGTTCACCGGCGCGCAGAGTGACCACGCGGCGGTCCGTGTGCTCACGGGTGCGCAGGATGTGACCGGTCTGCTCCATGCGGTTGAGCAGTGCGGAGGTGGCGTTGGGGGAAAGCTGGATGCGCTCGCTCAGGCGGGCGGGGGTGAGCAGGTCCTCGCGCAGTTCGCAGTTGGCGACCTCGATCAGCGCCGCGGCGTCGGTGGCGTGCAGGCCGAGCCACCGGGCGAACAGCCGCCGCATGTCGGCGTAGTCCGCGCCGTAGATCCGCAGGCCTTCCAGCAGCCCGCCCTGCCCCACGTGCCGAGTCGCCTCGCCGGAAGCCGGTCGCGCCTGGTCGTCCGTCTGCTCCATCACCTGTGTCCGTTCCTCCGCCACCCGGCCGGCCATGCGCACCAGCAGGGACGTCAGCGTACCTCCCCGCCCCATTTGATTCCACGATGGAATCATTCTACGGTGGATGTGTGGCGGGCGGGCGGTCCCGGCACCGCCTTGCGTGGCGGTCGGCCGTTGCAGCCCCCCACTTCCTCCCTGCGTTCTCCCCTGCGAAAGCTGGTCCCCCATGTCCGCATCCACGCCCACGTCGGCATCCACGCCCACGTCGGCGGATTCCCGGCGCTGGAAGGCGCTGGTGTTCATCTGCCTGGCCCAGCTCATGGTCGTCCTGGACGGCACGATCATGAACATCGCCCTGCCCTCCGCCCAGCACGACCTCGGCTTCTCCGACAGCAGCCGACAATGGGTGGTCACCGCCTACGCCCTCGCCTTCGGCGGCCTGCTCCTCTTCGGCGGCCGCATAGCCGACCTGTGGGGCCGCAAGCAGGCGTTCATCACCGGCGTCCTCGGCTTCGCCGCCGCCTCCGCCTCGGGGCGCCGCCGTCGACACTCGATGCTCATCGGCGCCCGCGCCCTCCAGGGTGTCTTCGCCGCCCTCCTCGCCCCCGCCGCCCTGTCGCTGATCTCGACGATGTTCACCGAACCCAAGGAACGCGCCAAGGCGTTCGGCATCTACGGCGCGCTGGCCGGCGGTGGCGCAGCCATCGGGCTGCTGCTGGGCGGCGTACTCACCGAGTACCTCAACTGGCGCTGGACGCTGTACGTCAACATCGTCTTCGCCGTACTGGCCGCCTTCGGCGCCTGGCGTGAGATCCGCGTATCCGCCGCTCCCCGGCACGGCGCACGCCTCGACATTCCCGGCGTCCTGCTCGCCACCTCCGGTCTGGTCAGCCTCGTCTACGGCCTGACCAAGGCCGAGACCGACGGCTGGACCGGCACCCTCCCCCTGTCTCTGATGGGTGGCGGCATCGTGCTGCTCGCCCTGTTCGCCCTGGTGGAAAGCCGGGTCAAGGCCCCGCTGCTGCCCCTGCGGGTGATCACCGACCGCAACCGCGGCGGCGCCTACCTGTCGCTGGCCACCGCCGTCATCGCCATGTTCGGCCTGCTGCTGTTCCTGACCTTCTACCTGCAGACCGTCCTGGGTTACAGCCCTCTGCTCACCGGCGTGGCCTTCCTGCCCATGACCGCCGGCATGATGGCCGGCTCCATCGGTATCGGCGCCCGCCTGGCCCCCCGCCTGCCCGCCCGCGTCCTGATGGTCCCCGGCTTCCTCACCGCCGCGGCCGGTCTGGCGCTGCTCGCCCAGATCACGCCCACCAGTTCGTACCCGGCCGTCGTCATGCCCGGCATGTTCCTCATGGGCCTCGGCCTGGGCACCGCCTTCATGCCCGCCATCAGCCTGGCCACCGTCGGCGTACGGCATCAGGACGCCGGTGTCGCCTCAGCCATGGTCAACACCTCACAGCAGATCGGCGGCGCCATCGGCACCGCCCTGCTCAACACCATCGCCACCAGCGCCACCGCCGACTACTTCCGCACCCACCACCCCGCCGACCGCGACGCCGCCGCCCGGCTGAAGGACGACGCCCTCGTCCACGGCTTCTCCACCGCCATCTACTGGGCCTCGGGCATCCTCGTCCTCGCCGCGGCGATCGCCGCCGTCCTCATCGCCCACCGCCCCGCCAAGACCCCCACCAGCCCTCACGAGGCAGACGCGCTGACAACGGCGTGACCTTCGACTACGCCGACCACATCGCTCCGGCCGACCAGTCACGCGGTGTGGGCGCTCGCCAGAGGGTGTCGTACCGTAGACGGACTTCTCTCGTGCATGTGAGGTGATGACGTATCGCCCAGGCCCTGTAGCCGTCCGTGCTCCCCCACGTTCTGATCTGCGGATCTTCGATCTGCCGATCTTCGATCTCCGGATCTCTGGAACCGCCCGGGGGCGGACGCGCGCCGGCCTGAGTTGCGTCACCCACCCCCGCACTTTCCTCGTCATTCCCGGGTGCAGCTCTGCCGACTGCCCCGGGTTTCGTGTGTTCCGGCCCCGGCGCGGCTGACGGCGAGTTCCCCGATTCCCGCACATAGGAGTCCCCTCGTGGCTTCCCCCGCGCTCGGCAGCGAGCCGACCGACACCATCGAGCCCGCCCGCGGCGCCGCCTCCGGCACGTCAGCGGCGATGCCATGGGCCGCCAGGATCGCCCTTGTGGTCGTCCTGGCCGCCGAACTCATGGACACCCTCGACCAGACGGTCATCCTCACCGCCATCCCGGCCATCCAGACATCGCTCGGCGCCGGACCGGCCGCGGTGCAGTGGCTGACCGTCGGCTACGCGCTGACCTTCGCCCTCGGGCTGATCACCGGCGGCAGGCTCGGCGACGCCTACGGCCGACGCAAGGTCCTCCTCATCGGCACCGCCGCCTTCACCCTCGCCTCGCTGCTGTGCGGCATCGCGCCCGGCCCCGGCACGCTGATCGCGGCCCGCGTGCTGCAAGGGGCCGGAGCCGCCGTGATGATTCCCCAGGTGCTGGCGACCCTGCATGTCACCTTCGCGGCCGAGACGCGCGGCAAGGCGTTCGGCCTCTACGGCGCCGTGCTGTCGGTCGGCGCGTCATGGGCCCGGCCCTGGGCGGCGTGGTCACCCAGGCCGACCTGTTCGGACTGTCCTGGCGACCGGTCTTCCTGATCAACGTGCCCATCGGCCTCGCCGTGCTCGTCCTCGGACGGAAGTTCGTCACCGAGTCGACCGCGCGGCAGCCCGAGCGCCTCGACGTCACCGGCATGCTGCTGTCCGCGTCGGCCGTGCTGCTGATCGTCTTCCCGCTCACCGGGGGACACACCCATCACTGGCCGCTGTGGTGCTTCGCCATGCTCGCCGGCGGTCTCCTCCTGCTCGGCGTCTTCCTGCGCCACCAGCGGCGCAGGAAGAACGACGCCCCGCTCGTGGTGCTGTCCCTCTTCCGGGGAAAGGCGTTCTCCGGTGGCCTGTTGGCGCAGCTGCTGCTGGGGCTGCTGTCCGGCACGTTCTTCACGACCTGGACGCTGTACCTGCAACGCGGGCTGGGCCTGACTCCGCTCCAAGCGGCCGGGGCCTTCGTGCTGATCGCGCTCGGTGAGCTGGCCGGTGCGGTGATCGTGATGAAGACCGTCGGGCGCCTGGGGCGCCGCGTGCCTCAGACCGGAGCGCTGATCGCAGTCGCCGCGATGGTCGTCTACGGCGTGCAGGTCAGCACCCGGCAGGCCGACCTGACCCTCCTCGCGACGGCTGTCCCTCTCCTGCTGCTCGGCCTCGGTTTCGGCACGATCGCGGCGCCGATCGCCGACATGTCGCTCGCCGGGGTCCCGCATGAGCACGCCGGTTCGGCCTCGGGCCTGTTCAACACCTCGACCCAGCTCGGCATCGCCTTCGGCGCCGCGCTCACCGCCGTGGTGTTCTTCGCCGCTACCGGCGGCTCACCCGACGGCGCGGTCAACCGCGCCGCCTTCACCGGCGTGCTGTGGTGGGTCGGCGGCGCCTTCGCCGCGATGTGGGCGCTGATGTTCCTCCTGCCCAGACACGCGGACAACCGGGCTGACTGAACCTCGTGGGCGCAATTGTGGTCTGCACGCGGTCAGCGGATCTCCACGCCGCCCTCGTTGGTGTGCACGGTCACGGTGTGCTTGCCGTCGCGCTTCCACGGCAGGGCGATGTGCGGCGTCCCGGTCTTGCTCTGGGCCTGGATGGAGTAGCCGGTGTGCTTCAGCAGATGACCCACGTCCGTTCCGGGCGATCACGACCTCATGTGTGAGCACCGCACACCGCGGGCAGGGAAGGCAACCTCCGTCTCCTCCTCCATCGCGGCGAAGAAGCGCCGTCCTTCGGACGACTGCCGGGACGTGGACCAGGCATATCCCCCGCACGGCGCCATGGCCGTGTGCAGGGCGTGGCGGCCGAGCCCCTGCCCCTGGCAGTGGCTGGCGACGGCGATGTTGGCCACGTAGCCGATCCGGCACACATGGCAGACCTGGTATTCGAGGCAGCCGACGAGGTGATGGCCCGCGTCCAGGACGGAGACCGCCTGGGGGCCTGCGGGCAGCACCGGGAGCACATACGTGAAGTGCACCTGTCGATCCACTCGGCCGACCCCCATCCAGAAGCGCGCGACGCCGACATGCGGGGGCCGGGCACGGCCGGGCACCCTCGGCCATCCAAGACGAAAGAACCCGACGGCGCGGCAGGAAACGGCGCAAGTCCACCCGAGTGGCGCAAAGACGTGCCTCGCGCTCGGCCAGCGGTGGCCGGTACTCCTCGCCTTGTCGCCGCCCCGGTCCCGTATGACTGCCGTCACCGGCACCGGCGATGAAAGGTCCGGCTACCGCCTACGCCGGGGGTCCAGAGGTCGCCCGCAGCGTCCCGGCACCCCGCTTCTCCCCCGGCTCCCCCGACTCGCCCGACTCCGCCCCTTCTTCCGGCCCCCCGGCCCGCCACCGGTCCAGCCGTGCCACCACCGGCCCGGCCGTGACACCGTGCAGCACGACCGACACCAGCACCGTGAACGTCACCACTGCCCACAGCTCCCGTTGTGGGACGAAGAAGTCCTGCTGCCCCAGCGCGTAGGCGAGGTAGTACAGCGAACCGATGCCGCGGATTCCGTAGCCCGCCACGACCCGGCGCTCCCAGCCCCGCAAGCGGCTTCCCAGCAGCCCGGCCCACCCGGCCAACGGCCGCACGGACCAGCAGAAGCAGTAGGCCGGTCACGGCCCCCTGCCAGGTCAGCGGGGCCAGACCGCCCAGCGCGATGAACGCGCCCAGCAGGAACAGCAGCGCCGCCGTCAGCAGTCGCTCGACCTGTTCCACGAAGTCGTGCAGCACGTTGTGGAAGCCGTGGGCCCGCTCGGCCGCCCTGACCGCGCAGGCGGCCGTGAACACGGCGAGGAAGCCGTAGCCGCCGAGGAGTTCGGTCACCCCGTACGCCAGGAAGGTGGCGCCCAGCGCGACGAACCCTTCCCTGTACTCGGCCAGCCGCAGCGCCGAGGAGCGGGTCCGGAAGAACAGCCAGCCGAGCAGCTTGCCGATGAGCAAGCGCTCAGGACGCCGACGACACACTTGAACGCCACGTCCTTCGCCGCCCACGGGCCGATCCACTCCGCCGACCAGCCGCTGCCCGCGGCGGCGGCCAGCGCGATCGCGGCGTAGGTGACGGGGAAGGCCAGGCCGTCGTTGAGGCCCGCCTCGCTGGTGAGGGCGAACCGCACCTCGTCCTCGTCGTGCTTGTCCTCGGTGGGCTCCCCCACCCGCACCTCGGAGGCGAGCACCGGATCGGTCGGCGCGAGGACCGCCGCGAGCAGCAGCGCGGCGGCCGGCGGCCAGTCCAGCAGCCACCACGCCACCAGCGCGGTCACCGCGACGGTCAGCAGCATCGTGATGCCCAGCAGCCGCCAGGTCGAGGCCCACAGGCGCCGGCCCACCGGCCGGTTGAGCGCCAGCCCGGCGCCCATCAGGGCGATGATGACGCAGACCTCGGTGACGTGCTCCGTCAGGAGCCGCTGCTCCACCGGGTCGACCTCCGGCAACGGCAGCGGCAGCGCGTACACGACGATGCCGCACACCAGGAACACCACCGGCAACGACACGGGCCGCCCGGCCACCACCCGGGGCAGCACCGCCGCGACCAGCGCTCCCACTCCCAGCCACGCGAACACCGCGTCGGCGATGGTCATGGCGCCGCACACATGTCGAAGCCGCGGCGTCGCTCCGGATCAACCACGGGTCACCCGGCCTGCGTGAAGCTCACCCGCGGTGCGGTGGCGGCGCGGCTGCCACCGGACAGATCCGTCCTGCCGGGTCAGCGGAGCCTGGTGAAGGGGGCGGCTCATCGGCACTCCTCAGTTTCGTACGACTGTCGTACGTCTAACCCCCAAAACCACAGGCCACACCGACACCTCCCGCCACAACGATTACCGGCGTCACTGCACACGGAGCGATCAGCGCGCGGCCGGAACCCGCACAGCGGCCAGCACCGGCAGGTGATCCGTGGCCGCGCGCAGATCCTGTTCACGGACCCCGGGGAGGCCCATCGGCACTCCGCAGCCCAGCACCTCCACCTCCGGTGTGGCGAAGACGGCGTCGATGCGCTGCAGCGGATCGCCCAGCCGGGTGGTGTGTTCCCGCCCCCACGGTTTCGTCGCCCAGCCGTCCTGGAGGGCGTCGCTGAGCAGGCCGAACGTACGGCCGTCGGGCCGGTCGTTGAAGTCGCCCCCGACGACGGCGTGTGGCTCTCCGAGGGCGGACAGCCTCTCCAGAAGCAGTTCTCCCTGTGTGTAGCGCTCCTGGTCGTCGATGCTCAGGTGGCAGCTCAGGACCCCGAGCCGGGCCCGGCCGAACCGCAGCACGGCGGTCGAGAAGCCACGCTGATGCAGGCCCGGGGTGCGGGGCAGCAGGATGTCTTCGGTGCGCTCCACGTGGGCGCGGAGCGAGGCGAGGATCATCGGGCCGGAGGCGGTGGCCCCGCCCGAGACGTACACGAGCCCGCTGGTCCGCGCGAGCCGGGCGGCGGCCTTGCGCCAGCGGAAGAACCGGGGCGCCTCCTGGACGCAGACGACGTCGGGCCGGCAGGCCCGGATGACCCGGGCGAGGGCGGCGACGTCGTCCCGCATGGAACGGACGTTGTAGCTGAGCACGCGCACGACCGCGTGTCCGTCGTCTCGGTCCGTCGTGGAATCGGGCAGATCCTGCACGTTGTTCCTCTCCCTGCCTCTGCTTGCCTCTGCTTGCCTCTGCTTAACCTTTGCTTGCTTTTCTTCGTGGCGTCACGTCCGTCAGGACACGTGTGGCACCCGGAACCTGCGCCGGTACTCCGTCGGCGTCGTGTTCAGGCGACGACGGAAGGCCCGTACGAGGGTGTCGGTCGTTCCGAAGCCGCACAGGGACGCGATGCGGTCGAGCGTGGCGTCGGAGGACTCCAGCTCGTGGCGGGCCTTCTCGACGCGCACCGATTCGATGTACGCGTGCGGGGTCGTGCCCAGTTCGGTCTTGAACAGGCGGGTCAGGTGCCGGTCGCTGACGTGCGCGTACGCGGCGAGGTCCACGATGGTGAGCGGCTCGGAGATGTGCCGCAGGATGTGGTGGCGCAGTTCCTCGATGCGGCGGGTGGTGGATACCTGCTCCAGCGGGACGCTGAACTGGCTCTGGCCGCTGGGGCGTTTGAGGTACATCACCAGCTGGCGGGCCACCCGCAGCGCGACGGCCTCGCCGAGGTCGTCGGCGATCAGGGCGAGGGAGAGGTCGAGACAGGCGCTGATCCCGGCGCCGGTCCATACGTCGCCCTCGCGGATGAAGATGGGATCGGCGTCGACCTCCACCTCCGGGTGGTCGGCGGCCAGTTGCGGTGCGGTCGACCAGTGCGTGGTGGCCCGCTTGCCGTCGAGCAGCCCGGCGGCGGCGAGCAGGTGCGCCCCGACGCACACCGAGGTGATCCGCCGCGTCCGTGCCGCGAGCACCTTCACCCAGTCGACCAGGGCGGGGTCGACGAGGGGGTGGACGCGCCCGTCGTCATCGATCTCCACGGCGCCCGGCACGATGAGGGTGTTGATGCTGCGCTCGGCGGCCGCGCCGAAGGTGAGGTCGGGCAGGACACGGACACCGGCACCCGTGGTGACCGGGTCCATGGTCTCGGCGGCGAGGACCACGTGATAGCCGGCGGCGTCCGCGGTCTCCCGGCGGGCCAGCGCGAACACCTCCGGTGGCCCGGTGACGTCGAGCAGGTCCACCCCTTCGAAGATCACGATCACGACGAGCCGTTTCGCGGTTTCCGTCACGCTTCCCCCTGGAGTCACTGCCGCTGCGTCGGCCAACCGTACGTCGGTTTCTGCATGTTAGACGTCATTGTTGACATCGCCGCGGGCCCATAGCGTTGTGGACACAGCCTCCCGGACCGGGAAGGACCGGCATCGGGCTGTGATCTCTCCACGCGATGCAAAGGCGGTACACCCATGTCCAGGACCACGCTGCGCGAGCTGAACGGCTTCGTTCAGGCGCCCGCGAAGCTGGCCGAGTCGACGCTCATCCTGATCGACTTCCAGAACACCTACACCCAGGGCGTGATGGAGCTCGACGGCTGGGAGCAGTCCCTCGACGCCGCCGCGCAGCTGCTGGCCCGGGCCCGCGCCGCCGGCACGAAGGTCGTGCACGTCATCAACGACGGCGGGGAGGGGACCCCGTACGACATCCGGGCGGAGATCGGCCAGATCCACCCGAAGGTCGCCCCTGTCGACGGTGAGCCGGTCGTCGTCAAGGAGGTCCCGAACGCGTTCGTCGGCACCGACCTGGCGAGCCACCTCACGGAGGGCCAGGACGTCGTCATCGCGGGGTGGATGACCCACATGTGTGTCGCGTTCACCGCGCAGGGCGCGTTCCTGAACGGCAACCGCCCCACGGTCGCCGCCGACGCGACCGCCACCCGCTCGCTGCCCGTCGCGGGCACCGACGTCCCCGCCGACCAGGTGCATCAGGGCGCTCTCGCCACCATCGCCGACCTGTACGGGGTCGTCACCGCCTCCCAGAAGGAGATCGTCTGATGAAGCCGCTGCGTTCGCTCGTCGTCCTGGGTGCCACCGCCGTTCTCGCGGCCACCGTGACCGCGTGCGGCGGGGACACCGACGCCGCCACCCGCACCGACCGGAACGACAAGAAGCCGTCGCCGTCCGCCGAGGGGAACGTCGCGAAGGACACCACGACGCTGCGTCAGATCATGAAGCTCGACGAGACGCCGGCGAAGCTGTCCGACGCCACGCTGATCCTCGTCGACTACCAGAACGTCTATACCGGCGGCCCGATGGAACTCGACGGCTGGCGCGAGTCGGTGGACAACACCAAGGCCCTGCTGGCGCGGGCCCGCAAGGCCGACACCCCGGTCATCCACATCGTCGAGAAGGGCTACGACCTCAAGTCGAAGGCCGGGCAGATCATTCCGGCGCTCAAGCCGGCCAAGGGCGAGGCCGTCGTCGAGAAGGCCGTCCCCAACGGCTTCCACGACACGAACCTCGACGCCGAGCTGAAGAAGACCGGCCGCAAGAACGTCATCATCGCCGGGTTCATGACCCACATGTGCACCCTTTTCACCACTGAGGGAGCCGTCTACAACGGGTACAACCCGACCGTCGTGGGCGACGCCTCCGCGACGCGGCCGCTGCCGGTCAAGGGCAATCCCAACGGCATTCCCGCCAAGCAGGTCCACGAGTCCGCGCTCGCCACGATCCAGGACCGCTTCGGCGTCGTGGTCCCCCGGCAGCGCGACATCAAGTAGCTCCGACTTCGGCGGGGGAAGGAACTCCGGTTCCTTCCCCCGCCGTGAGCGCAACTACCTGCGCTCCCTGAAAAGCCCCCTCCTCAAAATCCCCCTCCTCCC
>RBWT01000116.1 GCA_004010275.1 Streptomyces huasconensis
CCCCTGACCCCTAAGCCCCCGCCCGCATCAGCAGATGCCCCCGGCGGAACCGCTCCCCCTCCCACGGCTCCCGCAGCATCCGCCCGATCTCGGTGAAGCCCGTCTCGCCGGCCAGGTCCGCGAGGCCGTCGACGGGCCAGCGGTATGCCGTGGTCACCCTGTGGTCGAACTCCGTGACCGGGCCGCCCTCCGACTCGAAGAAGGCGAGCAGGAGCAGCCCCCCGGGGGCGAGCACCCGGCGGAACTCCTCGAAGCTGCCCCGCACTTCCTGCGGCGGCGTGTGGATGACCGAGTACCAGGACACGACGCCCGCAAGGCCGCCGTCGGGCACGTCGAGCACGTCCATCGACCCGACCTCGAACCGCAGCTCCGGATAGGCCTCACGGGCGAGGCCGATCATCACCGGGGACAGGTCGACGCCGAAGACGTCCAGGCCCATCGACCGCAGCAGGGCGGTGACGGGGCCGGGGCCGCAGCCGACCTCGGCTACGGTGCCGTTGCCCTCGGCCCGCACGTGGTCGGCGAAGGCGGCGAGCAACGCGCGGTCCAGGGAAGGGCCGTTGAGGTCGGTGCGGTCGATTCCGGCGTACTCGACGGCGATGGCGTCGTAGGCGTCCGCCGTCGTGGCGAGGTGCGGGGAGGTTTCCGTCATGGGTGGAGACCATAGGGGCCGCCTCTGACACCCACGCCTACAGCCCCTCCTCTACAGCGCCTCCTCGACAGCCACTTCCTCTACAGCCCCTCCTCCGTCGGCCGGTGCTCCACGTACTCGATCACCGTCCCGTCCCGGTGCCGCGCGGTGAACCCGGAGCCCGTCGGGACCTTGATCAGCGGCTCCGTGATCTCCGCGCCCTCCGCCGCAAGCCGCTCCAGATAGGCCCGCGCCGAGTCCACCAGCAGCGTGCCGTGCGTCGCGCGGAAGGGGGCCAGGGTCTCCTCCGTGCCCTCGATCAGGAGGAAGGCACCGACCGCCGCGAGGGCGAGGTTCTTCTCGGGGTACGTGAACCACATGTCCCGTTCCGTGCCGAGCAGCCGCTCGTACGAGGCCGCCAGCGCGTCCAGCGTGCCGGGGCCGGTGTAGACGCGGAGGAAGGGGCGGGGGGCGGGCAGGTCCGTGGAGTCGTTGTGGCGGCGCCACATCGTCGGGGTGTCAGTCATGGGACCAGCCTCATCCCGGCCGACTGCCGCTGCCAGAGAGACATTTGTGGGGGTGAGCCCAGGTCATAGGCTGAGGCCATGGCGACCACGGCGGCGACCAAAAACCCGACACCGACACCGAGCCCGGCGGCAACCTCGGCGCTCCGGTCCGCGCTCGGCGGCTTCCTGCGCGCCCACCGCGAGCGCCTCACGCCCGGTGACGTCGGGCTGCCGGGCACCGTCCGCCGCCGCGCGAAGGGGCTGCGCCGCGAAGAGGTCGCCGTGCTGGCCGGGGTCTCCGTGGCCTGGTACACGTGGCTGGAGCAGGGCCGCGTGGACACCTCCCGGCAGGTGCTCGACGCCGTCGCCCGCGCCCTGCTGCGCCTCGACGACGCCTCGCACCGGCACGCGCTGGCCCTCGCCGGGTTCGCCCCCGCGCCGGACGCCGCACGGCCCGCGCACGGCCCCGAGTTGCGGGCCGTCCTCGACAGCTGGCCCGACAGCCCGGCGCTGCTGCTGGGCCCCGCCCTGGACATCCTCGCCTGGAACCGCGCGTACGCGCAGCTGTGGCCCGACCCGGCCGAGATCCCCGAGGCCAGGCGGAATCTGCTCCTCCTGCTGGTCACCGACGCACCGCATCAGCGGCTGCTGCCCGGCTGGGAGCCCGTCGCCATGGACCTGTACCGGCACCTGCGCACCCGCGCCGACCGCCACCCCGCGGCCGACGGCTTCCGGCGCCTCACCGCCCGGCTGCGCGCCGGCCGGCCGGATCTGGCGGAGTGGTGGGCCTGCCGCTCGGTCGGCGACTTCGCCCCGCGCACGGTCGAGATCGTCCCGGAGGGGATGGGTGGCGCGTCCCGCGCGTACGGTATGACCCTGCTCCTCGCCCCCCAGCCGCAGGACGCCGCGATCCTCGTACAGACGCACACGCAGACGGCGAAGCCCCCGGCTCCGTAAAGGAACCGGGGGCTTCACTCGGAGAACGTCCGCGTGTCAGCAGCCCACGAGGCGAGCGGCGAGGTAGCCCTCGATCTGGTCCAGGGAGACGCGCTCCTGCTTCATGGAGTCACGCTCGCGCACCGTCACGGCGTTGTCGTCGAGGGTGTCGAAGTCGACGGTGACGCAGTACGGCGTGCCGATCTCGTCCTGGCGGCGGTAGCGGCGGCCGATGGCGCCCGCGTCGTCGAACTCGATGTTCCAGTTCTGCCGCAGGGCGGTCGCGAGGCCCTTGGCCTTCGGGGAGAGCTCCGGGTTCCTCGAAAGGGGAAGGACCGCGACCTTGACCGGCGCGAGGCGGTGGTCGAAGCGCATGACCGTGCGCTTCTCCAGCTTGCCCTTGGCGTTGGGGGCCTCGTCCTCGATGTAGGAGTCGAGGAGGAAGGCGAGCATGGTGCGGCCGACACCGGCCGCGGGCTCGATGACGTACGGGGTCCAGCGCTCGCCGGCTTCCTGGTCGAAGTACGACAGGTCCTGGCCGGAGGCCTTGGAGTGCGCCGACAGGTCGTAGTCGGTGCGGTTGGCGACGCCTTCCAGCTCGCCCCACTCGCTGCCGCCGAACTGGAAGCGGTACTCGATGTCAGCGGTGCGCTTGGAGTAGTGGGAGAGCTTCTCCTTCGGGTGCTCGAACCACCGCATGTTCTCCTCGCGCAGGCCGAGGCCGGTGTACCAGTTCCAGCGCTGCTCCATCCAGTATTCCTGCCACTGCTCGTCCTCGCCCGGCTTGACGAAGAACTCCATCTCCATCTGCTCGAACTCGCGGGTGCGGAAGATGAAGTTGCCGGGCGTGATCTCGTTGCGGAAGGACTTGCCCATCTGCGCGATGCCGAACGGCGGCTTGCGGCGCGAGGTCTGCTGGACCTGGGCGAAGTTGGTGAAGATGCCCTGAGCGGTCTCGGGGCGCAGGTAGGCGACGGAGCCGCTGTCCTGGGTGGGGCCGAGGTGGGTGGAGAGCAGGCCGGAGAACTGCTTGGGCTCGGTGAACTGACCCTTGGTGCCGCAGTTGGGGCAGTTGATGTCCGCGAGGCTCTCCGGGGCGCGGCCCTTCTTCTCCTCGTACGACTCCTCCAGGTGGTCCGCGCGGAAGCGCTTGTGGCAGGAGGTGCACTCGGTGAGGGGGTCCGTGAAGGTGGCGATGTGGCCGGAGGCCTGCCAGACCTCGGAGGCCAGGATCACGGACGAGTCGATGCCGACGACATCTTCGCGCGAGGTGACCATGTAGCGCCACCACTGGCGCTTGAGGTTCTCCTTCAGCTCGACGCCCAGCGGTCCGTAGTCCCAGGCGGCGCGCTGGCCGCCGTAGATCTCACTGCACGGGAAAACGAAGCCACGGCGCTTGCTCAGGCTGACGATGGTGTCGATCTTGTCGGCGGCCACGGTGCTCTCTTCATAAGACGGTGGGCGAGGCGAATGCCTCAGGTTACCGGCGGCCTGACCCCCCTAATCAAATCGGTTCCCCACAAGCGGTCCCGAGCCCTCCGCCGAGGCTCCCGCCGGACCCCTTGTTGACAATCGTTTCCACATTTGTTGAAAATGAGTGTCATGAACGTACGACGACGCCTGATACCCACCGCCGCCCTCGCCTCCGCGACGGTCCTCGGCCTCACGGCGCTGACCGCCTGCTCCTCCTCCGCCGCGGACGACAAGGACGGCAAGCTCGACGTGGTGGCGTCGTTCTACCCCATGCAGTACCTCGCGGAGCAGATAGGCGGCGACCACGTCTCCGTCACGAACCTCACCGAGCCCGGCCAGGAGCCGCACGACCTCGACATCCCCGCCAAGCAGCGCGGGCAGCTCGAGGAGTCCGACGTCGCCCTGTACCTCAAGGGCCTCCAGCCCGCCGTCGACGCCGCGATCGACCAGTCCGGCATCAAGACCAAGGTCGACGCCGCCTCCCTGACCGGCATGGAGAAGCACGGCACCGAGGTCGGCGGCCACGCGGACGAGCACGACGAGCACAAGGACGAGCACGGCGAAGAGGGCCACGAAGGGCATGGCCACGGCCACTCCCACGAAGGCTCCGACCCCCACATCTGGCTCGACCCGGTGAAGTACGCCGAGGTCGCCGAGGGCGTCGGCAAGGCCCTGGAGAAGGCCGACCCCGACCACGCGTCGACGTACAAGAAGAACACCGCCGAGCTCGTGAAGAAGCTCGATGGCCTGAACAAGCGCTTCGAAGACGGCTTGAAGAACACCAAGGCGCCCGCCCCGAAGGTCTTCATCACCACCCACGCCGCCTTCGGCTACCTCGCCGAGCGGTACGGCCTCACCGAGGAGGCCATCAGCGGCCTGGACCCCGAGGGCGAGCCGAGCGCCAAGCGCGTCAAGGACCTCCAGAAGATGGCGAAGGCCGACGGCGTCACCACGGTCTTCTACGAGACGCTGGTCAGCGACGAGACGGCCAAGACCCTGGCGAAGGACGCCGGCCTGAAGACTGATGTACTCGACCCGATCGAGGGCATCACCGGGAAGTCCAGGGGCGACGACTACATCGAGGTCATGGACTCCAACCTCCAGGCCCTGCGGAAGGCCCTGGGCACCAAGTGACCCCACCCCCTGTGGCTACGGAGGCACGAGCCATGAGCAAGCACACCGCATCCGGTGAGGCGGAAGCCGTCATATCCCTGCGCAAGGTGACGGCCGAGCTGGGCTCGCGCCCCGTGCTGCGCGGCATCGACCTCACCGTGGGCCGCGGCGAGGTCGTCGCCCTGCTCGGCGCCAACGGCTCGGGCAAGTCCACCGCCGTGCGCACGGTCATCGGGCAGGTCCCGGTCAGCGGCGGCGAGGTCGAGATCTTCGGCACCCCGCGCCGCCGCTTCCGCGACTGGGCCCGCGTGGGGTACGTCCCGCAGCGCACCACCGCCGCGGGCGGCGTCCCCGCCACGATCAGCGAGGTCGTCACGTCGGGGCGGCTCTCCCGGGCCCGCTTCGGCCTGCTCCGCAAGGCCGACCGCGAGGCCGTCGCCCGCGCCATCGACCTGGTGGGCCTCGCCGACCGCGCCAAGGACTCCGTGAACGCCCTCTCCGGCGGCCAGCACCAGCGGGTCCTGATCGCCCGCGCGCTGGCCTCCGAACCGGAGCTGCTGATCATGGACGAGCCGATGGCGGGCGTCGACCTGGCGAGCCAGGAGGTCCTCGCGGCCACCCTGCGCGAGCAGGTCACGAAGGGCACCTCGGTACTGCTCGTGCTCCATGAACTGGGGCCGCTGGAGCCGCTGATCGACCGCGCCGTGGTGCTGCGCGACGGCTGCGTCCTGCACGACGGGCCGCCCCCGCGCGCCGTCGGCCAGCACGCCCTGCCCGGCCACGACCACGTCCACCCGCACCCCGCCGACACCGAACCGGTCCGTACCGGCCTGCTGACCTGAGGGCGAGCAAGAACGATGGAAATCCTCGAATACGCCTTCATGCAGCGGGCCCTGCTCGCCGCCGTCCTGGTCGGCATCACCGCGCCCGCCGTCGGCATCTACCTCGTGCAGCGCCGCCAGGCCCTGATGGGCGACGGCATCGGCCACGTCGCGATGACGGGCGTCGGCCTCGGCTTCCTGCTCTCCACGTCCCCGGTGTGGATGGCGACGGCGGTCGCGATCGTCGGCGCCGTCCTGATGGAGCTGATCCGCTGGTACGGCAGGACGCGCGGTGACATCGCCCTGGCCATGCTGTTCTACGGCGGCATGGCGGGCGGCGTCATGTTCATCAACCTCGCGCCCGGCGGCTCGAACGCGAACCTCCAGTCGTACCTCTTCGGCTCGCTCTCGACGGTCTCCGAGGAGGACGTCACGGCGATCTGCCTGCTGGCCGCCTTTGTGGTCCTCGTCACGGTCGGGCTGCGCCGTCAGCTCTTCGCGGTCAGCCAGGACGAGGAGTTCGCGCGCGTGACGGGTGTCCCGGTCCGCGCCCTGAACCTGCTCACCGCCGTCACCGCCGCGGTCACCGTCACGGTCGCCATGCGGGTCGTCGGCCTGCTCCTGGTCTCCGCGCTGATGGTGGTGCCGGTGGCGGCCGCGCAGCAGCTCACCCGCAGTTTCGCGGCGACCTTCGCGATCTCCGTGGCGATCGGCGTCTCCGTGACCATCGGCGGCACGACGACGTCGTACTACCAGGACGTGCCGCCCGGCGCGACGATCGCGCTGCACACCATCGGTGTCTTCATCGCCCTGACGGTGCTCGCGACCCCGCTGGCCCGGCGCAGGGCGCGGGCCGTGGCCGCCGCGGAGGCCGCCGGCGATCCCGCGGAGTGCTCGGTTCCGGCCCAGCCGGCGGGCAAGCGCTGACTGGGCTCCCGGACGACCTGGCACAATGGCCCGGCAGGCCCAGACCAGAGCGCAGACGCGAGGAGACAACCGTGGGAGCCCCGGTTCGAGGCAGGTCCACCCGCCAGCGCGCGGCAGTGGCCGCGGCACTCGACGACGTGGACGAGTTCCGCAGTGCGCAGGAGCTGCACGACATGCTCAAGCACAAGGGCGACTCGGTCGGCCTGACCACGGTCTACCGCACGCTCCAGTCCCTCGCCGACGCCGGTGAGGTCGACGCGCTGCGCACCAGCGACGGCGAGACGGTCTACCGCCGCTGCTCGACCGGCGAGCACCACCACCACCTGGTCTGCCGCGTCTGCGGCAAGGCCGTGGAGGTGGAGGGCCCGGCCGTCGAGACGTGGGCCGAGACGATTGCCGCCGAGCACGGCTTCGTGAACGTGGCGCACACGGTCGAGATCTTCGGGACCTGCGCGGACTGCGCCGGCAAGTAGCCATACGTACGAAGGGGCCCGCCGTCCAGGTGACGGCGGGGCCCCTTCGCACGCCCGCGGCCAGGGCGCGTAGCGAGCCATGATCATTTGCGGGTCAAGCCTTGGAACGGAAGTTTCCCGGAGGCCGTCCGCATGGGCTGTGCCAGACGGCCTCGCCTGTCCTTCCGTGGGCCGTCGGCGCCGGGCGTCAGCATCGCGCGACGGCTGCCCTCCCGCGCTGCTCGGCTCTCTCACAGGTGTAGAGGCAGTGCTCGCGCAGGGTCCGCGTCGGCCGCGGTAGGCGGGGCCGTGACGCGGAGTGTGACCACGCGTGCGTCCACGGGGGCCTCCTGGACGTCAACGGCGCCGTCGGTGGCGCGCAGTTCCCACCGTCCGGGGGCGATGGCCTCCGGAATGGTCAACGTGGCCTGCCAGGCTCCCTCCGCGTTCGCGTCGGCGGCGGCCGTGGCCTGCACGGAGGTCGGTTTTCCGGCCGGCTCCCGCAATGTCAGCGTGAGGCGAGTCCCGGGGGCAGCCGTGCCCGTGACCTTGAGTCGCCGGCCTGGGGTGACGGTCGTCCCCTCCTTCGGCGAAGCGATTTTCAGGGGCGGGTCCGCGGCGGCCCCCGGTGTCGCGGTCATGCCCGGTGCCGCGCCGGGCGCCTTGCTTTCCTGCGTCCCCTGCGCGGCAGACGGCGTCGGCGCGGCAGACGGGGTCGGCGCAGCGGACGGGGTCGGCGCAGCGGACGGGGTCGGCGTAGCGGACGGGGTCGCTCCGGTGTCCGGTGTCGCTCCGCTGTCCGGTGTCGGCGCCGCCTGCGCCGGTGCGCCACCCGCCGTCGGTGCGGCGCCCTTCCACTGGAGGACGATGAGGCCGTTGCCGCCGTAGCCGTTGCCGTCCTCCTTGGCACCGCCGCGGCCCGCCCGGCCGGTGTACTGGTCGTCGGAGGTGCCCGCCGGGGCGCCACCGTGGTCACGGGCCGTGGAGGCGGAGCCCGCGACCGTCCGACCGCCGGTCACCACGGCCGGATCGAGGTAACCGGAGCCGCCACCTCCGCCGCCGGCGAGCGCCTCCCGGTAGCAGTCCCCGCCACCGCCGCCGTACCAGCCGCCGCCACCGCCGCCGCCGCCGTTCGGGGAGGCCGCGTCCACGGGCGAGGCACCGCCGTCGCCACCCCGGAATTTGGTGCCGGCCATGGGACCCTTGGTACGGCACACACCGCCGACGCCTGCCGCGCCGCCCGAGGTCTGGGTGCCGGGGCCGCCCTGCCGGGCGTTCGTCCGGCCGGTGACCTCGGAACCGCTCTCGCCCCCGCCGCCGCCTCCCGCATTCAGGTCGCTGCTGGCCTGTATCAAGGTGCTGGGGCCGCCGCCTCCGCCGCCGGCGATCAGCCAGGGCTGCTGCCCGTCCCACAGGGCGCTCATCCCGCCGCCGCTGCCACCGAAATTCGCCCCGTACCCGGGAGCGCCGCCACCGCCGTAGGTGGCGTGATGCTTGATGCCGCCACCCTCTCCGACCATCAGGCGCAGGCTCTTCCCCTCCGTCACGGGCGCCGTCCCCGTGGTGTATCCCGCGCCGCCGCAACCACGGGTCTTCGAGTTGCCGACGCCCCCCGCCGCCCGCGCCCCCACAGCCGCACGTCCATCCGCCGCACGCCCTTGGGCACGACGAAGGACTGGTCGCCACCGGTGTAGGGGAACCGCAGGCACCCGGAGAAGCCCGCCGAAGGTGAGCACGGAGCGCCGTCCTTCTCGACGGTCACCGTCACCGGGTCCGAGTCCGCGAGCCGGTCACCGGCCGTCTGCCGTACGTGGAAGTCGAAGGTGCCCGCGGTCGGCCCTGCCTCGGCCAGGGGGGCGCTCTGCCGCCACTTCCCGTCGGCTCCCACCGCGGCCGTGAACCCGTCGAGCTTCTTCCAGTGGGCGGTGCCGGACGTGCGGTAGTACAGCTCCAGCGACGCGCCGGGCTGCCCGGTCCCGGCGAAGGCGACCGCGCCGGTCTTCTTGTCGGACACCACCACCGAGCCGTTCACCGGAGTGCCGATCACGGGCTTGGCGACGTGCGGTCCGGCCTTGTCCGCGACACCGAACGCCCCCGATTGGACGGTCGCGGTCGCCATGAGCGTCGCGTGGCCCGGCGGGGAGGTCCCCGCCAGACATGCCGCGACCGCGACCGTCGCCACACTGGAGACGATCACTTTCCGCCCGCCACCGCGTACCTGACGGCGTCGGCTGCTGCGGACGGGGGGGACTTGGTCCGGGTCGGTCATTGGCGTATTCCCTATTTCATGGCGTTCACGCGCCAGAAGCAACGAACGCTGCGCTCTATTTAATGCGCAACAATTATTGCATGCCGGTGAGCGGGAAAATCCGTGGCCACGATGGGACCGGGTGTCGACAACTGGGTTGTCCCGGGTCCTCTTGGTTCGCCTCGAAGAGACGCGCCATCGGCGAGTGCACCTGACCAAGCACCACTACTGCCACTGGGCGGCCGAGCGTCTGCCCAACCGCCGCTTCGGCGCCAAGGTCGGCTCGGTGCACTGGGACACCACCGAGCGGCTCTTCGAAGTCACCGCCGACGGCCGGGAGTTCGCTGCCCGCAACGTCGTACTCGGGGGCGGCACCGAGCCGTACCGGCGGACCGCGTTCACCGCTCCGGCCGACCATCCCCGGGTCTGACACTGCTCCCAGCACCTGCCCCCCGACGGCGCCCGGGAGATCACCGTCCCCGGCTCCGGCCCGTTCGGCCGCGAGGCCTTCCTCGACCTGCTGCGCACCCCGCTCCCACTCCGGAAGCCACGACCGAGGCGACGGCCCAGCCCGCGCCCACGGCCACGCCTACGTCGACGCCCACGTCGACGGCTGCGTCTTCCACGCCGTCGCCGCAGGACTGACCAGCGGGTTTCCCCCTGGATAGAGAGCGACGCCACCGCCTCGAAGAAGGGGCGGTGGCGTCAATCACGACGGGCGACAGAACACCTAGCTCTCGGCGATCTGCTGCTCGTTGGGGATCGCCCCGCCGAAGCGGCGGTCGCGCCCGGCGTATTCGAGGCAGGCCCGCCACAGGTCGCGGCGGTCGAAGTCCGGCCACAGCACGTCCTGGAAGACCATCTCGGCGTACGCGCTCTGCCACAGCAGGTAGTTCGAGGTGCGCTGCTCGCCGCTGGGGCGCAGGAACAGATCGACGTCCGGCATGTCCGGGTAGTACAGGTACTTTGCGAACGTCTTCTCGCTGACCTTGGACGGGTCGAGGCGGCCCGCCTTGACGTCCTCGGCGAGGGCCTGGGCGGCGTCGGCGATCTCGGCGCGGCCGCCGTAGTTCATGCAGAAGTACAGGGTCAGCTTGTCGTTGCCCTTGGTCTGCTCCTGGGAGATTTCCAGCTCCCTGGCGACCGACTTCCACAGCTTGGGCATCCGGCCGACCCACCGCACGCGGACGCCCAGCTCGTCGAGCTGGTCGCGGGTCTTGCGGATGAAGTCGCGGTTGAAGTTCATCAGGAACTTCACCTCGTCCGGGGAGCGCTTCCAGTTCTCCGTGGAGAAGGCGTAGAGCGAGATCGCGCCGACGCCCATCTCGATGCCGCCCTGGAGGACGTCGAGCACGCGCTCCGCGCCGACCTTGTGCCCCTCGGTGCGCGGCAGCCCGCGCTCCTTCGCCCACCGGCCGTTGCCGTCCATGACGATCGCCACGTGCTTGGGCACCAGCTCGCCGGGGATCTTCGGCGGCCGTACGCCCGTGGGGTGCGGCTCGGGGGTCTTGTACTCACGGCGGGACCGTCCGAGGATTCCGCGTCGTGCCATGGGGCTCTCTCTCCTACGTGACCGAAATCGGTGGTGCTGCTCAGCCCGGCCCAGCCCGGCTCAGCCTGGTTCAGCTTTTCTCTACGTATCGCAGAGACCGCAGCCCGCGCTCCAGGTGCCAGTGCAGATAGGCCGAAACCAGCCCACTGCCCTCGCGCGCGTGCCGCGCCTCGCACGCGTCCGCCGTCTCCCAGTCCCCCGTGAGCAGCGCGCCCAGCAGGGTCAGGGCCTCCGCCGACGGTACGACGCTGCCGGGCACCCGGCAGTCGACGCAGACGGAGCCGCCCGCCGCGACCGAGAAGAACCGGTTCGGCCCCGGCAGACCGCACTTGGCGCAGTCGTTGAAGCTGGGCGCGTAGCCGTTCACGGCGAGGGAGCGCAGCAGGAAGGCGTCGAGGACGAGGTGCGGCTCGTGCTCACCCCTGGCGAGGACCCGCAGCCCGCCCACGAGCAGCAGATACTGCTGTACGGCGGGCTCGCCCTCGTTGTCGGTGAACCGTTCCGCCGTCTCCAGCATGGCCGTGCCGGCGGTGTAGCGGGCGTAGTCCGTCACGATCCCGCCACCGTACGGAGCGATGGTCTCGCTCTGGGTGCACAGGGGCAGGCCGCGCCCGACCAGTTCGCTGCCCCGCGCGAAGAATTGCACGTCGACGTGGGAGAACGGTTCGAGCCGCGCCCCGAACTTCGACTTGGTGCGCCGCACCCCCCGTGCCACCGCGCGTACCCGGCCGTGACCGCGCGTGAGCAGCGTGATGATCCGGTCCGCCTCACCCAGCTTCTGGGTGCGCAGCACGATGCCGTCGTCGCGGAACAGACTCATGGGCCCATTCTCGCGTACGCGCGGGGGTCACAGGTCCTCGGGGAGCAGCCGGGCCTCGCAGTGCGGCCAGGGAAGGAAACCCGGCGTGGCACAGGCCCGGACCGGTACCGTACGAGAGGTCAGCCCCACCCGCGCCGGAGGCCCCTGTGAGCGCCCAGCCCGACGGCCCGTACGAGCCCTTGATTCCGATGCCCGAGCTGACACCCGACGCACTACGGGCAGCGGTGGCCCGGATCGCACCCAGCCGGATTCCCGCGCTCACTCAACACCTCTTCGACGCGACGACGAACGCCCAGCAGACGCAGAGCCTTGCTCCCCTGCGTGCCTTCATCCACTCATGGGCGGTCTTCGTCGCGATCGAACGCCATCCGCAGCGCGCGGCCCGCCTGCGCGAACTGGAACGTGTGGTGAACGCGGCGGACCAGGACCCGACGGACGCCATCGCCGAGATCCGCCGCATCCGAAACGAGGCGGAAGCCGAGGCCGGCCTGTGACCGACTGGTCCGGACTCCGTCAGGGTCGGACGACCGATCGACCCTGAAGGCGGGCTGCGCGAGTTCGATCTCCTCGGCGGGCGTGGCTTCATCAGCTTCCTTCCGGTGCCGCGTCACGAGTGCGTCTACGTCTGCGACATCACCTGGTACGGCTGAGCGTCAAGGCACCTCCCCCCCGTCGCGCGTTCGCGTACGCCGTGGCCGCGCGGAGCCGCTCCGCCGCTGTCGCCGTGCGGATCGCCTCCGGGGCGCAGTCCCATTCCCGGCCGCCGCCGTAGGGGCGCAGCTGGACATAGGGCCCCTCGTAGCCCATGACCCTGCCGACGCGTCCGTTGCGGGTGTCGACGACGTAGGAGCCGACGGGGAGGTCGACGGGATGGGTCACGACGCCCCCCTCAGGGCAGCGGCCAGGCGCGCGGCCACGTCGGCGGAACACCCGCCCAATTCGATGCGCGGACACGGCGCCTCCCGGGCGACCGACGCCGGGTCGATCCGCAAGGACGGCAACGTAATTCCCGCTCGTACGAGTGCGGCGCGCAATTCCCTCAATGTTTCCTCCGCCAGTTCGACGCATACCACTGCGTGGCGCTTTGATTCCGCCGTCACGTCACTCCCCTTCGTCTGCGGCTTTCACTCTTCGTGCCCCTACGGTGACGCACTGCATCTACACTTGGCAGGAGTCTGTCCTCTACAACTGGAGGGCAGGGGAAGGGGGTTGCATGGCCAATGGTTCACGTCAGGCAGCGTGGGAGTTCTTCGGCGCGGAGCTGAAGAGACGTCGGGAGGACGCGGGGTTCAGTCAATCGGTGTTGGGGACACGGGTTTTCGTCTCCGGTGGATACATTGGTCAGTTCGAGCAGGCCATTCGCAAGCCGCAGCTGGATGTGGCGCAGCGGATCGACGCGGCGCTACAAACCGATGGCTTTTTCGAGCGAATGTGCCGGAAGCTGATCAAAGAGACCCACTATGCGGAGTATTTCGCTCACGTGGCGGAGCTGGAGCGACTCGCCACGGAGATTTCGGACTTCGCCCCCGCCGTGGTTCCTGGGCTCCTCCAGACACGGGACTACGCACGCGGCGTGTTCTTGGCCAGCCATCCGTTCGCCACCGATGAGTACATCGAGGAGAGGGTCAAGGCCCGCATGGACCGTGCGCTGGCCCTCAAGGACGCTGGACATCCCGTGTATTGGGCGATCCTGCATGAGACAGTCCTGCGCACTCCCGTCGGAGGCCCGGAAACCATGGGCCAGCAGCTGGAACACATCGCGGCCGCAGTGCGTGAGCGCCGGGTGATGGTTCAGGTGCTGCCGTTTTCCGCTGGCGCCTACCCCGGCATGGGCAAGATGCTGAAGCTCATGGAGTTCGCGGACACCCCGCCAACCGCCTATACAGAGGGCGTGCTTTCGGGGAACCTGCTGGATGATCCAGCGGTGGTGAAGCAGATGCGAGCGGCATACGATCAGCTCAGGGCCGCAGCGCTGTCACCAGAGGCGTCCCTGGCCCTGATCGAATCGGCGGCGGAGGACTACAGACGATGCGCAACTACGACCTGACGTCTGCGCGGTGGCGCAAGAGCAGCTACAGCGGTGGCGACAGCGGAGAATGCGTCGAGGTCGCCTACGACTTCACCGGCGCCGCCCGCTGGCGCAAGAGCAGCTACAGCAACGGCGAGGGCGGCGACTGCGTCGAGGTCGCCGACGGAGTCCCCGGCGTCGTCCCCGTGCGGGACAGCAAGGTCCCGCACGGCCCCGCCCTGGTGATCGGCGCCGACGCCTGGCAGGCCTTCGTGACCGGCACCGCCGCCACCCCCGTACCGGCTACTACCGTTCGGTTCGGTGACTGAGCGGCGTTGCATAGAACCGGCACTGAAGTCGTCGCAGGAGCAGCTGGTGGCCCAGCGTGCGCCCCACCGTGCGGTTTTGCCTCAGTGCGCCCCCTCCCGCCGCCCGTCGCCGAGTGCCGCTCACCGGGCAGGCAGTCGGGCCGTGCCACCGTCGTATCGAAAGAGCGTCAGCTTCGTGCCGGATCGGCACTGGCTGCAGGCGGCGAAAGGACCACGGACGTGGAACCGCGGAAGGCCGTGGAGGCGGGAATGCTGCGCACGGAGGAGGACGCCTACCGGCAAGCCTTCACACGATTCCTCGCTGGGACGGACGAGAAGAGCAACACGCACGCCTACCTGCGGGACATCATGCGGCAGCTTCCGGCCCGGCGGGTACTGCTGGACGTGGGACCCGCCGACGGCACGACCACGCGCCACCTCGCCCCGTACTTCGAACGGACTGTCTGTATCGAGCCCAGCGAGCCGATGCGGCGTGCCTTGAAGCTGGCGTGCCCGCAGGCCGAGGTGGTGGGCGAACCCGTCATGGAGGCCGGCATCGAGGTGCGGGCCGATCTGGCCTTGCTCTCTCACGTGCTGTACTACGTTCCGCGCACCCAGTGGGTGGCGACGGTGTCACGCATCATGCAGTGGCTGGCACCCGGCGGCCTCCTGCTCGTACTGCTGCAGAACCCCGATGACGCCTGCATGCGCATGGTGCGGCACTTCACCGGGGCCCGGTTCGATCTGAGAGAACTGGCTGATGAACTGGCCGCGCTGCCGCCCGGTCTGATCAGCGGCATCGAGCTGGACACCGTGCCCGCCTGCTACCGCAGCAGCGACCTGGACGACACCGTCGCCGTCGCCGGTTTCCATCTCAGCGTCCCGGGCACGACCACTCCCCGGCGGGAAGCCGTCGAGGCGTATGTCCGACAGCACCTGCGCAACCGTGAGGGCGAATACGTCCTCCATCACGACCAGCACGCACTGCGCCTCCAACGCCCCGCCTCATAGAGGGCGTATCCGTCCGCATGAAGTCCCTCGCCTCGACGCCGGTCGCCCGGTCCGGGCTGAAGCGACTGCCCAGATGAGATGAGTACGCGTGCTCAGGCGGGCGCGAGGCGCTGGACGAAGACTCAGCACATGACATACATCAGCGCACTCGCCCCCAACCGGCGCAGTCTCACGGCTGCCTCCCTTGCTCTGCTTGCCGCTCTGTCTCTCACCGCCTGCGGAAGCGAGACGAGTGGTAGTGGCTCTCAGGGGGGTGGGCAGGCCAGAAACGTCGCTGCTGAGGCGAGACCTGCGCAGCCGTCTCCCGAACAGAAGGCATTCGCGGCGATGTTGGACACGGTCGCGAAGGAGTGCCCGGCGGCCGACGGGGTCCCGAACCCTCTTCCGAAGCCGGCACGTGTCCCTGGAGAAACGCCGCGCCCCGGAACGAGAGAGCCCAGCCCCGTCACCGGGCCTGCTGCGGAATTGGACCGCCACGACTGGTGTTCGGGTGTCCGGCACGAACAGCGCGTCATCGAGGCACTGCAGAAGGTCGAGGAACCTACCCCCGCCAAGGTCCGGAAGACCCTGAACAGCCTCGGCTACATCGACGAGCGCATTCACGACCTCAAGCAGGCCGGTAAGACCACGCGCTTCTACCTCGACCTGCGGGAGAAGGGAGGCCAACTGTGCGAAGCGGGCGTCGCGTCGGGCGCCACGTCGGACATGAACCCGTGCGTAGCCCAGGCCGGCGGGCCCTTCACGGTCAAGACGGAAGCGCAACCGTAAAGACAGTCGCCGACCCGGGCCACGAGGCTTGGCCCAAGTGGCGCGACATCTGGCCAATTGGACTACCTACCGCATACGTCCTCACACGCTGCGTATTGATTCCCGGGAAGGGCTGACGGCCGCAGTGGTCGTTGCCCACGGCTGTGGGTGAGGGGTGGGTATGACGGTTGAGGAAGTCACGCCGGCGGAAGGTGCCGTGCGGTTGAGGGAGATGCTGCGCGGCCCGGCGGCCGCGAGCGAGAGCCGGTTCATGCGGGGCCTGCGGCAGGGGCGGGAACAGGGCGTGCTGGTCGGAGCGGCGCTGCACGCCGCCGAACGGTCCCGGCAGGGGAAGGCCCCGACCGACTTGGAGCGGGTGCTGCTCAAGGCCCTGAGTGATCTGATGCCGCAGGCGGATGTGCACGCGTGCGGGCAGGAGTACCGGTCGGCGGTGGCGGATCTGGGGGCGCTGGACATCGTGCCCGCCTCCGTCACCTCCCGGCCGCTGACGTCGGGGTACACGCTCGCCGATTTCAAGGCGCGCCTGCCGGTCGTCGGACGTGAGGCGGTCACGCTGCCCAACGCGGCGATCGTGGACCCCGCCACCCTCGCGGACGGGCGCGCGATCGACAGCGCGGAGTTCAAGGCGGGTCTTACCCAGTTCGGTTACGGGGCGACCGTGTTCCATCGTCCACCGGTGCCCCCGGAGGAGCGGGGCAAGCCCGTGCCCGGCTACCGGGCCAAGGTCGAGTTCGACAGCTTCTACGTCCGGCGGGCGGTGGGCGATCAGTGGGGCGGCAAGGACGAGATCTACTGGACCGTCGCAGCCGCCTCCGACAAGCACAAGGCCCGCACCTACAAGTCCGGGGAGTTCGGCTCGATCAGGAAGGGCAACACCCGCTCGTTCAGCGGAGCCGACCGGGTGGTCTTCGACGGGCAGGCCGGCACGCACCTGGGCCTGCACGTCGCCGCGTGGGAGGCCGACCAGAGCAGCTCCGAGTGGTACAACAAGCTGTTCGAGGTCCTGCAAGAGGTGACCGACGGACTGCACATCACCGACCTCCTCAACAACTTCAACCCCACCTTCGCAGGTGAACTCCTGGGCTATGCGCTGGAGATCACGAAGCTGTTCATCTTCCTCAAGGAGTACCTGCGCAACAAGGACGACCTCTCCTGTGAACGGCTGTTCTTCTTCGACCGCCACACCCTGGTCACCCTGTACAACCGCGGCCGGGACACCTGGGAGTTCAACGGCGAAGGCCACCACTCCCTGCGCATCCGCTACACCGGCGAACGGCCGGTCTTCCCTGCCGGGGCCCTGGAGTACGTCACCCTCACCGGCTCCGGCAACGCCACCAAATCGAGCGCTCCCGTCGCCCTGGGCTGGACCAGCGCCTCATCCCCGGCACTCGCCTCCTACGCCGGCAAGCTCTACGCCGCGTACATCCGCCCCGGTGACCGCGCCGTGATGTGGAGCGTGCTGGACAACGGCATCTGGTCCGAACCCGCGCAGGTCGTCTACTACGCCAGCGACTACGCCCCGGCCCTGGCCGTGTTCAAGGACAAGCTGTACATGGCTCACACCGGGATCGACGGAGCGGTGTACGTGTGCAGCTACTCGGGCAGCGGGCCGTGGGGCGCGGTCAGCCAAGTGCCCGACGCGCGCACCGAACGCGCGCCGGGCCTGACCGTCGACGGCCCGAACGTCCCCGTCGTCCGCGAGCGGCTGGTGGTAGTCCACCGCAACGGCAACGGCGATGCCGTGATGCGCGAATCCCGCTACGGCGAGGACTGGTCGGCATTGGGCAGCTGGATCGGCCGGTGGTCGAAGGCACAGGGGCCGTTCTCGATCACCGGTTACAAAGACGAGATCTGGTACGCCTGCCGCACGGCCGACAACCACAACCACACCGGATGGGCCGTTCCCGAGGGCGCCCACTACGGTGAAATCGCCCTGCCTTCGAACTGGGCCACCCACGACTCGCCGACGATCGCCGTCCACGACGGCAGACTGTGGCTGGCCGTCCGTGGGACCGACAGCAACCTGTGGCTCCTGCACACCACCGGTGAGACCTGGCAGGGCGCGTCCTCCGTCGCCGTCGGCGCCATGGAAGGCGAAACCGCCCTCGTCTCCCACAACGGCAAACTCCATATGATGTACCGCCGCTGACCCCCATCACGGCACCAAGGGCGCCCAGACATGCGCGCCTGCTTCAGGCGAAGGCGTCGGACAGCGCCTGCGTATCAGCGTACGAAGGAATGCCCGCCGGGAGGGCCGCCCCGCTCCGTACCGCCTCGGCCGCCGCGACAGCACCACGCAGCGCCGCGCGGAACAACAGCGAACCGCAGCTGACGCGACGCACACCGGCCGCGGCGAGTTCGGGCAGGGACGGCCCGTCGGGCGAGTGGAGGATGTTGAGGGGCGCGGTGAACTGCGCGGCCAGCCGCGTGATGGCGCGCACATCCCGCAGGCCCGGCACGAACAGGCCGTCGGCGCCTGCCTGTTGATACGCGGCGAGGCGGTCCGCGGTCTGCGTCACGTGCTCGCCGGGCAGCCAGTGCGTGTCCGTGCGGGCGTTGACGAAGAGGCGGCCGTCCGTGGCCTCCTTCACGGCCCGGATGACATCGCACTGCCGGTCGGGGTCGGCGAGCATGCCGTCCGCGCGGCCGTCCTCGATGTTCACGCCCACGATCCCGGCCTCCGCCAACTCGACCGCGAGAGCGGTGACTTCCTCGGGCCGGTCGCTGAAGCCGCCCTCGATGTCGACGCTGACCAGCACGTCGAGGCGGGCGAGACCGCGAGCCAGCCGGACGGTCTCCTCGCGCGCGGCGCCCGACCCGTTCCCGTCGGGAAGCCCCGCCGCCACGGCCACCCCGAGACTGGTCGTCCCGACCGCCCGGAAACCGGCGGCGGCCAGGGCGGCGGCCGAGGCGTGATCCCAGGCGTTGGGGATCAGGAGGGGCGCTCCGGGCGACAGGTGCAGGTCGCGGAAGTGCTCGTAGCGAAGTGTCATGGTCCGACCGTACGGGCGCGACGCGTCGACGAAGACCGAAACGTCACCACCCCAGGCCATCGGCCCGACTCGCCTGTTCTACGGCGACCCGTCCCCGGCTACCGGGCGCCGGACGGCGGCGCCGCGCCGCAGGCCGCGCACCGGGTCCGCACCGGCCTCGCCGGGCTGGCGGACGCCGTTCCGCGAGGAACTGGCCGCGCTGGTGCGTTCGCTGGGCCTCACGCAGGGCTGACCACGATCGGCGCGGGCACCGGCGCCTGGCCGACACGCTTCCGTGCGCGTCGCCCGTGGCCCAAGATGCCCCCATGAAGAGTGACTTGTTCTCCAGTGACCACATGGCACAGCCGGCCCTCGCCCCCGGGATGACCCTCCAGAACGCCAAGTCCATCAAGTACGCGGTGCACGGCGAGATGTTCGCGCGGCAGGGCGCGATGATCGCGTACCGGGGTGATCTCCAGTTCGAACGCAAGGGTCAGGGCGTGGGCGGCATGCTCAAGCGCGCGATGACCGGGGAGGGCCTGCCGCTGATGGCGGTGCGCGGCCAGGGCGTGGCGTGGTTCGCGCACGAGGCGCAGAACTGCTTCATCGTCGACGTCGAACCGGGCGACGTCCTCACGGTCAACGGCCGCAACGTCCTGTGTTTCGACGCCACCCTCTCGTACGAGATCAAGACGGTGAAGGGCTCGGGGATCGCCGGTGGCGGGCTGTTCAACAGTGTCTTCTCGGGCGCGGGCCGCCTCGGCCTGGTCTGCGACGGCAACCCGCTGGTGATCCCCGTCTCCCCGCAGCAGCCGGTGTACGTCGACACGGACGCGGTGGTCGGCTGGACCGCCGACCTCGCCACGTCCCTGCACCGCTCGCAGTCCATCGGTTCGATGATCCGCGGCGGCTCGGGCGAGGCGGTACAGCTGATGCTCCGGGGCGAGGGCCACGTCATCGTGCGGCCGAGCGAGGTGACGCCGCAGAAGGCGCAGCAGCACTGAGTGCTGCCGCGCCGACGGCGGACGGCTCCCCCGGGAAGGGGAGTCAGGCGGCCCGGCCGGCCCGCTGCTCGTACCCGGCGAGGCGGACACAGACGGTCAGGCCGTGCATGGCCTGCTCCACCTCGGCGAGGCCCGGGAAGCTCGGGGCGATCCGGATGACGGCGTCGCGCGGGTCGTCGCCGTAGGGGTGCGTGGCACCGGCCGGGGTCAGCACGATGCCGGCCTCGGCGGCGCGGCGCACCACGTCCTTGGCGCAGCCGTCGGGGACCTGGAGGGTGACGAAGTAGCCGCCCTTGGGGGAGGTCCAGGTGGCGAGGCCGGTGCCGCCCAGCTCGGCGTCGAGGATGCGCGCGACCGCCTCGAACTTGGGCTGGAGCAGGGCGCGCTGGCGCTCCATGTGGGCGCGTACGCCGTCGGCGTCCCGCAGGAACAGCGCGTGGCGCAGCTGGTTGATCTTGTCGGGGCCGATCGAACGCTTCTGGTTGTTGGCCAGCAGCCACTTGACGTTGGCGGGCGAGGAGCCGAAGAAGGCGACGCCCGCGCCCGCCGCGGTGATCTTGGAGGTGGAGCCGAAGACGAACGCGCGGTCCGGGTTCCCCGCCTCGGCGCAGGCGCCGAGCAGGTCGGCCAGTTCGGCGGGCTCGTCGGTGAGGTGGTGGACGGCGTAGGCGTTGTCCCAGAAGATCCGGAAGTCGGGGGCGGCGGTCTCCATGCGGGCGAGGCGGGCCACGGTCTCGTCGCTGTAGACGACGCCGTCGGGGTTGCTGTACTTCGGCACGCACCAGATGCCCTTGACCGCCGGGTTCTCGGCGGCGAGCCGCTCGACCTCGTCCATGTCGGGCCCATCGGCCGTCATCGGCACCGGGATCATGTCGATGCCGAACCGCTCGCAGAGCGCGAAGTGCCGGTCGTAGCCGGGCACGGGGCACAGGAACGCGACGCGCTCCTGGTCCACCCAGCGCGACTCGGCGCCGGGCAGCACGCCGAGGAGGGCGTGCACCAGGCAGTCGTGCATCAGCTCCAGGCTGGAGTTGCCGAGGGCGAGAAGCTGGGCGACGGGGACCTGGAGCAGCTCGGCGAAGATCTCGCGCAGCTCGGGCAGGCCCTGGAGGCCGCCGTAGTTGCGTACGTCGGTGCCGTCGGCGGCGGTGTGGCGGCCGCCGGGCAGGCCGAGCAGGTCCGCGCTGAGGTCGAGCTGTTCGGCGCGGGCTTGCCCCGGGTGAGGTCGAGGGAGAGGCCGCGGGCGGCGAGCTGCTCGTAGTCCTTCCGGGCCTGCTCAAGGAGTGCGGCGAGGGCCGGGGCGGCGTCGGGGCTCAGCTCGGTGGTCATGGTGGTGCCTCTCGCAGGTGTGGCTTCGGGGGTCGGAGGGGGGCGGCGTGGTCGGGCCGGGAACCGCGTGGACGGTTCGCGACTGCCGAGAATACAAACCGGCTCCCCGCCCCGCCCCGAGCGCGCCGCTCACGAGACGCCCCGTGGGGGTGAAACGCGCTGTGCGGGGCCTTGACCGGCCTCCCCGCCCCTCCTATGGTCGCCACGCCACCCATGACGTAGGACGTGGGACGTCCGCCCGGAACAGGGGGCATCCCCAGGGACCCCGGGCCCCAAGGGAACAAGGGAGACACCGTGAGCGACCTGATCCCTCCGACGGCGGCGCGCGGCCCCGCCCCCGACCGCCGCTCCTTCCTCCGGTACACCGGCGCGCTGGGCGCGGCCACCGCCGTGACCGGCACGCTCTCCGCCTGCTCCGCGGGTCCCCAGTCCACCAACGAGACCGGTGGCGGCGGCCAGGGCGGCGACTCCACGCTCACGGCCGTCATCGGCTACGGCAACGACGGCAGCTGGGACCCGACACAGACCGCGTCCGCCTTCGCCATGGCGGGCAACGAACACATCTACGAAGGGTTGCTCGGCACGGACCCGATCAGCCGTGAGCCCTACGCCGCGCTCGCCACCGAGATCCCGAACGACCTCAAGGCGACGACGTGGCGGTTCGCCCTGCGGCCGGGCGCCAAGTGGCACGACGGCAAGCCCGTCACCGCCGACGACGTGGTGTTCGTCTTCGACCGCATCCTGGACCCGAAGACGCAGACCCTCGCCAAGGGCTTCTTCGCGAGCTGGCTGAAGGAGGTCAGGAAGACCGACGCGATGACCGTCGAGCTGATCCTGAAGTTCCCCTTCCCCGACGGCGCCGCGCGGCTCTCCCTCGCGAAGATCATGCCGAAGCACGTCTTCTCCCGGCCCGGCGCCTGGGAGGACGCGACCAAGGGCAAGGCGGTCGGCTCGGGCCCGTACCGGCAGACCGCGCACCACCCGAAGTCGAACACCACCTTCGAGGCCTTCGAGGACTACAACGGCCCGCGCAAGGCCGCCTTCAAGAAGATGAACTGGCTGACGATCGTGGACGCCGCGCCGCGCGTCGCCAAGATCTCCGGTTCCGGCGCGGACGCGGAGATCGCCGACAACATCCCGTACGCCAACATCGCGCAGCTGACGAAGAGCGGCATGACCGTCGAGGGCGGCGCCGGGATGAACAACCTCTTCCTGCTCTTCAACACCGCGCACAAGCCGTTCGACGACGTACGCGTGCGGCAGGCCCTGCACTACGCCATCGACCGCGACAAGATGATCGAGGCCGCCCTGAGGGGCCACGGCAAGGCGGCCACCTCCTTCCTCGACGAGGCCAACCCCTCCTACCGGCCCGCCAGAACCGTGTACGCGTACGACCTGGCGAAGGCGCGGAAGCTGCTGAAGGAGGCGGGCGTCGGCAAGCTGAGGGTCAACCTCATGGCCGTCAACGTGAGCTGGATCGTGGACTGCCTGCCGACCATCCAGGACGGCTGGGAGAAGCTCGGCGTCGAGGTCACCCTCGACCCGCAGGAGACCACCGCCGTCTTCACCAAACTGGACCAGAAGAAGGACTTCCAGATCGTCGCGGCCGCCTCGAACCCCAACCAGTTCGGGCTCGACGCCGACCTGATCATGCACTACAACTACGGCCCACAGAACCTGTGGATGGGCTACGCCCGCTGGGCCGGGAACCCCACCGCCAAGAAGCTCTTCAAGGACATGGAGCAGGCGACCCGCGAACCCGAGGCGGGCCGCAAGAAGGCCATGATCCAGGAGTACATCGACGTCATCGCCGAACAGGCCGTGCTCTATCCGGTCGTGCACAACGAGCTCATGACGGCCTGGGACCCCAAGAAGATCACCGGCGTCCGGGCGCAGCCGTACCCGGGGATCAACCTCCTCCAGGCCAAGTGGGCCTGACGTACCGCCGGTTCGGGAGGCGCACACCGTGACCGCAGTCCTCACCATCCTCGCCCGCCGCATCGCCCTGCTCGTCCCGCTGCTGCTCGGCATCGTGCTCTTCGTCTTCCTCGTGATGCGGTTCTCGGACGTCGACCCGGCCTCCGCCTTCTTCCAGGGCGCCAACCCGACCCCCGAGCAGCTGCGGCAGTTCCGGGAGGAGAACGGCCTCCTCGACCCGCTGCCCGTGCGCTACATCGCCTTTGTCGGGGACCTCCTCCAGGGCGACATGGGCATCAGCGTCCTCAACCGCTCCCCCGTCCTCGACCAGGTCACCACCGCCCTGCCGCTCACCATGCAGCTGACGTTCCTGGGCCTGGCCATCGCGGTCGTCCTCTCGCTGGCCCTCGGCGTGACCGCCGCCATCCACCGCGACCGGCTGCCGGACCAGCTCATCCGCGTCGTCTCCCTGACCGGCGTCGCGGCGCCCGGCTTCTGGCTGGCGCTGCTGATGATCCAGTACCTGGCGGTCGACCTCGGCTGGTTCCCGACCGGCGGCTACATCAACCCCGCCGACTCCTTCACCGGCTGGCTCAGGACGATGACACTGCCCGCCCTCGCGCTCTCCCTGCCGGTGGCGGCCGGCCTCACCCGCATCATCCGCACCGCCGTGGTCGAGGAGCTGGACAAGGACTACGTCCGCACGGCCATCGGCAGCGGCCTGCCGCCGGTGGTGGTCGTCGGCCGCAACGTCCTGCGCAACGCCCTCATCAACCCGCTCACCGTGCTCGGCCTGCGCGTCGGCTATCTGCTGGGCGGCGCCGTCGTCATCGAGACGATCTTCTCGCTGCCGGGCATGGGCAAGCTGATGATCGACGCCGTCAAGAACGGCGACCCGGCCGTCGTCCAGGGCGTCGTCATCACCACCGCCGTCGGCTTCGTCGTCGTCAACCTCGTCATCGACGTCCTCCACCTCCTGGTCAACCCGCGGCTGAGGGGGACGAGCTGATGCTCATGACCCGCAAGCAGCTCACGGACCGCCTCGCCGTCCCCGGCATCCGCCTGCGCTCCCTGCGCAAGCTGCCCCTCCTCTCCCGGATCGCGGTCGGCGTCATCGGCGTCGTCGTCCTGGTCGCCCTCCTCGCGCCCCTCATCGCCCCGCACGACCCCCTCGACCAGCAGAGCCAGGTGGACGGCACCGGCCACCCCTCGGCCCACCACTGGATGGGCCAGGACAGCCTGGGCCGCGACATCCTCAGCCGCCTGATGTACGGGGCGCGCTGGTCCCTGGCGATCGGGCTCGGCGCGACCCTGCTCGCCCTCGTCGTCGGCGTGCTGATCGGCGCCGTCGCGGCGACCTCCCGCAAGGCCGTCGACGAGACGCTGATGCGCTGCCTGGACGTCGTCATGGCGTTCCCCGGCATCGCGCTCGCCGCCGTGCTCGTCGCGGTCTTCGGCGGCGGCATCACCGTACTGATCTGCGCGATCGCGTTCCTGTTCACCCCGCCGATCGCCCGCGTCGTACGCGCCAACGTCCTGGACCAGTACGGGGAGGACTACGTCACCGCCGAACGCGTCATCGGCGCGCGCACCCCGCACATCCTCATCCGGCACGTCGCCGTGAACTGCGCGGCGCCCATCCTGGTCTTCTGCACCGTGCAGGTCGCCGAGGCCATCGTCTTCGAGGCGTCGCTCTCCTTCATCGGCGCGGGCGTGCGTCCGCCGGACCCGTCCTGGGGCAGCGTCATCGCCGACGGCAAGAACATGGTCCTCATCGGCGGCTGGTGGGCGACGGTCTTCCCCGGCCTGCTCATGCTCGTCACCGTCCTCGCCCTGAACATCCTCTCCGAGGGCGTCTCCGACGCGTGGGCCGCGCCCTCCACCCGCGACGCTGCCACGGCGCGGGCGACGACGACCCCCTCGAAGCCCCCGAGCCCGGCACCGGCGAGTCCTGGAGCTGCCCGGCCTCGCCGAGGCCTCGGCACGGCTGCGGGCGCGGGCCCGGCCCCTGCCGTCCGGCGCGGCGTTCCTGGACGTACGCGACCTGCGCATCGCCTTCCCCGGGCGGCACGACGGCGTGGACATCGTGGACGGCATCTCCTTCGCCCTGCGCCCCGGCGAAGTCCTCGGCCTGGTCGGCGAGTCGGGCTGCGGCAAGTCGCTGACCGCGCTGACGGTGATGGGCCTCCAGCCCAAGGGCGCCCGGGTCAGCGGCAGCGTCACCTTCGACGGCCAGGAGCTGACCGGCCTGCCGGCCCGGGCCCGGCGCCGCCTCCTCGGCCACGACATGGCGATGATCTACCAGGACGCCCTGTCGTCCCTGAACCCGGCGATGACGGTCCGCTCCCAGCTCAAGCAAGTCGTACGCAGGGGAGGCCGCCGCACCTCCGCCGAACTGCTGGAACTGGTCGGCCTGGACCCCGACCGCACCCTGCGCAGCTACCCGCACGAACTCTCCGGCGGCCAGCGGCAACGCGTCCTGATCGCCATGGCCCTCTCCCGCGACCCCAAACTGATCATCGCCGACGAGCCGACGACGGCGCTCGACGTCACCGTCCAGGCACAGATCATCGAACTCCTGCTGCGGCTGCGCGCGGAACTGGGCTTCGCGCTGATCCTCGTCTCGCACGACCTGGCACTCGTCGCGGACGTCACCGACCGGGTGGTGGTGATGTACGGCGGGCAGATCGTCGAGACGGGCGTCACCGCCGACCTGGTGGGCGCTCCGGCGCACCACTACACGCGCGGGCTGCTCGGCTCGGTGCTCTCCCTGGAGTCGGCGCGGCAGCGGCTGACGCAGATCAAGGGCGTGGTGCCGTCCCCGGCGGACTTCCCCCCGGGCTGCCGCTTCTCGGAGCGTTGCCCGCTGGCGACGGCGGTATGCGCGGAGGCGCCGCCGCCGCTGGTAGGCACCCCGGCCCACGAGACGGCATGCCACCACCCGGCAGCGCCCCGAAGGGGCGCGGGGAACTGCGCGCCCAGCCCCACAAACCCGCACCACCCCCACACGACCAGCCACCCCCA
>RBWT01000117.1 GCA_004010275.1 Streptomyces huasconensis
CCGCGAGGCGAGGAGGCCGCACGCCTCGGTCAGTACCGGGCGGGCCGCGCGGTCGCCCAGCGCTCCGAGGCCCTCCACGCAGGCGAGGGCTATCTTCCCGTAGGGGTCATGGGGGGCGAGCCTGCGGCGCAGGGTGGTGATCAGGGCGGGCGCCGACTCCGGGGCGCGCAGTTCCGTCAGCAGCCGCACGGGATGCAGGGCGTAGGCGACGCGGAGTTCGTTCGTCGCGAGGGCCGCCGCCGCGCGGGCCGTGCGGGGGTCGCCGAGCCGCGCCAGCGCGTACGCCGCCGCCGCGCACCGCGGTGGGTCGCGGTGGTTGAGGAGGAGGACGAGCGACTCGAAAGCCCTGCGGTCGCCTGCGACACCGA
The DNA here is from genome assembly GCA_004010275.1 of Streptomyces huasconensis. GTDB lineage: Bacteria > Actinomycetota > Actinomycetes > Streptomycetales > Streptomycetaceae > Streptomyces > Streptomyces huasconensis. The sequence goes on from RBWT01000117.1 coordinate 369, forward strand.
GCCGGACCGCCGCCAACTCCCGGGCCCACAGCGGGCGGCCCGGAGAGACGAGCACCTCGGCCAGCTCATCGAGATCATCGGCGGCGACCAGCTCCTCGTACTCCCGCGAGGCCCCCGCCTCGGCCCGTAAACGCTCGGTCACCGTCCGCAACTCCTCATCCATGGACGCGAGCCTAAGCCTTACCCAGCGGTCGCGACGTAGATCACAGGGAACCGGAAGGAGAGAGGACTGGCGCGCTCGTTACCCGGCGGTTAATCTCATCTGAGCGGGGCACACTCCCCGTGAGCACGTCCTCACGACGGCCTGGTGACGCAGCCGCCGTGGGTGTCAGTCGGTTCGGTACCTCAGGTGCCGCCGGTTTCGCGGGCACCACAGGTGCCCGAGGGAACCTCCGGTATCCAGTACGGCACGGCCCCGGGACAGGGCCGGCCGGCCTCTCACCGGGCGTGGACTCTGCGCCGCCCGGACAGGACCTCTCAACCCCCGCACGCCTTGCGACAGTCAACGTGTCCGCGTGCGCCCCTCAGTCGTCACTCTCTTCCTGGAGTCCACGCATGGACGCTCCCTTGAACGACACCTCCCTGCACACGGTCGCCGTCATCGGTCTGGGCACGATGGGCACCGGAATCGCCGAGGTCCTGGCCCGCGCGGGCCGCGAGGTCATCGGCATCGACATCAGCCAGGCGGCGGCCACGCAGGCGGTCGCCTCCCTGGAGGCCGCCACCGCCCGCGCCGTCAGCCGTGAGCGGCTCACCGACGGGGAGCGGCGCGACGTCCTCGCCCGCTTCCGCACCTTCACCGACCTGCGGGCCGCCGCCGACGCCGACCTGGTGATCGAGGTCGCCCCGGAGTCGTACGAGATCAAGCAGCAGATCATCCGGGAACTCGACGGCGTCGTGCGCCCCGACGCGATCATCGCGACCGGCACCAACGCGCTGTCCGTGACCCGTCTCGCCGCCGAATCGGAGCACCCCGAGCGAGTGTTGGGCCTGCACTTCTTCAACCCGGCGCCCGCCATGAAGCTCGTCGAGGTCGTCTCGTCCGTGCTGACCTCCCCCGCCGCCGTCGCCACCGTCACCGAGCTGGCGCACTCCCTCGGCAAGGAGCCCATCGCGGTCGGCGACCGCCCCGGCTTCGTCGCCGACGGGCTGCTCTTCGGCTACCTCAACCAGGCCGCCGCGATGTACGAGGCGAAGTACGCCTCCCGCGAGGACATCGACGCCGCGATGAAGCTGGGCTGCGGCCTGCCGATGGGCCCGTTCGCGCTTCTCGACCTGATCGGCGTGGACACCGCGCGCACGGTCCTGGACGCCATGTACGCCGAGTCGCACGACCGGCTGCACGCGCCCGCGCCGATCCTCAAGCAGCTCAGCGAGGCGGCCTGACCGGCCGCAAGTCGGGCCGCGGCTTCTACACGTACGCCGCGCCGGGCAGCGCGGACGTGGTGCCCGACGCGCTGACCCCGCTGGAGGGCGAGCGGCGCGCGCAGGGACGTACCGTCGCTCCGTGGGCGTCGCGGGCTCGGGGACGATGGCGTCCGGCATCGCGGAGGTCTTCGCCAAGGCCGGTTACGACGTGGTCCTCGCCGCCCGCACCGAGGAGAAGGCCGCAACCGCCAAGGCCCGGATCGGAAAGTCGCTCGCGCGCTCCGTCGACAAGGGCCGGATGACGGCCGAGACGGCGGCCCAGGCGCTGGAGCGGATCACACCGGCCGGCTCCTACGAGGCGTTCGCCGACGTCGATCTCGCCCTGGAGGCCGTCGCCGAGGACCTGGAGATCAAGCAGCAGCTCTTCGCGACGCTCGACAAGGTCTGCAAGCCGGGCGCGATCCTGGCGACCACCACCTCGTCGCTGCCGGTGGTGGCGTGCGCCCGCGCCACCACGCGCCCACGCGAGGTGATCGGCATGCACTTCTTCAACCCGGCCCCGGCGATGAAGCTCGTCGAGGTGGTCCGCACCGTGCTGACCGCCGACGACGTGCACGCCACGGTCCGCGAGGTCTGCGCGACCATCCGCAAGCACCCGGTGGACTGCGGCGACCGCGCCGGGTTCATCGTGAACGCGCTGCTGTTCCCCTACCTCAACAACGCGATCAAGATGGTCCAGGAGCACTACGCGACGCTCGACGACATCGACGCCGCGATGAAGCTCGGCGGCGGCTACCCCATGGGCCCCTTCGAGCTTCTGGACGTCGTCGGCCTGGACGTCTCGCTGGCCATCGAGAAGGTCCTGCACCGGGAGTTCCGCGACCCGGGCCTGGCTCCGGCGCCGCTGCTCGAACATCTGGTGGCCGCGGGCTGCCTCGGCCGCAAGACGGGCCGCGGCTTCCGCGAACATGCCCGGCGCTGAGCGGCCGGGGAGCTGTGGGGGGCGCCGGCGGACTGGGGCGGGCTGCTCGGGCCCCCGGGCAGCCCCGTCCCTCATCAGCACCGCGCCGCGCATATGCAGTACGTTCATGGCATGTCCAAGGCCGCCAAGTCCTCACGTACGCCCGCCACGCCCGACGCCCCGGAGAGCGCCGCGGGCAGCCGTGCCGCCGCCCAGCGGCTCAAGATGCGCAGGGAGCTGGCGGCGGCGGCCATGGAGCTCTTCGCGACCAAGGGGTACGAGGCGACGACGGTCGACGAGATCGCCGCCGCCGCGGGCGTCGCCCGCCGGACCTTCTTCCGGCACTTCCGCTCCAAGGAAGAGGCGATCTTCCCGGACCACGACGACACCCTGATCCGCGCGGAGGCGGTGCTCAACGCCGCTCCCCCGCACGAGCACCCACTGGACACGGTGTGCCGCGGCATCAAGGAAGTCATGAAGATGTACGCGGCCTCCCCCGCGGTCTCCGTGGAGCGCTACCGCCTCACCCGCGAGGTGCCGACGCTCCGGGAGCGCGAGATCGCCTCGGTGGCCCGCTACGAGCGGCTCTTCACCCGCTATCTCCTGGGCCACTTCGACGAGCACGCCCACCACGACGGCAACGACGACCCGCTGCTCGCCGAGGTCGCCGCCTCCGCCGTGGTCACCGCCCACAACCACGTGCTGCGGCGCTGGCTGCGGGCCGGCGGCCAGGGCGACGTGGAGACGCAGCTGGACCACGCCTTCGCGATCGTGCGGCGCACGTTCGGCACGGGCATCGGCGCGGGCCGCGACACCCTGCCCGCGGCGGCCCCGGCGACGGTGTCCGCGCAAGGGGAGGTCCTGGTCACGGTGGCCCGGACGGACGCCCCGCTGGACGAGGTCATGCGGACCATCGAGAAGGCCCTCCGAGAGCGAGCGTCTTAGCCCGTTCTGCCCTTTTCGTCCTCGGCTTTTGAGGGGGTGCTACCGACCGGTAGCACCCCCTCAGTCATGCCCGGCACCCCTCTGACCTGCACTGATCGATCATCGGTCAAAAAATACTGGCACCCAGTGTCTTGCCGACTGGCACGCGGTGCCATACGTTGATGTTGTCCGGGCGGCCGGCGTGCAGAGATCATCCGCACGCCGGCTGTCCCCTCAAGCCACGGCTTGCGCGTCCGGACGCCTGCGTCACAGGCACCTCTCACGCCCCACCAAGGCGTTGCCGAGCTCCACCCCTTGGCCGAACCGACGGCACACCTCCAAAAGCCCCGCCAGCACCCCACGAAACGTCGAGCAGCGTTCTCCCCAGACCGCTTCTTAGCCGGAGGCAACACCGTGAAGGAAATCCTGGACGCGATTCAGTCGCAGGACGCACAGTCCGCCGACTTCGCCGCTCTCCCCCTCCCCGACTCGTACCGCGCGATCACCGTGCACAAGGACGAGACGGAGATGTTCGCGGGCCTGGAAACGCGCGACAAGGACCCGCGCAAGTCGATCCACCTCGACGACGTGCCGGTCCCCGAACTCGGCCCCGGCGAGGCCCTGGTGGCCGTCATGGCCTCCTCGGTGAACTACAACTCCGTGTGGACCTCGATCTTCGAGCCGGTCTCCACCTTCAGCTTCCTGGAGCGCTACGGCCGGCTCAGCGAGCTCACCAAGCGCCACGACCTGCCGTACCACATCATCGGCTCCGACCTCGCGGGCGTCGTGCTGCGCACCGGCCCCGGCGTGAACTCCTGGAAGCCCGGTGACGAGGTCGTCGCGCACTGTCTGAGCGTCGAACTTGAGTCCTCCGACGGCCACAACGACACGATGCTCGACCCCGAGCAGCGCATCTGGGGCTTCGAGACCAACTTCGGCGGCCTCGCCGAGATCGCGCTCGTCAAGTCCAACCAGCTCATGCCGAAGCCGGACCACCTGAGCTGGGAGGAGGCCGCCTCCCCCGGCCTGGTGAACTCCACCGCGTACCGCCAGCTGGTCTCCCGCAACGGCGCCGCCATGAAGCAGGGCGACAACGTCCTGATCTGGGGCGCGAGCGGCGGACTCGGCAGCTACGCCACGCAGTTCGCGCTCGCGGGCGGCGCCAACCCCATCTGCGTCGTCTCCAGCCCCCAGAAGGCCGAGATATGCCGCGCCATGGGCGCCGAGGCGATCATCGACCGCAACGCCGAGGGCTACAAGTTCTGGAAGGACGAGCGCACCCAGGACCCCAAGGAGTGGAAGCGCTTCGGCAAGCGCATCCGCGAGCTGACCGGCGGCGAGGACATCGACATCGTCTTCGAGCACCCCGGCCGCGAGACCTTCGGCGCGAGCGTCTACGTCACCCGCAAGGGCGGCACCATCACCACCTGCGCCTCGACCTCGGGCTACATGCACGAGTACGACAACCGCTACCTGTGGATGTCGCTCAAGCGCATCATCGGCTCCCACTTCGCCAACTACCGCGAGGCCTGGGAGGCCAACCGCCTGATCGCCAAGGGCAAGATCCACCCCACGCTCTCCAAGGTGTACGCCCTGGAGGACACCGGCCAGGCCGCCTACGACGTCCACCGCAACCTCCACCAGGGCAAGGTCGGCGTCCTCGCGCTGGCACCTCAGGAGGGCCTCGGCGTGCGCGACCCGGAGAAGCGGGCTCAGCACATCGACGCCATCAACCGCTTCCGCAACGTCTGAACGCCCTAAGGAGCAGCGGGACATGACAGAGCGCCAGAAGGACCGGCCGTGGCTCATGCGGACGTACGCCGGTCATTCCACGGCGGAGGCGTCCAACGAGCTGTACCGGCGCAACCTCGCCAAGGGTCAGACGGGCCTCTCGGTCGCGTTCGACCTGCCCACCCAGACCGGCTACGACCCCGACCACATCCTCGCCCGCGGCGAGGTCGGACGGGTCGGCGTGCCGGTCTCCCACCTCGGCGACATGCGGCGCCTGTTCCAGGACATCCCCCTGGAGCAGATGAACACCTCGATGACGATCAACGCCACCGCCATGTGGCTTCTGGCGCTCTATCAGGTGGTCGCGGAGGAGCAGGGCGCGGACATCACCAAGCTCCAGGGGACGACGCAGAACGACATCGTCAAGGAGTACCTGTCGCGCGGGACACACGTGTTCCCGCCGGTCCCGTCGCTGCGCCTGACCACGGACATGATCACGTACACGGTGGCCCACATCCCCAAGTGGAACCCCATCAACATCTGCAGCTACCACCTCCAGGAGGCGGGGGCCACACCGGTCCAGGAGATCGCGTACGCGATGTCCACCGCCATCGCGGTCCTCGATGCCGTACGCGACTCAGGGCAGGTCCCCGAGGAGAAGTTCGGGGACGTCGTGGCCCGCATCTCCTTCTTCGTGAACGCGGGTGTCCGCTTCATCGAGGAGATGTGCAAGATGCGGGCGTTCGGGCGGATCTGGGATCAGGTCACGCGCGAGCGGTACGGCATCGAGGACCCCAAGCAGCGCCGCTTCCGCTACGGCGTGCAGGTCAACTCGCTGGGGCTGACGGAGGCGCAGCCGGAGAACAACGTCCAGCGGATCGTGCTCGAAATGCTGGCCGTCACGCTCTCCAAGGACGCACGCGCGCGTGCCGTGCAGCTGCCGGCCTGGAACGAGGCGCTGGGCCTGCCGCGCCCGTGGGACCAGCAGTGGTCCCTGCGCATCCAGCAGGTCCTCGCCCACGAGAGCGACCTCCTGGAGTACGAGGACATCTTCGACGGCTCGCACGTCATCGAGGCCAAGGTCGCCTCCCTGGTCGAGGAGTCCCTGGCGGAGATGGACCGGATCGAACAGATGGGCGGCGCGATGGCCGCCGTCGAGTCCGGTTACCTGAAGTCGCAGCTCGTCTCCTCGCACGCCGAGCGCCGGGCGCGCATCGAGTCCGGCGACGAGAAGATCGTCGGCGTGAACTCGTACGAGTCGACCGAGCCGAGCCCGCTCACCGCGGACCTGGACGCGGCGATCATGACGGTCGACCCGGCGGTCGAGGCGCGCGTGGTGAACGCCCTCAAGGACTGGCGGGACAACCGCTACCAGCCGCCGTTCAACCACCCCCGCCCCTGCAAGGCCCTGGAGCGGCTCAAGGAAGTCGCCGCCGGCACCGGCAACCTCATGGAGGCCACCCTGGAGTGCGCACGCGCCGGTGTGACGACCGGCGAGTGGGCGGGTGCCCTGCGGGAGGTCTTCGGGGAGTTCCGGGCGCCCACGGGCGTCTCCAGCGCCCCCGTGGCCGTCACCGCGGAGGAGGGCACGCCGCTCGCCCTGGTCCGCGACAAGGTCGCCAAGACGGCCGCCGACCTCGGCACCGGCAAGCTCCGCTTCCTGGTCGGCAAGCCCGGCCTCGACGGCCACTCCAACGGCGCCGAGCAGATCGCGGTGCGCGCGCGTGACGCCGGCTTCGAGGTGGTCTACCAGGGGATTCGGCTCACGCCCGAACAGATCGTCGACGCGGCGCTCGCCGAGGACGTGCACGCGGTGGGCCTGTCGATCCTCTCCGGGTCGCACGCCGAGCTGGTGCCGGACGTGCTGGTGCGCCTGCGCAGGGCCGGCGCCCACGACATTCCCGTCATCGCGGGCGGCATCATCCCCAACAGCGACGCCGAGGACCTGCGGGCGGCGGGTGTGGCCGCCGTCTTCACCCCGAAGGACTTCGGCATCACGGAGATCATCGGCCGTATCGTCGACGAGATCCGGAAAGCGAACAAGCTCGACCCTCTGGAGGTCCCCGCATGACCCAGCCCGTGAACCGGCTCCGCCCCCGCCGCTCGTGTCTGGCGGTCCCCGGCTCGAACCCCCGCTTCCTGGAGAAGGCCCAGGGGCTCCCCGCCGACCAGGTCTTCCTGGACCTGGAGGACGCCTGCGCGCCGCTCGCGAAGCCGGAGGCCCGGCACACCATCGTCAAGTTCCTCAACGAGGGCGACTGGACGGGCAAGACGCGGGTCGTGCGCGTCAACGACTGGACGACCGAGTGGACGTACCGCGACGTGGTGACCGTCGTCGAGGGCGCGGGCCAGAACCTCGACTGCATCATGCTGCCGAAGGTGCAGACGGCCGATCAGGTGGTGGCGCTCGACCTCCTCCTCACCCAGATCGAGAAGACCATGGGCTTCGAGGCCGGCAAGATCGGCATCGAGGCGCAGATCGAGAACGCGCGCGGCCTCAACAACGTCAACGCCATCGCCGAGGCCTCCCCGCGCGTGGAGACCATCATCTTCGGCCCGGCCGACTTCATGGCCTCCATCAACATGAAGTCCCTGGTCGTCGGCGAGCAGCCGCCCGGCTACCCGGCGGACGCCTACCACTTCATCCTGATGAAGATCCTGATGGCGGCCCGCGCCAACAACCTCCAGGCGATCGACGGCCCCTACCTCCAGATCAAGAACGTCGACGGCTACCGCGAGGTCGCGAACCGCGCCGCCGCGCTCGGCTTCGACGGCAAGTGGGTCCTGCACCCCGGCCAGGTGGAGGCGGCCAACGAGGTCTTCTCGCCCTCCCAGGAGGACTTCGACCACGCCGAGCTGATCCTGGACGCGTACGAGTACTACACGTCCGAGGCGGGCGGCAAGAAGGGCTCGGCGATGCTCGGCGACGAGATGATCGACGAGGCGAGCCGGAAGATGGCGCTGGTCATCTCCGGGAAGGGCCGTGCGGCCGGGATGACCCGCACGTCCAAGTTCGAGGCCCCGGAGGCGTAAGACACCATGCAGTTCGGCCGCACCTACGAAGAGTTCGAAGTCGGCGCCGTGTACAAGCACTGGCCCGGGAAGACGGTCACCGAGTACGACGACCACCTCTTCTGCCTGCTCACCATGAACCACCACCCCCTCCACATGGACAGCAACTATGCGGAGAAGACGACGGACTTCGGGAAGAACGTCGTCGTGGGCAACTACATCTACTCGCTGCTCCTCGGCATGTCGGTGCCGGACGTCTCCGGCAAGGCGATCGCCAATCTGGAGGTCGAGTCGCTCAAGCACGTGGCGCCGACCTTCCACGGCGACACGATCTACGGCGAGACGACGGTCCTCGACAAGACGCCGTCGAAGTCCAAGTCGGACCGCGGGATCGTGTACGTGGAGACCAAGGGCTACAAGCAGGACGGCACCCTGGTCTGCGTGTTCCGCCGCAAGGTGATGGTGCCCACCGAGACGTACATCAAGGAGCGCGGCGGCGAGCAGCCCGGCCGCCCGGAGCTGAACACCCCTTCCAAGAGCGCCGAGAGCACGGAGAAGTAGCCATGAGCCGACTCGCGCAGACCGCCGGTCTCACCGACGTCCAGCAGGAGATCCTCTCCACCGTCCGCGACTTCGTGGACAAGGAGATCATTCCTGTCGCCACCGGACTCGAACACCGCGACGAGTACCCGCAGCAGATCGTCGACGGTCTCAAGGAGTTGGGCCTGTTCGGCCTGATGATCCCGGAGGAGTACGGCGGCCTGGGCGAGTCGCTGCTCACGTACGCGCTGTGTGTCGAGGAGATAGCGCGTGGCTGGATGTCGGTCTCCGGCATCATCAACACCCACTTCATCGTCGCCTACATGCTCAAGCAGCACGGCACGCAGGAGCAGAAGGAGACGTTCCTGCCGCGGATGGCGGCCGGCGAGGTGCGCGGCGCGTTCTCGATGTCGGAGCCGGGGCTCGGCTCCGATGTGTCGGCGATCACGTCGAAGGGTGTCAAGGACGGCGACGAGTATGTCCTGAACGGCCAGAAGATGTGGCTCACGAACGGCGGTACGTCCACTTTGGTGGCTGTTCTGTGCCGAAGTGACGAAGGACACCCTGAGGGCACCGCCCCCCACAAGTCGATGACGACGTTCCTCGTGGAGAAGGAGCCGGGCTTCGGCGAGGTCCGCCCCGGCCTGACCATCCCCGGCAAGATCGACAAGATGGGCTACAAGGGGGTCGACACCACCGAGCTCATCATGGACGACCTGCGAATTCCGGCCAATCGTGTGCTCGGCGGGGTCACCGGCCGAGGGTTTTACCAAATGATGGACGGTGTAGAAGTGGGCCGTGTGAACGTCGCGGCGCGTGGCTGCGGTGTCGCGCAGCGTGCGTTCGAACTGGGTGTCTCGTATGCCCAGCAACGCCACACTTTCGGCAAGCCGATCGCCCAGCACCAGGCGATCCAGTTCAAGTTGGCCGAGATGGCTACCAAGGTCGAGGCCGCCCATGCGATGATGGTCAACGCAGCACGCAAAAAGGACTCCGGGGAGCGAAACGACCTCGAAGCAGGGATGGCGAAGTACCTCGCCTCCGAATACTGCAAGGAAGTCGTCGAGGACGCGTTCAGGATTCACGGCGGTTACGGCTTCTCGAAGGAGTACGAGATCGAGCGCCTCTACAGGGAGGCTCCGATGCTGCTGATCGGTGAAGGTACCGCCGAGATCCAGAAAATGATCATTGGTCGTCGACTGCTCGAAGAGTATCGGTTCCAGGGCTAGATGCCCGGTTTGGGGTGTTTTCTTCGCGAAGAAGATCACACCCTGTCAACACTCTTCGGCCGCCGACTCGGCTTCCTGGCTTGCCCAGTTGTGGCCCGCAACCGATAGCATCCGGAGAAAGCCGCCGTCCCCCGTATCACCGCGCGGCATCATCCGCTACGAAGGTCATCCATGCCCCACAGCCAAACCTCTGCACCTCGCGACGGCATTCTCCAGGGACGCCTTGCTCGCGGAGCATCGCCGTGGCTCCTGCCGACCGTCGCCACCGCGGCACTCAGCCTCGCCCGCGCGCGCCGTTCCAAGGGTGCCGCCGCCGTCGCCGTTCCCGCCACCGCGCTGGCGGCGGGGATGCTGTGGTTCTTCCGCGACCCCGAGCGTGAGATCGCTCAGGGCCGGGTCATCTCCCCCGCCGACGGCGTGGTGCAGAGCATCATGCCGTGGAAGGACGGGCGGACCCGCGTCGCCATCTTCATGAGCCCGTTGAATGTCCACGTCAACCGCGCGCCCCTCGCGGGCACGGTGACGTCCGTGGAGCACATCCCCGGCGGGTTCGTCCCGGCGTTCAACAAGGAGAGCGAGAACAACGAGCGCGTTGTCTGGCACTTCGACACCGAGCTGGGCGACATCGAGATGATCCAGATCGCGGGCGCGGTCGCACGGCGCATCGTGCCGTACGTGCCGCAGGGCACGAAGGTGGAGCAGGGCGAGCGGATCGGCCTGATCCGCTTCGGTTCCCGTGTCGACATCTACCTCCCCGAGGGTGTCGAGGTGGACGTCGAGGTCGGTCAGAAGACCGTGGCTGGGGTGACTCGCATTGACCGTGGTTGATCCTGAGACACAGGCGGGCTGGGTGCCCGAGGCCCTGGAGGACGAGGCCGACGAGGAGATGCCTCTCTCGTTGCGCCTCTCAATAGCGGACACCCTCACTCTCGGTAACGCCACGTGCGGGTTCATGGCGGTGTACTTCACCACCACCGGCATCCTCACCCCGTACCTCCAGGGCAGCACCGAGAGCGGCATGGCGCGGCACTCCGCGGCGACCGCCGTGATCCTGATGCTCTGCGCGGCCGTCTTCGACCTCTTCGACGGGCTCGTGGCGCGCAAGCTGCGGTCCTCGCCGATGGGCGCCGAGCTGGACAACCTCTCGGACCTGATCAGCTTCGGCCTGGCGCCGGCGTACTTCGTCCTCGTCTACGGCATGGTCGCGGACGACGCGCACCAGCGGGTGGCGGCGTTGGGCGCGATCGTCGTGCTGCTGGCGGTGGTGCTGCGGCTCGCGCGGTTCAGTTGCGTGACGGTGAAGGACGGCACCTTCCAGGGCATGCCCTCGCCCTTCGGAGCGCTCACGGTCGTCTCGATCGTGCTCTTGGAGCTGCCGTTCGTGGCGACGCTCCTCGCGATCCTCGGCACCGCCTGGCTCATGGTCAGCCGCGTCGAGTACCCGAAGCCGCGCGGCCCCCTCGCGGTGGCCATGCTCGCGTGGATCGTGGCGGCCATGGGGCTCCTCGCGGCCTGGGCGTTCGACGCGCCGGGCGGCCAGCTGCTCCTCCAGACCGGCTGTGCCCTTCAGGCGGTCCTCGGCGCGGTGATCCCCCTGTTCGCCACCGCCCGACGGGTGAACAACTTCCGGGGCAACCGCCGCGAGGCACGCGCCGCGCAGCTGCCGTAGCGTCTGTCCCCGGCTTCAGGGGCCCGAACCATTCGGTTCGGGCCCCTTTCGCATGCCGTCAGCCGCCGGGCGTGTAGCCGCGCGCCGCCTGGGCCGCGCCCGGCTCCCGGACCACCTTCATGCCGCCCGTCGCGCCCTTGTCCGGCCGGAGGATCACGCTCTCCCTGCTGGAGGGCGCCTTGGGGTCGGTGAAGTCCTGGCGGACGCCGAAGCCGGAGTCGAAGGCGTCGAGGGTCAGCAGGGCCTTGCCGACGCCGTCCCGCGTGAGGTCCTTGTCCTCGCAGGCCTTCTTCAGGGCCTCACCGAAGACGGAGGCCGCCGTCCAGCCCGCCACCACGCCGTTGTCCAGCGAGTCCTTCGGGTGGGCCTTCTTGTAGTCGGCGACGAGCTTCTTGGCCGCCGCCGTGTCCGCGCCGATCGGCAGCGTCGGCGAGGCCACGTAGTAGTTCTTCTCCAGGGCCGGGCCCGCCTGGGTGGCGAGGAGCTGCGGGGCGAACGCCGAGTTGTTGCCGATGACCGGGACGTCGAAGCGGCCGGCCGCGGCGACACCGACCAGGGAGGCCGCCTGGCGGGGGCCCGCGCTGATCACGACGCCCTTCACCCCGGCCTTCTTCAGGGCGGAGACCTGCGCGGTCATGTCGTTGTCCGTCGGCTTGATCTTCTGCTCGACAACCGTGAGGCCCGCCTTCGCCGCCATGTGCTTCGAGCCCTTCAGGGCGCTCTCGCCGTAGTCGCCCTCGAAGTAGACGTGCCCGAGCTTGTCGCCCTTCTTGAGCCCCTTCTCCTTCATCAGGAAGTCGATCGCGTTGATCGTCTCCAGGTCGTACGTCGAGCCGATCACCCGTACGTACGGGCTGCCCAGCAGGTTCGCCGACCAGGCCTGGGGCAGGACGAGGCCCTTGTCGCCGTCGACGCGCTGCTTGACGGCGGCCACGAAGGGCGAGCCGATGAACTGGGCGAAGCCGAGGACCTTCGGCTCCAGCTCGGTGTAGGCGGCGACGGCCTTCTGCGGGTCGTAGCCGTGGTCGCGGACGGTCAGCTTGAGCCGGTGGCCGCAGATGCCGCCGTCGGCGTTGGTCCGGTCGACGTAGAGCTGCTGGGCCTGGGTGACGCTCTTGCCGAGGGTGGCGTAGACGCCGGTCATGTCGGTGAGCACGCCGAGGCCGATGGTCTTGCCGGAGACGCCCTCGCCGGTCTTCACGCCTCCCGCGTTCTTCTCGCCGCCCGTGTCGCCGTCGGTCGCCTTGGAGCTGCACGCGGTGAGCGCGAGCAGCGCGGCGAGAGCGGTGGCGGCCGCCGTGGCCCTGGTGGTTGCGTTCATGCTGTCTCCCCTGGAGTGCCTGGAGTACGTGCGGTGCCTGGAGTGGGTTTGCTGCGCCGGGCGGTGATCCTCACCAGGCCGCCGGGCAGGAAGAGCACCACCGCGACGACGGCGGCGCCGTACAGGTACCGGGACGCCTCGCCCGGTGAGATCCCGCCCGCGCCCGGCGCCGACACGAGCGGCAGCGCGTCGCTGTAGCGGGTCAGCAGCTGCGGCAGGAGGGAGACGAGGGCCGCGCCCGCGACGGCCCCGGAGACCGAGCCGAGGCCGCCGATGACGATCATGGCGAGGTACTCCAGGGAGAGCGTCATCCCGAAGTAGTCCGGCACCGTGCGCTGGAAGACCAGGGCGAGCAGCACCCCGGCGAGGCCCGCGTACATCGACGACAGGACGAAGACCCCGGCGCGGTAGCGGGCCACCGGCACCCCGATGACACCGGCGGCGACGCGGTGGTCGCGGATCGCGTTCATGGCGCGCCCCGGACGGCCGCGCAGCACGCCCCGGGCGAAGAGCCCGCAGGCCAGGAGCGCCACGAGACCGGCGTACCAGAGCTTCTCGGCGGAGCCGAACGGCACGGCGGCGACGATGGCCTCGCGCTCGTCGAAGGTGAGGCCGAAGAGGCTCAGGGGCGGCACGTCGCGCCCGTTGGAGCCGCCGGTCAGGTCGTGGGCGTTGAACAGCACGTGCTGTCCGATGAAGATCAGGGCGAGGGTGGCGATGCCGAGGTAGGCGCCGCGCAGCCGTCCGGCGATGGGGCTGAAGACGCCGCCCGCGAGCCCGGCGAGGGCCACCGCGAGCGCGGCGGCGAGCCAGGTCGGCAGCCCGAGCCCGGTCAGACCGTCGCCGCCGTCCCCCGCGAGGACGCAGTAGCCGTACGCGCCGACGGCGAGGAAGAAGGCGTGGCCCATGGAGAGCTGGCCGGTGGCGCCGGTGAGGAGGTTGATGCCGATGGCGCCGATCGCGGCGGCCATGGCGAAGAGGCCCGCCTGGAGCCAGAAGCGGTCGAGGTAGAAGGGGAGGGCGAGCAGCACCACGGCCGCGGCCGCCCAGACGCTTGCGCGGCGGATGTCAGACACGGGCGAGCTCCTTCGTGCCGAAGAGCCCGGCGGGCCGGATCAGCAGGATCACGGTCATGACGAGGTAGGGCGCGAGGTCCCCGAGGCCGCGTCCGAGGAACGTCAGTTCGCTCTGGTAGCCGGTGGCGAGGGACTCGGTGACGCCGACGACGAGGCCGCCGACCAGGGCGCCCGTGGTGGAGTCCAGGCCGCCGAGGATCGCGGCGGGGAACGCCTTCAGGGCGGCCAGCGAGGTGGCGCGCTCCAGGCCGGGGGTCGGGAAGACGGTCAGGAACAGCGCGGCGACGGCGGCGAGCGCCCCGGCCACCGCCCAGGCGCCCAGGGAGACGCGGCCGAGCCGTACGCCCATCAGCGCGGCGGTCTCCGGGCTCTCGGCGGCGGCGCGCATGGCCACGCCCCAGGAGGTGTAGCGGAAGGCCAGGAGGAAGACGGTGATGAGCAGGGCGCCGCGACGAACGCGGCGATGCGGGTGTGGGCGAGGGAGATCGGGCCGAGGGTCAGCACGTCGTCGCCCCAGGGGTCGCCGAGCGGCAGGACGTCGGTGCCGAGACGCCGGGTCAGCTCGGTGGTGAGCAGGATGTCGACGCCGATGGTGACGATGGCGAGCACGCTGTGGTCGGCGCCCCGGTAGCGGCGCATGACGAGGAACTCCACGGCGGCCCCGACGACGGCCGCGCCCGCGATGCCGACGAGCAGCGCCGGCCAGAAGCCGAGGTCGTCGTGGAGGGAGGCGGTGATGTAGCCGCCCGCGAGGAGCAGCGAGGCGTGGGCGAAGTTGACCACCTCGGTGGCGCGGAAGATGACGACGAAGCCGAGCGCGATGAGCGCGTAGACGGAGCCCATGGAGAGTCCGTTGAGGAGAAGCTCGGTGAAGGTGGTCATGGGCGGGTGTCCCCCTCCCCCAGGTAGGCGCGGATGACGGCCGGGTCGTTCTGTACGTCGGCGGGGGCGCCGTCGGCGATGCGGCGCCCGAAGTCGAGTACGGTCACGGCGTCGGCGAGCCGCATCACCACCCCCATGTCGTGTTCGACCAGGACGATCGAGATGCCGAGGCTGTCGCGGACGCCCGCGATCACGGCGGCCGTGCGGCGCCGCTCGTCGCCGGTCATGCCGGCGACGGGTTCGTCGAGGAGCAGCAGGCGGGGCTCCATGCACAGGGCGAGGGCCAGTTCGGCGAGTTTCTGCTGTCCGTAGGGCAAGGAGCCCGCGGGCTGGTCGAGGTGGCGTTCCAGGCCGACGAACGCGGCGATCTCGCGGACGCGTTCGTGGTGCTGCGCTCCTCGCGGGCCGCCGAGGGGAGCCGGAGCCCGGCGGCGAGGAAGCCGGTGCGGGTCAGGCGGAGGCGGCGAGCAGCAGGCTGTCGGCGACCGTGGCGCGCGGCGGCAGGGCGAGGTTCTGGAAGATGCGGGCGACGCCGAGTCCGGCGATGTCGTGCGGGCGCAGGGCGGTCAGCTCGTGCTCCCCGAAGCGGACGCTGCCGCTGGAGGCGCGGTAGACGCCGGACAGGACGTTGAAGCAGGTGGACTTGCCCGCGCCGTTGGGTCCGATGACGGCGTGCACGGTGCCGGGGCGGACGGTGAAGCTGACGGCGTCCAGAGCGGTGAGCCCCGCGAAACGGACGGTCAGCTCGCGCACTTCCAGCGGGGGTACGGTCTCCGCGGTCACCGTCCGGCCTCCCAGCGCGGCAGGGTCGGCAGCGCGCCGAGGCCTTGGCCGGCGTCGGCCGCCGCGTCCTGGTCGACCACGCCGAGGTAGCGGCGGCGTACCTCGTCGGAGGCGGCGAGTTCGTCGGCGGGGCCGGACAGGGCGACCTCGCCGACGTCGAGGACGTACGCGTGGGAGGCGAGCCGCAGGGCGAGCGCGGCGTTCTGTTCGACGAGCAGTACGGAGGTGCCCTGGGCGTTGATCTCCCGGATGGTGTCGGCGATGCGGGCTGCCATCAGCGGCGCGAGGCCGAGGGAGGGTTCGTCGAGGAGCAGCAGGCGGGGGGCGGCCATGAGCGCCCTGCCCACGGCGAGCATCTGCTGTTCACCGCCGGAGAGCAGTCCGGCGCGCTGGGCGCCGCGCTCGGCGAGGACCGGGAAGAGTTCGTGGACGCGGCGCAGGGCGGCCGTCTTGGCGGCGCGCGACCCGGTCGAGCCGAGGGCCCCGGCGCGCAGGTTGTCGGCGACGGTCATGCGGGCGAACACCTGTCTGCCTTCCGGGACGTGCGAGACCCCGGCGCGACGACCCGGTCCGGCGCGAGGCCGTCCAGTCGGGTGCCGCCGAAGTGGATGCCGCCCGAGGTGAGCGCCCCGCCCTGGAAGGCGAGGGTGCGGGAGACGGCGCGCAGCAGCGTCGACTTGCCCGCGCCGTTGTCGAGCACGGCGACGACGGTGTTGGGCACGTCGAGCGAGACCCGGCGCGGGCGCGTACGGGGCCGTAGCCGACCGACACCTCCCGTACGACGAGTCCGGAGCCGCCGGAATGTCGCATTCCGGAACCTCGTATGTCGGAACCACCCACGTACCAGCCCTCCAGATCCCGCACGGCCCGTCCGCCGTCGAGTGCGCTCACCCCAGCACCGCGGGGGCGGCCCGTCCACGGGCAGCGGGCGAAACGCTGCGGGGGACCAGCGGCGGCGGTCCGCCGTTGTGCACGCGCACAAGACCGCGTGTCAGGGGCCTGCGGGAGGGGGGCGGCCCGTGGCATCCTCCGCACCATCGACGTCCTGGAGCGCGATGATGGGGGTTCCGTGAGCGGGTCCACGAACGGCCGACGGCCGCGCACCGGCCACGACTGGCGACTCCTCAAGGAGGCGTGCACGGCTCTGCTGCCCCGGGTTCCCGAACTGGTCGACGAGCACCTGCGGCAACTCTCCGAGTACTCGCCGGTGTTCGGACGCGTCCTGCCGTACGACGTGCACTGGCGCGAGGCCGAGGAGGCCATGCGGATCGGCATCGAGGCGATCTCGGCGCCCCGGGCCTCACCGCGCCTCGACCTGGAGTACGCGGAGGAGTCGGGGCGGCGCCGCGCGCAACAGGGTCTGCCGCTGGACCTGTTGGTGCACTCGTACCGCAATGCCGGTTACCTGGTGTGGGATTCGCTGCTGGAGGGGGTGGCGGGCAAGGACCCGGAGAAGCTGGCGGTCCTGATGCGTTCGGCGACGATGGTGTGGTCGGCGGTGGACGCGCAGGCGGCGATCGCGTCCGACGCGTACCGGGCCACGGAGCTGGAGTTGCGGCGGCGCACCGACGAGCAGTTGCAGGCGCTGCTGGACGCGCTCCTGGAGGGGCGGCAGGCGCCGGGCCTCGCGGCGCGCGCGGCGGCCGGGCTCGACCTGCCCGAGCACGGCCCGTACGCGGTGGTGGTGCTACGCGCGGAGCGGCGCGACGGGCGTGAGGCCTTCCACCGGCAGATCCAGCGGCCGGGGTTCCGCTTCGTCTGGCGGATGCGGACGGACTGCGAGGTGGGCGTGGTCGCGCTCGGCGCGACGCCTCGACGGCCTCGCCCGGCTGCTCGACGGGCGGTGCCCGGGCCCCGGTGGCATCAGCCCCGTGGTGGACGGCCTCGCCGACCTCGGCCACGCGCGGCGCCTGGCGGAACTGGCGCTGCGCACATGCCCGCCGGACGCGACCGGCATCGTACGCCTGGACCAGCGGATGCCGACGGCCCTGGTCGTGAGCCAGCCGGAGCTGGCCGGGCGGCTGGTCACGGAGGTGCTCGGGGAGGTCCTCGCGCTGGAGCCGGCGGACCGCGCGGTCCTGCTGGAGACCCTCGACGCGTGGCTGGCGTGCGAGGGCTCGGCGGGACGGGCGGCCGGCCGCCTCTACTGCCACCGCAACACGGTCTTCAACCGCCTGCGCCGCCTGGAGCAGCTGACGTCGAGGTCGCTGGCGAGGCCGAGGGACCTGGTGGAGGTGGCGTTGGCGGTGGAGGCGCACAGACTGTCACCGAACTAGGCGGGGCGCCCGTCAGGGGCGCGGGGAACTGCGCGAACAACCACAGCAGACCCGCACCCCGCACACACACCCCAGCACGGCAGACGGCGCCCGGAGGACCCCCGCCCGGCCCTACGCCAAGTAGTCCCGCCCCAGCCTCGCCGCGAGCTCCTCCAGAATCGGCCCGGCCTCGGCGATGCACCGCGCCACGTTCCGGCTCGATGTCGGTCAACGCGTACGCACGCCGAATCCCCGCCCTGCCGAGGGCCTGGGCCGGCTGCGCGAGGCGCCCGCAGACCGCGACGATCCTCGACGCCCGCGGCGCGGGCCGCCGCGGCCACCCCGGCGGGCGCCTTGCCGTGCAAAGTCTGTTCGTCGAGCGAGCCCTCGCCGGTGATCACGAGGGTGGCCCGCTCCAGCGCGGGCGCGAAGCCGAGCACGTCGAGCATGACCTCGATGCCGGGCCGGAAGCCCGCCCCGAGGCCGACCAGCGCGCCGTACCCGATGCCGCCCGCGGCGCCCGCGCCCGGCGACTGCGCGTACTCCGCGGCCTTGGGGCCGATGGACTTCTCCAGGACCGCGGCGAAGTGGGCGAGCGCCTCGTCCAGCGCGGCGACGTCCTCCGGGGTCGCGCCCTTCTGCGGCCCGTACACGGCCGGGGCGCCCTTCGGCCCGGTCAGCGGGTTGTCGACGTCGCTGGCGAGGACGATCTCGACGTCCTTCAGGCGCGGGTCGAGGCCCGACAGGTCGGCGGTGGCCAGTTCCTTCAGCGGACCGCCGCCCGGCGCGACGGGCGCGCCGTCCGCGTCGAGGAAGCGGGCGCCGAGCGCGGCCAGCATGCCCGACGCCGTCCGGTCGTGGCGCTGCCGCCGACGCCGAAGACGATGGTGCGGGCCCCCGCGTCGAGCGCGGCGCGGATCAGCTCGCCGGAGCCGTACGTCGTGGCGGTGAGGGGCGCGAAGACGCCCTCCGGGAGCAGCTGGAGGCCCGAGGCCTCCGCCATCTCCACCACGGCGGTGCCGTCCTTGAGGGCGTACGCCGCCGTCACCTGGTCGCCGAGCGGTCCGGTGACGGTGACGTCCCGGCGCTCGAAACCGCCCGCGACGGCCGCGGCGACCGTGCCGTCCCCGCCGTCGGCGACCGGCAGCGCCTGCGACCGGCACCTCGGGGGCGACGGCGCGCAGCCCGGCCGTCACCCGCTCAGCGACCTGCACGGCCGTGAGCGAACCCTTGAACTTGTCCGCGGCGATGAGCACGTGCCGCGCCTGCTCGCGCCGCACCTGCTGCCCGCGTCCCGCCGTTCCTGCAGCGTCCGCCACCTTGCATTCCCCTTGCTTCCGGCCTTGCTCGCGGCAAGGCAGTCGCGCCGCTGCGACCATAACCGCAGGAGGGGCCCCCTGCCCATGGCCGCCTGCGGAACGGGACGCCACACCCCGCCGGAAAACCTCCCCATATCAGCATTTACCCGGTCTCCAACCCGCAGAAATGATCGATCAGTCCCGGTCGGGCGAACGGTCCGGCGTTACCCTTCCCCGATGACCACTCAGGACTACGCCACGTACATAGCGGGCCTCCCCCGCGTCCTGGCCGGGGCCGCCGCGCTCTTCCGGGACGCGGAGGGCCGGGTCCTGCTCGTCGAGCCCAACTACCGCGAGGGCTGGGCGCTGCCCGGCGGGACCGTCGAGTCGGACAGCGGGGAGACGCCACGCCAGGGGGCGCGCAGGGAGACGCTGGAGGAGATCGGGCTCGACGTGCCGCTCGGGCGGCTGCTCGCGGTGGACTGGGTGCCGCCGGGCCCGCTGCATCCGCGTCCGCCGCTGGTGGCGTACCTGTACGACGGCGGGGTGCTCGACGCGGAGCAGCTGAAGTCGATCAGGCTCCAGGAGGAGGAGTTGCTCTCCTGGCGGCTGGTGGCCCGTGAGGACGTCGCGGGGCTGCTGCTGGGCGCGACGGCCCGCCGGGTCGAGGCCGCGCTCGACGCGCTGCACGCGGTGACGGCCCGGCCGAGCTGGAGGACGGGCACCGGGTCGGCTGACACCTGGCGCCCGGCCGCCCGGAGGCCCGGCCTCAGAAGAGGGCGTCCGCGCCGCCGCCCATGCCCACGCCGCCGCCCTCGAAGGCCAGCAGTTGCTTCTTGCGGTCGAGTCCGCCGCCGTATCCGGTGAGGTTGCCGTTGGCGCCGACGACGCGGTGGCAGGGGACGATGACGCTGATCGGGTTCTTGCCGTTGGCGAGGCCGACCGCGCGGGAGGCGCCGGGCTTGCCGAGGAGTTCGGCGAGTTCGCCGTACGTACGGATCTCCCCGTAGGGGATGCGCAGCAGCTCGTCCCAGACCAGGCGCTGGAACGGCGTGCCGTCCAGCCGCAGCGGCAGGTCGAATTCCTTCAACTCCCGCGCGAAATAGGCTTCGAGCTGGCTGATCGCCTCGCCGAAGGGCGCCGGGTCGCGCTCGCCGAACGTCTCTTGCGCCGGCCGGTGGCGCTGGTCGGACATGTACAGGCCGCTGAGGACGCCGTCGGTGGCGACGAGGGTGAGCGGCCCGTAGGGGCTGTCGAGGACGGTGTGCAGTCGTTCCATGGTGATGTCCTTTTACGCGGGGAGGTGGTTGATCGGGTGGTCGTCGGTGGCCCACAGGTACTGCACGGCGTACGCCCGCCAGGGCCGCCAGGCGGCGGCGCGCGCGGTGAGCGCGGCGGGGGTGTGCGGCAGGCCCAGTTCCCGTGCGGTGCGCCGGATGCCGAGGTCGGAGGGGAGGAAGGCGTCGGGGTCGCCGGCGTCGCTCATGGCGATGATCTCGACCGTCCAGGGGCCGAAGCCGGGGAGTTCGGCGAGCCGGGCGCGGGCCTCGTCCCAGCCGCTCTCCGCGCCGAGCCGGAGGCTGCCGTCGGCGAGGTGGCGTACGAGCGTGGTCAGGGTGGTGCGGCGGCTGCGGGGCAGGGCGAGCGCCTCGGGGTCAGAGCGGCGAGGGCCGCCGGGGCTCGGGAAGAGGTGGGTGAGGCCCCCCTCGGGCTCCGGGTCCTCGATGGGGGTGCCGTGCGCGGTGACGAGGGCGCGGGCGGCGGGTGCGGGCGGCGGCGGTGGAGACCTGCTGGCCGAGGACGGCGCGCACGGCGAACTCGGCCTCGTCGACGTACGGGGCACCCGCCGCCCCGGGTCCTTGTCGACGAGCGGCGCGAGCAGCGTCGTCACGCAGCCGGCCGTCCACGGCGGCCGGGTCGGCGTCCAGGTCGAGCATGCGGCGGCAGCGGCTGATGGCGATGGTCAGGTCGCGCAGGTCGGTGAGGTTCAGCCGGCAGCCGATGTGGGTGGGGTGCGGGGTGAGGGCGACGACGCCGTGGCCGTAGGGCAGGCTCAGGGTCCTGCGGTACGCGCCGTCGCGCCACTCCTCGACACCTGGGACGCCGGTCGCGATGAGGTGCCCGAAGAGGTTGTCGGGGTTGAGCGGGGCGCGGAACGGCAGCCGCAGGGAGAGGGCCCCGGACGTCGCGGTGGCCGATCCCGCGGCCGCCTTGGGTGCGCGGGCGCGCAGCTCTCCGGGGGCGAGCGCGAAGACCTCGCGGACGGTGTCGTTGAAGGTGCGGATCGAGGAGAACCCCGCGGCGAAGGCGATCTCCGCCATGGGCAGGGCGGTCGTCTCGATGAGCAGCCGCGCGGTCTGGGCCCGCTGGGCGCGGGCGAGCGCCAGCGGTCCCGCGCCCAGCTCGGCGAGGAGCTGGCGCTCCACCTGGCGGGCGCTGTAGCCGAGGCGGGCGGCGAGGCCGGGGACGCCTTCGCGGTTGACGACGCCGTCGCCGATGAGACGCATGGCGCGGGCGACCAGATCGGCCCGCTGGTTCCACTCGGGCGAGCCGGGCGTGCTGTCCGGGCGGCACCGCTTGCAGGCCCGGAAGCCGGCCTGCTGGCAGGCGGCGGCGCTCGGGTAGAAGGTCATGTTCTCGGCCTTGGGCGGCACGACCGGACAGCTGGGACGGCAGTAGATGCGGGTGGTGACGACGGCCGTGAAGAACCAGCCGTCGAAGCGGGCGTCCTTCGACTGAACGGCACGTACACAGCGCTCGGTGTCGGTGTGCATGCGCTCAAGCATCGCGGATCTCCCCGGGCGGCACTGGCGAGAATCCGACATCAACCTCGCGCGGCCGGGGCCGCCCCGCTAACAACCGTGCGCGGCCGCCGCCGCGGCGAACGCGTCGTACGCGGCCTGGTCGAAGAGGACGAACCGCACCTCGTCGAAGAGCGCGGGGTCGGCGGCCTCCCGGACCGTGCGCACGGCGATGCGGGCCGCGTCGTCGAGCGGCCAGCCGTAGACCCCGGTGGAGATCGCCGGGAAGGCGACGGTGCGCGCGCCCACCTCGGCCGCGACGCGCAGTGCCTCGCGGTGGCAGGAGGCGAGCAGCTCAGAGCGGTCCTCGGTGGCGGACCACACGGGGCCCACGGTGTGGATGACGTGCGCGGCGTGGAGGCGGCCGGCGGTGGTGGCGACGGCCTGGCCCGTGGGCAGGCCTTTGCCGTGGTGCGAGGCGCGCAGGCGCCGGCAGTCGGCGAGGATCTCGGGGCCGCCGCGCCGGTGGATGGCGCCGTCGACCCCGCCACCGCCGAGGAGGGAGGAGTTGGCGGCGTTGACGATGGCGTCGGCGTGCTGCGCCGTGATGTCACCGAGGACGAGGGTGATGGGTGCGGCCACGAGCTTCTCCTCCTTCATCCGTCGGCCCTCAGTCGCTTCCAGACGGCCTTGGCGGCGTTGTGCCCGGACATGCCGTGGACGCCGGGGCCCGGCGGTGTGGCGGAGGAGCAGATGAAGACCGCCGGGTGTTTCGTCGCGTACGGGAACAGGGAGAGCTTGGGGCGCAGCAGCAGCTGGAGTCCGCTGGCGGCGCCGCAGGCGATGTCGCCGCCCACATAGTTGGCGTTGCGTGCG
The DNA here is from genome assembly GCA_004010275.1 of Streptomyces huasconensis. Taxonomy (GTDB): domain Bacteria; phylum Actinomycetota; class Actinomycetes; order Streptomycetales; family Streptomycetaceae; genus Streptomyces; species Streptomyces huasconensis. The sequence continues at coordinate 23,035 of RBWT01000117.1, forward strand.
GCGAGTTCGGGCGGGCCGGACGTGGCGCGCGCGAGGACGCGGTCGCGGAAGCCGGGCGCGAACCGCTCCAGCTGCCGTTCGATCGCGTCGGTCAGGTCGCCGTCCCAGCCGTTCGGCACGTGGCCGTACGCCCAGAAGACGTGCTTGCCCTCGGGGGCCCGCGTGGGGTCGGCGACGCTGGGCTGGACGGTGATTAGAAACGGCGGGTCCGGCGCGCGTGCGCGGGCGGCGGCGTGCAGCGCGGCGCCGATCTCGGCCCGGTCCGCGGCGACCTGCACGGTACCGGCGGACCGTGCCTCCTCGGCGGTCCAGGGGACGGGGCCGTCCAGGGCGTAGTCGACCTTGAAGACACCGGCGCCGTACCGATACCCGGCATAGGTGCTGCCGAGGTCCGCGATGCGGGCGAGCGCGGTCGGCGAGGTGTCGAAGACGTAGGCGCGCGCGGGCGGCAGGTCGTCGAGCCGCTTGACCTCGAAGTCCGTGTGGACGGAGCCGCCCAGATCCTTCAGGTACGCGGTGAGCGCGTCGGAGATGGACTGGGAGCCGCCCCGGGCGACCGGCCAGCCGCGGGCGTGCGCGGCCAGCGCGAAGACCATGCCGACGCCGCTGGTGATGATGCCGTCGAGCGGGGCGATGACATGGGCGACGAGACCCGCGAACAGGGTGCGGGCCCGGTCGTCGTGGAAGCGGCGCATGCAGCCACGTCGACGGGGGCAGGCCCGCGAGGCCGAAGCGGGCGAGGGTGACGGGATCGCGCGGCAGCGAACTGAGCGGCAGGGACATGAAGTCCCGCAGCAGGACGTCCCACTTCGGGAGGAAGGGCTCCACCAGGCGTCGGTACGTCCCCGCGTCCCGCGGGCCGAAGGAGCGGCGGTCTCGGCGACCGAGCGGGCCAGCACGGCGGCGCTGCCGTCCAGGAAGGGGTGCGCCATGGGCAGCCGGGCGTGCAGCCACTCCAAGCCGTACCGCTCCAGGGGCATGGCGCGGAACGCCGGGGAGTTGACGCCCAGCGGGTGGGCGGCCGAGCAGGGGTCGTGGCGGAAGCCGGGGAGCGTCAGCTCTTCGGTGCGCGCGCCGCCCCCCACGGTGCTCCTGGCCTCGAAGACGGCCACGGAGAAGCCGCGGCGGGCCAGCTCGACGGCGGCTGTCAGGCCGTTCGGCCCCGCTCCCACGACGACGGCATCAAGCATCGACGGCACCTTCGGACTCCTTCGTCAGCCGATGCCACTGCCGCCCAGGATAGGCGGCGGCACCGACAGCGCCGCCGCCGCGGTGGCCCCTCGCGGGCCGCGGGCTCAGACCTCGCTCGTGAGGAGGTCCACCACGCGCCGGGCCGTGGCCGCGTCGCGCGCCGCGGTGAACGGCAGGGCGTTACCCCCGGCCGTACGGAACCGCTCACCCGTCAGGGTCAGGGCGGCGCCGCCGCGCCTCGGCGACGAGCAGCAGTCCCGCCGCGTGGTCCCAGGCCAGCTCCCACGAGAACGCGACGGCGTCCAACTCGCCCCGGGCCACGGCGAGATACTCCAGGCCCGCCGATCCGCACGGCCTCGGCCGTACGCCGTCCACGCGCAGGCCGAGCAGCGCCCGCTTCTGGTCCTCGGTGGTGAAGTCGGGGTGCGAGGTGGCCACTTCGAGGTCCCGCCCCGGCTCGGGCGATCCGGCGGTCAGCCGCTGTCCGTTCAGCCAGGCGCCCTTGCCGCGCACGGCCACGGCGAACTGGTCCAGCGCGGGTGCGTACGTCCAGGAGGCCTGGACCTCTCCGTCGACCGCGAGGGCGACGAGCATGCAGAAGCCGGGGTCGCCGTGCACGAACTGCCTCGTCCCGTCGACCGGGTCGACGATCCACACGGGCGCGTCCCCGCGTATGGCCTCGTACGTCGTGGGGTCGGCGTGCACCGCTTCCTCGCCCACGACGACGGAGCCCGGCAGGAGGGCGGGCAGGTCGACGGTCAGCTGCTCCTCGGCGCGGCGGTCGGCGACGGTCACCACGTCGTGCGGGCCGCTCTTCTCCACGATGTCGCCTGCGGCGAGCTGGCGGAAGCGGGGGGTCACCTCGGCGGCCGCGACCTTCCGCAGGGCCTCTTCCACGTCACGTACGCCGTCCGTCAAGAACTCATCGATCATCCCCCCATGAGAGCACGCCGCAAGGACATCCTGTCCGCCCCCAAATGACCACCCCCTGAACAGGCCCCACCCCGGGGGGTGCCCCCTGCCCCACCACGAACGGTTACCCGGCGGTATCCCCTACCCCGCCGCTCCGCGGCGGATGTCTCCC